>SVTS01000024.1 GCA_015063645.1 Oscillospiraceae bacterium | reverse complement strand
GGGCAAAAAACGGAAACGCTCGCCACAAATTCCTACGGAATTTCCCGTAATGTCCCCATTTCATGGGGACATTACGGGTGGGCTGTTGCAAA
The DNA here is from genome assembly GCA_015063645.1 of Oscillospiraceae bacterium. Classification (GTDB taxonomy): domain Bacteria; phylum Bacillota; class Clostridia; order Oscillospirales; family CAG-272; genus SIG701. The sequence goes on along the minus strand of SVTS01000024.1, from coordinate 33,674 downwards.
TATGGGGATAATTCCCATATTTGCAACAGCCCCTTCTTCTTAATTTGTCTGTTTACAGTGCCAGAACAAGCTTCTGCCATGACGCAAGAAACTCCCGCAGAACAGTCTGATCCGCTGCAAAGTGATACTGCAGCACCTGTTCCATCGCGCTTCCGTATACGGTACCTGCTGCACGCAGATGACCGGTCTTATCCATCGTCAGTTCCATATAGCTGCCGTATTCCAGATCATCCAGCCGGACGGATTCCCGCCTGAACGCGTACAGATCAGCCATTTCCTCCGCAAAGGTTATAAGCGCACTGCGGTCGCACATCCACCTGCCTGCACCGGCGAACATGCCTGATCTGATTTGTACGGAGAATGCCGTATTATACAGATTGCCCATCGCTTCATCCTGCGCATAGTGACGGAAATCCGAAAACAAAACAAAATTTTCACCCTGCCGCAGTTCTGCTTTCAAGTAAATCCCCCCTCAGCTGAAATAAAACATATACTTTTCCATAGCATCCATAAGAGCTTTGACATTTTCCAGAGGAACGCCCGGATACAGACCGTATATCATGCACAGACCGCCTTCGGGAAGTGCCAGTTTTTCCACTTCCTCCCGGATAAGCGACTCCACCTCGGCGGGTGTCCCGTACGGTGTTATCCGCTGACGGTCAATATCCAGCTCCACACAGGTTTTACCGCGGAACCGGTGGACGATCCAGTCGATGCCATTCACCAGGTCCTGCAGATTGATAACCTCCACGCCGCTTTCGATCAGGTCATCTGCCAAGGCGCGGATATCACCGTCCGAATGCATATGAATCGGGATACCCGCATCCCGCGCAGGCTTCATCAGTTTGCGGTAGGACGGCTGAATGTACCGCCGGAACATTTCCGGCGAGAGCATCGGACCGATCTGCATACCGAGATCCTCGGGATACGCAATCGAGCTGCAGCATCCGCTGTCCACCATGCGGCGGACAAGCGCCAGATTGAATTCACACAGCTGATCGATCAGTTCATCCAGCTGCGGTTCCTCATCCATCATATCAAAGAGAAGATTTTCATAACCGCGCAGATCACTCAGCTGCAGAAACGTATGTCCGTGACGCAGGCTTCCGCGAAAGGTCTCGCCTCTTTCACGCATCGTCTCATACAGCAGCATTTCTCCTGACAGATCGATGGAATACAGACCGTCTGTTTTCGTGGGATCTGGCATATGCCACGTTGTACCGAACGCAGACCAGTCTGAAAGCGGATGTCCCTTGACTGTCCCGGTGATGCCATCCTCCGAGGTGTACCAGGTACAGCCCATCGGATCCGTGTACGGCTTATCCTTGCGGGCACAGGAAATATATTTCGGCTTCCAGGTTCCGGACGGACGCTTGAAACCCGGAAACAGAATTTTGTGTTCTTCCATCAGATCCCACAGCGCTTCTCTGGGATAATGATTCCAGCAGGCGGAATTGATGTGGAACGTCATCGGAATATAGTCCGGCCGTTCAAAACGAACAGCGCGGGTGAAATTATCTTTCATTATTATTTTTCGCTCTCCCTGACTGTATTCGGATATGGGAACGGCTGATGCAGGGATCTGCATCAGCCGCTTTCGCATCAGATTTCGGGAATATTGATTTCAACTTCGCGGCCAAGTGCGCTGGAACGCATGATACCGTCGATGATTGCCTGATTTTTAATGATCTGGCTGGTGGGAATGGGAGCCTTGCCGCCCGTACGGATGGCATCCACGAAAGAACCGATCTTACGGTCCCAGAGATTTCCGTCTGCAGGTGAATCCTTGAGAATCGGAACTTCCATCTGTACAGACTGACCGGCGCACTGACGGTAGATGGTCATAGGACCGCCTACAGTGCCGTTCCAGCAGTCCGTGGAAGGAATACGGAGACCAGCCTTGGTACCGAGGATGATGGTGTCGCCGGGAGTGTCAATATTCATCGCCCAGGAGATACGGAAGTCCAGCACAATACCGCCCTCCAGACGGATCAGGGCACCGGCAAAATCGTCTACGCCGAACAGGGAAGCAATGCGGTCCGGCTCTGCACATTTATAGCGATACGTTTCAGGATCAGTACCGAAGTATGCGGTCTTGAAGCCGGAAACGGTCAGCGGCATCGGATAACCGATAGCGTTGAGCACCATATCAAGGGAATAGCATCCGATATCACCGAGAGCACCGACACCGGCAGTCTCTTCTTCGATAAAGGTAGTCTTTGTGTCATATGCCGGAATACCGCGGCGTCTGCCTCCGCCGGTCTGGATGTAGTAAACATCACCCAGCTCGCCGGATTCGACGATCTTCTTGATCTGCTGCATGTTCTTGTCAAAACGAGGCTGGAAACCTACGGAAAGAATCTTGCCGCTATCCCGCTCCGCGCGCATCATCTCAACGCACTCTTCCAGAGTAACAGCGAATGGTTTCTCCAGAATAACATTGATGCCATGCTTCAGCGCGCAGATAGTCGGAGCCGCGTGCTGACGGTTATATGTACAAACAGATACGCCGTCCAGTTTTTCCTTATCCAGCATTTCCTCGTGGGATTCGTAGCAACTTACGCCCTCCACGCCGAATTCCTTAAAGAATGCTTCTGCTTTACCGGGAATGATATCGCATCCGGCTACAACTTCAATATCTCCCTTGGTTTCGATGCGGCGCAAATAAGCACGCATATGAGAGTGGGCAATACCGCCCGTACCGATGATACCAATACGCAGTTTCTGTGCCATACTGTTATCCACCTTATTTCATAGAATTTGATTCATTTGAATCTGAGAAGATTATAACACACACCCGTCATGATTGCAAGAGTTTATCGAAGAATTACGGAAAACTTCCATAATATATACCGAAAATCATCATACCGGAATGCCGGATTTTTCCACACTGCATATCCGCGCAGTGTTTGCTTAAAAAATTATAAAGATTTCTCCGCCCCACTTGCAATTGCAGCGTATAAGCGGTATAATATACTGTGTAGATGCGGAATCTTTCACCGCAGAAAGGAAGAGCGCAGAGTGCGCTGGTTCAGACATGCCGAAAATTGACAACGAAAAAACCATCACGTTCTCGATCCGTGACGAAAAAGACCGGGAATTGAAAATGATCCTTCAGACTGTATACGATGCACTGACCGAGAAGGGATACAACCCCATCAATCAGATTGTCGGATACATACTTTCCGAGGATCCTACCTATATTACTAACTATAAAAACGCGCGCAGTCTCATCCGCCGTATTGACCGCGATGAGCTGATGGGCGCGTTGGTGCGCAATTACCTGAGCCTCTGAGTTTTATCGGGGACGGGTTTTGTTTGCGCGCCTTATTTTAAGCCGCACAGATAACAAGGTACCTGTATGACTGTATATAGACTTTCCACAGCGGCGGTCGGGGATTTGCCCGACCGTCCTCTTTCCATCGCCCTGGGCAATTTCGACGGCGTGCATATCGGGCATCAGAAGCTGCTCCGTGCCGCACGGGACGCCGCCGGCATCGCCGGATGCGACTGTGCCGTATGGACGTTCACATCTCTTGTAAAAAGTGATGCCTCCGTTCCGTCACTGACAACGCAGGAGGAAAAACGCCTGCAGTTCGCCCGCGCGGGGATGGACTACGCCATTTTCGAAGATTTCTCTGCCGTCCGTTCCATGAGCGCTGAAGAATTCGTGGAAGAATACCTGCTGCACCGCCTTCGCGCCGCCGCAGTTGTCTGCGGATTCAATTTTCATTTCGGACGGAACGGCACCGGGGATGCCGCATTTCTGCGGGATATTCTCGCCGGACACGGCGTGCCTCTCACGGTGATTGAGCCGGTGTGTGCCTGCGGCGGGATCGTCTCCTCCACCCGCATCCGCGCTGCGCTTGCTGAGGGGGATATGGAGAGTGCCGCCGAAATGCTGGGACGTCCTTTTTCTGTTTCCCTGCCTGTGCTCCACGGCAATGCACTTGGACGCACCATCGGTCTCCCCACCATCAATCAGGATTTCCCCGCCGGGCATATTATTCCCGCAAAAGGGATTTACGCCTGTCTCTGCCACGTCGGGGAACGGATCTGCCCCGGCGTTGCCAACATCGGCAGCCGCCCCAGCGTTCCGGGGGACGGGCACATCAACTGTGAAACACATATCATCGGCTATGACGGAGATCTGTACGGGGAAACCGTACGCGTGGAATTCTTCCGCCGCCTGCGGGATGAGCGAAAATTCCCCTCCCTTGAAGCGCTGCAGAGCGCCATCCGGGGAGATATTGCCGCCGCCCGGGAGTATTTTGCCTCCCGGCAGCTCTGAGAGGAGGTGCCCATGGGAAATTCCCGACTGACTCGCTTTACTGCTTTCCTCGCAATTCTCAGTGCGCTTCTGCCGCTGTTTGCATCCGTTCCCGCTCATGCCGCGGAACCGCCTGCCATCGAACACGCCGCCGGCGCCTATCTGTACAATTTTGAAAACGATATGACGCTTCTGGAATATGAAGCGGACAAGCGTATATATCCCGCCTCCACTGTCAAGCTGATGACCGGTATTCTGGCGCTGGAAGAACTGGGCGGTGATATGGATCAGAAGATCACCGTAACCTCCGCCATGCTGAACAAAGTGGTCGGCAACAATATCGCCCTGAAAGTGGGCGAAGTTGTTACGGTCTCGGACATGCTGCATGCACTCCTCGTCTACGGAGCCAACGATGCGGCGCAGGTGCTGGCGATTTCCGTTGCAGGATCCATCGAGGATTTTGTGGCGCGGATGAATGACAAGGCACAGCGTATCGGCGCGTACAACACCTATTATACCAATCCTACCGGCATGCACAACGATGCCATGGTCACTACCGTGGCGGACACCGCTGCCATTGCCAGATACGCCTACAGCCTGCCGGGATTTATCGAAATCACATCCGTGACAAAATACGTCATGGACAACACCAACAAAAGCGACTACCGCAATCTATGGAACCGCAACAGTCAGATTTCCAAGTTTTTCGACACCCGCTATTATGACTCCGATTCTCTCGGCATGAATGCCGGGTACACGGTGCAGTCCGGTTACTGCATCGTCTCCGTTGCCCGGCAGGAAAATCTGACCTACCTCTGCGTCGTAATGAACGCCGAGGAAACGGATGATGCCATCTGGAGTTACAAAAATGCGGAACTTCTGCTGGAATGGGCATTTGCCTCCTACGCTTACACCGAAGTGCTGCCTGCATCCGCAAGAATTTGCGAGCTGCCGGTTTCTCTTTCCTCCACAGTGGATCATGTAACGCTTGTACCTGCGGAAGCCATCGTGCGGTATCTGCCCACCGATATAAATCCGGAAGCGGATATCCATCTCAGTTACACCACCCACGGCACCTCTCTTGCAGCGCCGGTGGAAGCAGGTCAGGTCTGCGGAACAGTCACCGTAACATGGGGAGACGATATTCTGGGGAGCACCGATCTCATTGCGACAGCCGCTGTGGGACGCAGTGATTTTCTGTATCTGCTGCAGCAGATTCGTGAATTCACAGAGGGACGGTTCTTCCGTGCCACCATGGTGTTTGTCATTCTGTTTTCCATTCTGTACATACTGCTGGAAGCACGCCGACGTGAGCGGCAGATCCGCAGACACAGACATTACTGAAACCGCATCCGCGGGAGAACATCTGCAAATGTTCTCCCGCTTTGTTTTTTCACTGTATAAATCTGCCGCAGATGCATATACTACTACAGGCAGGCGCGAAGACGATCCTGTATGACTGACCACGCCGGGGTCATGCACGTCTTCGTGCCTCTCACTTTTTCTGTCGGATTCCCTGTCAAGATGATTTTTGCATTTTTCCTAAATTCTCATTTAAGGCATCCGCCTTTTACCGCACTGTGGAAACCCCATCAAGTTTTCAACAGGGTTTTCAACTTTTCAACACCCTGTTCGGTTCAGATTTCCCCAATCCGGCGGTTTTTCCACACAGATTTCCACAGAGTGTTGAAAACTCGTCAACTTTTTCCAACATTTCCTTTACGGCAGAAGCCGAAAATGTTTTTTGTGCAGAATGCGCAAAAAACGCTGTTTTCCCGTAATCCTGCACCCGATAATCGGCGGATGCCGAAGTGCTGTGTCGTATTCTGTGATGAAAATCTTTTGCTGTTTACAAATTCCTCTTTATTTCCCGATAAAAATGTGATATACTGACTAAGTATGAAATAAAATACGGCGCTAAGAAAGGATTACATAGACCGATGAAAGATAAAAAAACGGACAATTCCAACGCCTGCCGCCTGGGTAAAGTGGGTGGTCAGGCCGTACTGGAAGGTGTCATGATGAAATGCGGCGATCGCACAGCCCTTGCCGTCCGCGATGAAAGCGGCGAAATCCGTCTTGACGCGGAAAAATACGAATCTCTGCGCAAAAAGCACAAAGTCCTGCGCATCCCGCTGATCCGCGGCGTTGTCAACTTCATTGAATCCATGATGCTCAGCTATAAGACGCTGATGAAATCCGCCGACATGCTGGGGCTGGATGAAGTGGATGAGGAGTCCAAAGCAGAAAAATGGCTCCGCTCCAAAATGGGCGACAAATTCCTCACGGTACTTATGAGCATCGCCTCAGTTCTGGGCGTGGCGCTTGCCATGGTGCTGTTCATGTTCCTGCCGTCTCTGGTAACCTCCTGGATCGATTCTCTGGCAGGCGGGCTTGGCTGGTTCCGCAATCTGATCGAAGGTGTGATGAAAATCGGCATTTTCGTTGCCTATATCTGCCTCTGCTCCCTTATGAAAGAGATGCGCCGCGTATTTGAATATCACGGTGCGGAGCACAAATCCATCGCCTGCTATGAAGCCGGGCTGGAGCTGACGCCCGCTAACGCGAAAACATGTACCCGCTTCCATCCCCGCTGCGGTACAAGCTTCATTTTCGTGATTCTGATCCTCAGCATTCTGATCAACTCCCTGCTCACCTGGGACAATCTGATCTTCCGCGTGGGCGGAAAACTGCTGCTGCTCCCCCTGATTGTCGGTCTGGGATTTGAATTCATCATGTACGCAGGCAAGCATGTCAATCCGCTTACGAAAATCCTCTCTGCACCCGGTCTCTGGATGCAGCGTGTGACCACCCGCGAGCCGGATGAATCCCAGCTTGAGGTGGCAATCGCCGCACTGAAATTCGCCATGCCCGACGAATTCCCGCATGAGGAAGAAAATGCAGAAGCATCTCAGCCGGAAGACGAAGACAAGGCAGACGTACAGTGACACTGAACGATATCCGCCGCACACTGTTCGCCGCCGGCATTGAAGATGCTGCATGGGAAGCGCGGCTTCTTGCCGCACACTTCACCGGTTTCTCGGATGCCCGGCTCTTTACCATGGGCAATGAAGAACTCACCGCGGAGGGACTGGAAGACGCCGTCCGCCGCCGCTGCAGCCGCGAGCCGCTGCAGTACATTCTCGGCTCATGGGATTTCATGGGACTGACATTTGCGGTATCACCGGACTGTCTGATTCCGCGCCCGGATACGGAAACGCTGGTGGAGGCAGCCCTGCATACGCTGCCGCCCCGTGCCCGCATCGCGGATCTGTGCACCGGAAGCGGCTGTATCGGCATCGCACTGGCGCATTACCGTCCGGACATCACCGTAACTGCCGTGGAGATCGTCCCTTCCACTGCGGCAATCGCCCGCGAAAATGCGGCACGTCTGGATGTTGCTGACCGCTTTACCGTTCTGGAAGCGGACGTGACCGGCGATGTATTCTCAACCGACACAAAATTTGACTGTATTACGGCAAATCCGCCGTATATTGCATTAGATGAAATGGAGACACTTGCCCCGGAGCTTTCCTTCGAGCCGCGCTGTGCACTCACCGATGAGGGTGACGGTCTGTCCGTGATCCGCGGTGTGATCCGATGTGCTGAACGGACGCTGAAACCCGAGGGAATTCTGCTCATGGAGTTCGGCGCATCCCAGGCGGAGGCTGTGCTCGCCATCGCCGGGGAATACGGCTTCTGCGGAACAATTCTGCGGGACGCAGGCGGCAATGACCGCGTACTGCAGGCAAAACGCGCAGGTGTTCTCTGAAATCTACCACTACGAGGCAATTATAATGAAGAAAATCCGACTGTGCATTCTTTTCGGCGGAAAATCCTCTGAATATGAGGTTTCCCTGCTCTCCGCCTATTCCGTACTCACCAATGCAGATCCGGAAAAATATGATATCATCCCCGTCGGCATTACCCGGGACGGTCTTTGGACACTCTGGCAGGGTGATTATGCCGCCATTGCCGACGGCAGCTGGTGTGACAATATCGCTTCCCTGCCCCGGGTCAGCGTGGATCTGTCACCCGATGCACGCGCACTTCTTGTGCGGGATGCGGACGGAAGCAATCTCCGCTCTGTCCCTGTGGATGTGGTATTCCCCGTACTGCACGGTGCATTCGGCGAGGACGGACGCGTCCAGGGGCTTCTCGCCTCTGCCGGCATTCCCTTTGTGGGATGCGACAGCGCCTCCAGCGCTGTCTGCATGGATAAGGCACTGACCAAATCCGTTGCAGGCACATTGGGCATCCGCCAGGCGAACTGTCTGATTCTGCGCCGCCGGGAGGTCTGCGGCAGAGAAGATGCCGTCGCCGCAGAAGCGGAGGAAAAGCTGGGCTATCCGATTTTTGTCAAACCGGCGCGCACCGGCTCCTCCGTTGGTGTGACCAAAGCAAAGAACCGTGAGCAGCTTCTTTCCGCCATGGCAATCGCATTCAGGGAAGACGACAAGATCCTCATGGAAGAAGCCATCGTCGGTCAGGAGATCGAAACCGCCGTCTTTGAAGAAAACGGCATCTGCACCGTCTCCGACTGTGCGGAGATTGTCGTTGCCGGCGCGGAGTTTTACGATTACGACGCCAAATACATAACCGACTCCTCTGTTTTCCATATTCCGGCGCGCATTCCCGACACGGTGCGGGAGGAAGTACGCCGCACAGCCGAAGCAATCTTCCGGGTACTGGACTGCCGGACGCTGGCACGGGTGGATTTCTTCGTACAGGCGGACGGAAGTGTGGTTTTCAACGAGATCAACAATCTGCCGGGATTTACTTCCATCAGCATGTATCCCAAGCTTATGATGCACACCGGCATGAGCTACGGTGAGCTTATCGACCGGCTCGTCCGCTCCTCTATGGGAAGTAAAGCGTAATTTCCCCGCATTTCCCCAAATAATCCAGAAAAATTTGTGATTTATATGTAAATTTTGCGGATTTCCTATAGCATTCCGAGAAAGATTATGGTATAATGAATCAGTTTCGGAATGCCGTCAGGCATATCCGCAATTTTTCATGCCCGAAAACATCCATTACGGGCAGTATAATATAAGGAAAGGCACGGTTTCAACATCATGGGAAAAGCCAACCGAACCAAGAGAGCTGATCAGGAAGCCAAGCAGCTCGCAGCAGAACAGAAAAAACAGGCGCAGGCAGCTGCGCAGAAAAAAGCCAAGCGCAACAAGATCATCGGCATCGTATGTGCCGTTCTGGCAGTGGCACTGGTAGGATCCACCCTTGCGTACAACAAGATGGTCTCCAGCGGCTTCTTCATGCGCCAGACCACCGCTGCATCCACTGAAAACTTCGAGCTGGATCAGACCCACGCATCCTATTTCTTCAATTCCATCTATTCCAACTTCATGAATTCCTACGGCGAGATGGCATCTGCGTATTTCGGACTGGATACCTCCAAGTCTCTGAAATCCCAGAGCTGCGCTATGCTGGAATCCGGCACATGGTTTGATTACTTCATGACCTCCGCCAAGTCCGATATGACCAACATCCTCCTCTTCGCTGAGGAAGCCAAGGCACGCGGACTTGAGCTGGACAAGGATGACAAGAAGCAGATCGACGAGGCAATCTCCGCGCTGAAGAAGGCTGCCAAGACCGCCGGTGTATCCAAGTCCTACTACATTCACGCCACCTACGGTGCAGGCGTAAGCGAGAAGGATCTGCGCGACGTGCTGGAGCTTTCCGCTCTGTATACCAAGTGCTACGGCGCACTGACCGAAGCATATAACTTCACTTCCGATGATTACAACGCATACAAGAAAGAGCACGAGGACGATCTGAAGCAGATCGACTACGCTACCTTCACCATGACCACCTCCGACACCACCAATGCGGATGATATCTCCGTGGATATCCTGAAGAAGTTCGTGGATCGCTTCAAGGCTGCCAAGAATCTGGAAGCATTCCAGAAAATCGCCGAAGAGTATCTGCGCGATTATATGTACAAGGGCAAGACCGACATCACCGATGAGGATATCAAGGCTGATCTGGATGCCATGATCGTCAAGGGTGCTTCCTATGTGGAAGAGAACGAATTCTCCGAGTGGGCATTCGACAAGAGCCGCAAGGCAAACAATACCTACTCCTCCGCCAATGAGGACGGCACCGCTCAGTATGTTTACATTCTGACCTCCACCGCCGCCATTGATGAATCCCAGACCAAGAACGTCCGTCACATCCTGCTCACCACCGACACCTATGAGACCGCTGAAGCTGCCAAGGCAAAGGCTGAAGAAATCCTCGCACAGGTATCCGGTGCCGGCGCTGAAAAATTCGCTGAGCTGGCTGCTGAATACAGCGAAGATTCTTCCGCTGCAAACGGCGGTCTGCTTGAAAATGTTGCAGCAGGCAAAACAACGGATAGCTTCGATGCATGGCTCTTCGACAGCGCACGCAAAGTCGGCGATACCGGTATTGTTGAATCCGAGTACGGCTACCATGTTGTGTACATGGAAGGCGACGGTCTGAAGGCTTGGGAAGCTACCGCACACAGCGCTCTGTGGAACGAGAAGTATCAGGAAGACTACGCTGCAATCGCTGCCAAGTATCCGATCACATTCAACGACGCTGCACTTTACGCCATCAACGGCTGATCAAGTCAAACAATATAACAAGCTGCCGCAAAAGGGCAGCTTGTTTTGTTTTTGTTAAATCTTCCCCCTCACATTGACACAACATGAAAAGGATGCTATAATTTATCTGTAAATTTCCATTTTCCCGCCGCACAGCGGCAGAAAGAGGCTGTTATGAGCGAGTTTATCCGTGAAGAAAAAATCCCCGTGCGGGGAGAATATGATATTATCGTTGCCGGAGGCGGCGTGGCAGGCATTGCCGCTGCCCTTTCCGCGGCTGAGCGCGGGAGGAAGGTCCTGCTGCTGGAAAAATCCAATATTCTCGGCGGTCTTGCAACGCTGGGGCTGATCAATCTTTTCGTCCCCATGTGCAACGGACGGGGTATTCAGATCGTCACCGGTCTGGCGGAAAAACTGCTCCGTCTTTCCGCACAGTATTCCTGGGATACGATTCCCGAAGAGTGGAAAAACGGCGAGCCGGAGGACAAGGAAAACTGCCACCGCTACACCTGCCGCTATTCCCCCTACATCTTCGCACTTGTGCTGATGGAACAGATCACCTCCGCCGGTGTGGAACTGCTCTATGACTGCATCGCTTCCGTTCCCGTGATGGAGAACGGCGTATGTACCGGTGTGATTACGGAAAGCAAATCCGGCAGAGAATTCTGCCGCGCAAAGATGGTGATCGACACCACAGGTGACGCGGATATGCTCCGTCGTGCCGGCGTTCCGGTCGTACCCGGAAAGAATTTCTACACTTACACCGCCAAAGGCGTCACACTGGATTCATGCAAAAAAGCCATTGAAACCGGCAATATCGGCAACATTTACGTCGGCATGGGCGGCGGCGGAATCAATCTTTTCGGCAAAAATCAGCCTGCCGACAAGCCGCTGTGGTCCGGTCTGACGGTGGATGAAGTATCCGAATATCTGATTGACAATCAGTCCCTGATGCTCTCCAAACTCAAGAAAACCGATCGCTGGACGCGGGACTTGGTGATGATGCCCGGCATGCCCAGCTTCCGCACCACCTGCCGCATCGACGGTGATTACACGCTGACCCCGGAGGATGCGTACCGCCACTTTGACGATTCCGTCGGTGCGATCTGCGATTTCACCTACAAGGATCTGCTGTATGAAGTTCCTCTGCGCACGCTGGTCCGCAAGGGCTTCCCGAACATGATCACCGCCGGCCGCAGTGCCTCCGGTTCCGGTTACGCGTGGGATGTTCTCCGCGTGATTCCCCCGGCAATCCTCACCGGTCAGGCTGCCGGCGAAGCAGCTGTTCTCGCCATCGAAAGCGGATGTGCCGTCGGCGATGTGGACATTGCACAGCTGCAGTCCCGTCTGACTGAAGGCGGCGTCATGATCCACTTTGACGATGCGTGGGTTCCTGAAGACGCAAAGGCAAAAACAGAAAGTGAAGACATCGGACATATCTGAAAGGAATAGTTTCCATATGACAGATAAAGAAATGATGCTGTGGTATACCTCTCCAGCGCCCACGGACGGAGACGAGATATGCAATCACGGCGGCAGCAAACCCGGTCCGAACGACGGATGGGAGAAGTGGTCCCTGCCCATCGGATGCGGCTGGTTCGGCGCCAATATTTTCGGACGCACCGGTACGGAGCGTGTGCAGATCACGGAAAACTCCCTTGTCACGCCCCTGCTCGGTTACGGCATTGACCGCCGAGGCGGACTCGCCAATTTCGCGGAGCTGTATCTGGATTTCGGTCACGAAGAAGTCACCGGCTACCGCCGCTATCTCCGTCTCGATTACGGCACGGCAGGTGTGACCTACAAAGTGGGCGACGTGATCTACAGCCGGGAATATCTGGCAAGCTATCCGGATAAGGTGCTGGCGATTTCCCTTGGCGCTTCCCAGCATGGCGCGCTTTCCTTCACCATGCGTCCCGAACTGCCTTTTGGCGGCGAGAGCCGGGACGAAGCCTATTCCATCGTCATGGACAACAAAATTTCCATCGGCGGCGTATACGGCGAATACCGCGTCCATTTTGAGGCGCAGTTCGCTCTGTTCACCGTTGGCGGCGAAATCATCCCCGGTGAGGATACACTGCGCGTGGAAGGCGCGGACAGCGCATACATCATCGCCGCATTCGGTACGGATTACAAGTTGGAAAGCCGCGTATTCCTGGAAAACGATCCCGCAAAGAAAAACGCAGGCAATCCGCATCCGCATCCGGAAGTTGCTTCCCGGGTGGATGCCGCCGCCGAACTGGGATATTTTCTGCTCCGTCAGCGGCATATCGAGGATTATCAGTCCCTGTATAAGCGCGTCAGCGTGGATTTCGGCGGCGAAGAGCCGAAAATCCCCACGGATGAGCTGCTGGCAAACTACAAAAATGGCGAGGAGAGCCGCTATCTGGAAGAGCTGTACTTCCAGTACGGACGATATCTGCTGATCTCCTCCGCACGTCCCGGCACACTCCCGCCCAATCTGCAGGGAACATGGAACCGCTACGACGGACCTCCGTGGGGCAGCGGCTACTGGCACAACATCAATATCCAGATGAACTACTGGCCGGCGTTCCTCACCAATCTGACGGAAACATTTGAGCCGTATGTGGATTACTGCCGCGCCTATATGGATAAAACGGAGACGTTCGCCGACAAATATATCGGTGAACTGTATCCGGACAGACTCTCGAAAGAAAAAGGCGGCAACGGCTGGGCAATCGGCACCTCTGCATGGCCGTATACCGTCAGCGGACCCGGTACGAAATCCCATTCCGGTCCCGGTACGGGCGCATTCACCACTATGCTGTTCTGGGATTATTATGCCTTCACGGGAGACAGAGAAATCCTCGCCCGGGACGTCTATCCGCCGCTGAAATCCATGGCGCGATTCCTTGAAAAAACGCTGGTGGAGAAAGACGGAAAATGGCTGGTAGAGTTCTCCGCATCCCCCGAACAGCGTGATCTCAAAACGCAGGAATATTACCGCACCTGCGGCTGTGCATTTGATCAGTGCATGGTCTGGGAATGCTTTACGGAAACGCTCGCCGCCGCTGAAATCCTCGGCGATAAGGATGCGCTGATCGCTTCCATCCGCGAAAAGCTGCCGCTGCTGGATCCCGTACAGATCGGCGAGGACGGTCAGCTGAAAGAATACAGAGAAGAGAATCACTACGGAGAGATCGGCGATCCCCATCACAGGCACATCTCTCATCTGGTGGGCGTATATCCGGGTACGCTTGTAACAAAGAACACCCCCGAACTCCTCGCCGCAGCAGAGGTTTCGCTGGAAATGCGCGGGGATAAATCCACCGGCTGGGCAATGGCGCACCGACTGAACACATGGGCGCGCACCGGAAACGGCAAGCGTGCACACGATCTCTACCGTCAGCTGCTCACCACCGGCACCATGCCCAATCTGTGGGACACCCATCCGCCGTTCCAGATCGACGGCAACTTCGGCGGCACCTCCGGTGTGGCGGAAATGCTGATCCAGAGCCATGCGGGAGCCATTGAGCTGCTTCCCTGTCTGCCGGCAGAATGGGCAAACGGCTCCTTCACCGGACTCCGTGCCCGCGGCGGCTACACAGTGGATGCCGCGTGGGAAAACGGCAAACTTACCGAAGCCGCTGTCCGCGCGGATCATGACGGCATCTGCCGTTTGGCACATATTTGTACAGCTGAGGGCAGTTCTTGTGAAAACGGAATCACGTCATTCCCCGTGAAAGCCGGCGAAACATACAGCCTTCGCTTCTGACCAATCAAACAGAAAGGATGCATTCTCATGAAAGATTATCCCTTCAACGGAGTCGGCACAGATATGAGCAATCTGTTTCGTCTGTCCGATGCGAAGACGCGCTCCATCAGTCCGGAGAATTTTGACGGAAGCAAAGGCGGCGGCGCCATGGCGGAAAGCGGAACGGGAGCCGGCTGTGCCCGAGAATTGGGTAAAGGCTGGAAAGTATCCCCATCCGTGGATATTCAACCGCACACCACCTATACCATGGCGGAAATCGACGGCTCCGGATGCATCAACCATATCTGGCTGACGCCTGCCCGTGTACCGGGACGGTACGTTATCCTCCGCTTCTACTGGGGCGACAGTGAAATCCCCTCCGTGGAATGCCCGCTGGGCGATTTCTTTGCCAATGCGTATGTGCCGGTATATCGGCAGCTTTCCTCACTGGCGGTATGTGTCAATCCGCGCAACGGACTGAACTGCTACTGGCAGATGCCGTTCCGCAAAAAATGCCGCATCACCGTAGAAAATCTGGCAGATGAAGTCTTCACTCTGTATTATCAGGTGGATTATACCCTCACCGATGTGGGCGAGGACTGCGGCTATTTCCATGCGTATTTCCGCCGCTCCAATCCGCTGCCCTATAAAGATGTACACACGATTCTGGATACAATCACCGGCAAGGGACAGTACATCGGCACCTACATGGCGTGGGGAGTCAACAACAACGGCTGGTGGGGCGAGGGCGAGATCAAGTTCTACATGGACGGCGACGGCGAATATCCCACCATCTGCGGAACCGGCACGGAGGATTATTTCTGCGGTGCTTACAATTTCGATGTGGATAAGCAGTATACTTCCTTCTGCACACCATACAGCGGCATGATCCCCTATGCTCCCGATGGGCTGTACACGTCCCAGCAGAGATTCTCCCTCTATCGCTGGCACGTTACTGATCCGATCCGGTTTGACGAAAATCTCCGCGTAACCATTCAGGCACTCGGCTGGCGTTCCGGCAGACGGTATCTGCCTCTGCAGGATGATATCTCCTCCGTGGCGTTCTTCTATCTGGATCATCCCTGCGAAACGCTGCCCTCTCTTCCGGATCGGGATTATCTGGAAATTGTATAATCAGGTAATACAGATTCTTCGTATCCACCGACGGTATGCGCCACAACGGTATTCTTTTTTGCGGGAGTAATGCGCCTCAGTGCCTGCACACCGGATGCCCATACCGTGTTTCCCTCCGCAACACTGCCCCGACACATGCCCCTCTTCCCGAGCGTCCCTCTTTTCTGCGCTTCGCGGAATATCTGAACGCCTGTGAAAAAAACTTCTGATCTGACGAAAACGGAGATACCGCATTTTCTTCATGCGGTATCTCCGTCTTTTTTATCCGATTCTGTCCGCGAAAAGAGCGCGGATCTCATCGGGAATGTTGTCGATATTCCCTTTCTTTTTCAGTTCTATGCCGCTGAGATCAAACACCCGCGGATCCAGATCTGCGATCGTCAATCCCCTGATACCTACAAGGTCTCCCGTTTGATACGCATCCAGCAGAACGGGCGGATTCCACGGCGGAGCCGGGTTCAGCTTCATATATGTGTCACCGTATTTGTTTTGGGATTTTTGGTTGAGCACGATCAGACACTCCCCATCGGTGAGACGAAGGAAGTACCCCTCCATCACGAATTCATCCGATTTATCACAGGAAGAAAGCCCGCATCCGGCGGCAACGATAAAACTGCATATCACAAGAAAAAGCGCTGTGAATTTCTTCATGGAATCATCTCCTTTCGGTTCTAACTATCAGACGGAATGATCCGACAAAAGTTCCGTCCAATCTTTACAAAATGCGGAAAATGTGTTATAATAAAGAAAACGGAAACATCGGAGGTTGTCGAATATGGCAAAACTGACTCAGGCGGATATTAACCGCGTAAAAGGAATGGGCTTTCTGCAGAATCGCGGAACGGAGTGTTTTTCCGGACGGGCACTGGCTCCCGGAACCGTATTTTCGGCACAGCAGCTGAAAACGGTAGCGGAATGCGCGGAGAAATACGGCAGCGGCAAAGTGGCGTTCACCAGCCGCCAGTGCGCGGAGATCATCGGAATCCCCTATGAAAATATCGACGCGGCTGTCGCGTTCATCGAAGAGGCAGGACTCTCCTTCGGCGGCACCGGCGCAAAAGTGCGCCCCATCACCGCGTGCAAGGGAACAACCTGTGTGTACGGAAACTGCGATACCCAGAAGCTGGCTAAGGAAATCCACGAAAAGTATTACCTCGGCTGGCGCGGCGTGACACTGCCCCATAAGTTCAAAATCGGCGTAGGCGGATGCCCCAACAGCTGCATGAAGCCCAGCCTGAACGATTTCGGCGTTGAGGGACGCCGCGTCCCCGTATACGATGCGGATAAATGCCGCGGATGCGCGGTCTGCCAGGTCAAGGAGAGATGCCCCGCACACGCGGTAGCAATCGAAAACGGTAAAGCTGTGATCAACCGCGAACAGTGCCTGAACTGCGGCGTGTGCATCGGCAGATGCCCCTTCGGCGCAGTGGCACCGGAAGCGGAAACCGTGTACAGAATCTATGTGGGCGGCACGTGGGGCAAATATACCCGCATGGGCACACCGCTGTCCCGTCTGGTGAAAGAAGAGGAGATCTTCCCCATTCTGGAATCCACCATGCTGTGGTTCCGGGCGAACGGTTATCAGAAGGAACGCCTCGGCGCGGCGATCGACCGCATCGGCGTGGAGAAACTGGAAGAAGCCCTCTTCAGCGGCGAAATGCTGGCGAGAAAGGACGAAATTCTCGCGGCGGAGATCAAAACAAAAGCATAACGGGAAGGTGCCGCAGGTCTGCGGCACCTTTTTTGTGAATATTTTGTAAACAATAGCAGGAATATAAAACCTAAACAGGGTTTAGTATTGTCTTTATTAATAGAGGGTAAAACCTCGGGAGAAAAAAATATTGGGGAGGTTTCATTATGAAACGGAAACTTTGGCTGATCGCCGCCGCGGCGATGATTTGCTGCGTGATGTTTGCGGTGGGAGTTAGCGCGGCGGCATGGGACGGCACAGCCGCAAGTGGATTTGCCGGCGGCATGGGCACGGAAGCTGACCCGTATCAGATCGCCACAGCAGAACAGTTGGCGTATCTGGCGGAGTCGGTCAACAGCGGTACGACGTACGCGGGAAAGTATATCAAGCTGACTGCGGATATTGTGCTGAATGATACGAGTGCGGATAATTGGACATTGTCCGCGAAGAAGTGGACACCCATCGGTGCCTACACAGACGATACCACCAACGCCCCGTTCAGCGGTACGTTTGACGGCGGCGGACACACTGTCAGCGGAATGTTCATCGAAGCGCTGAACGGCACGGAGTGGATGAGCTACCAGGGACTGTTCGGGTACAGCTATAACGCCACCTTCAAAAATGTGACCATCGCAAACGCCGACATCACCGCCGCGGACTACGTCGGTGCGCTGGTGGGATATGCGCAGTATTATGTGACAGAAGCAGAGGCGGCGTACTCTATCACAGGATGTACGGTGAAAGATTCCGCAATCCTCGGCGAAGAAAAAGTCGGCGGACTTATTGGGCAGATGTACGGGTACGCAAAAGGAAGCTCTTCTGCCGACGCTGCCCTCATCCTGTCTCTGAATACCTACAAAAACGAAAACAGCCCCGTTTCCGGCGAAAGGTGTGTCGGCGGCATTATCGGACATTGTAAAGATGAAGTTAATTTTAACGGCTATTCTTCCATTTCTGCCGTAATGGAAAACTGCACGAACAGTGGCGATGTTTTTGCCTTCTCTTCCTCTTATGATTCCTATGCGGGAGGAATCACGGGGTATTGCGATGAGCATTCTTACGCCACATTCACAGATTGCAGAAACAGTGGAACTGTTTCTGCCTCCTATGCGGGAGGAATCACGGGGTATTGCGATGGCCGCGCTTCCGCCACATTTACAAACTGCGCGAACAGCGGTATCATTTCTGTTTCCTCCTCCTACTACTCCTATGCGGGCGGCATCGTGGGAGGGAGCGATGCTTATTCTTCCACCACTTTTACTAACTGCACGAACAGCGGAGCTATTTCCGCCCGCTATGCCGGAGGTATCGTAGGGTGTTGTAATAGGTATTCTTCCGCTACATTTACAGACTGCACAAACAGCGGAATTGTTTCTGCCTCCTCGTCCGTCTCCTCCCCCTCCTACTCCTCCTATGCGGGAGGCGTGGCGGGATATTGCGCTTCCGCCACTTTCACTAACTGTACGAATAAAGGTACCGTTTCTGCCTCCTCCTCCTACTCCTATGCGGGCGGCATCGTAGGATGTTGTGATATGTATTCTTCCGTCACATTTACAAACTGCACGAACAACGGTACCGTTTCTGCCTCCTATGCAGGCGGTATCGTGGGATATTGCTATTCTAACGACTCCAATGTAACGTTTACCTTTGGGGACTGCACAAACAGTGGCGATGTTTCTGCTTCCACCTTCCCCTCCTACTCCTCCTATGCGGGAGGCATCGTTGCTTATGTTGCCTCCGGTTCCACCATTGAGAACTGCTACAACACCGGCTCCATGCCTACACCGACAGGCACAACCAGCAGTATGCAGTATGCGGGCGGTATCGTTGGTTATGCGGTAAAAACAGCTATCCGCAACTGCTTCAATACGGGGGCATTTTACGGCGGTCAAAATGTGGGCGGCATTGTCGGTTATCTTGCAGGAGGTGAATCCAAAGCGGAGGCATTCATTCAGAATTGTTATAACATTGGCACCGTGACGGGTATGCTGTACAAAACTTCTGATGATTCTGCACCAGTTCTTTCTACCTACATCGGCGCTATCGTGGGAAAGGCATACAACAACGTCTCCATCTCCAACTGCTACTACCTCGGCGGCTGTGCCACGGACGATCTTGGCCGTATCCAGAACGGCATCGGTTCCGACGACTGCTCCGCGCCCACGGCAGACATCCCCGGTATGACCGTCGCCTGCACTGATGTACAGATGCAGCAGCAGTCCACCTACGTTGGTTTTGACTTTGTCACCGTCTGGACGATGGGAGATTCCGACTATCCTTACCCCGTATTCAAGACTATTCAAACTTACACCATCCGAGGCAGCATCACATCGATTGGCGAAGGAAATGTCACAATTGAACTTCTCAAAGACGGGACTGCGGTTGACGGTGTGACAGTCACCGTCACAGCCGATTCTTACCAAATCGACAACGTCCCCGCCGGCACGTACACTGTCCGCGTCAGCAAAACCAGGCACGTCACCCGCGAATACGAAGTTACGGTAGGTAACTGATCAAAAATCCCCGCTTTCCGGATCATCGGAAAGCGGGGATTCGCTTTTCATATCGGTGCGCCGCCGGTTTTATTTTTTAGCCGCACTGTGACAGCTGCCGCTCATGGCGCAGCTGCTGCAGCCGCATCCGCAGGAGGATGCACCTTTTTTCTTCTGCGCGATCATATACCAGATCACCGCTGCCACAATTGCGGCAAGAATCACAGCGACCACAACCGTTGCCAGATTGGCACTCAGCCATGCAAGCATAACATATCCTCCTTTATGTGATTATGTGATTATGTGATTATGTGATTATGTAAGTAAATTTTTCAGTTCAGTTTACCGCTCTTTTGGGGAATCGGGCGGAGAAGCAGGAACAGAAGCACGGCAAGCACGGCAAACGCGGGAATCACCCAGACTGTCGCATTGCCGGTAAAGAGCAGTCCGAACTGGTACACCATGAGGGAAACCGCATAGGCGAAGCCGGTCATCCAGCCGAGAGCTGCCCAGGTCCATTTTGCATTATTCATCTCACGGCGGATCGCACCCATAGCTGCGAAGCAGGGGGCGCAGAGCAGGTTGAAGATCATGAACGAGAACGCCGCCAGTTTTGAGCCGCCGAAGTATTCCTGACCGATGAGCAGTGCATTGCCGTAGGCACCGGAATCCACCTCGCCCAGCAGATCCACGCCCTCGCCCAGCATCTGGGAGAGTGTACCGAACACGCCAACGACCTCTTCCTTGGCAACAAGACCGAGGATGGTTGCGACAGCAGCCTGCCAGTTGCCGAATCCGAGAGGAACAAAGAGGAACGCGATGGGAGAACCGAGCCATTCCAGAATGGATGCGCCGCCGTTCTCTTCGGTGATATAGTGGAATCCGCCCTCAAAGGACAGGGAGTTCAGGATCCAGATCAGCACGGATGCAGCGAGAATCACCGTACCGGCACGCTTGATGAATGACCAGCCGCGCTCCCACGTAGCGCGGAGAACATTGGTCGCCACAGGCGCGTGATAGGCGGGCAATTCCATGATAAACGGAGCAGGCTCGCCGATGAACGGCTTGGTTTTCTTGAGGATAATACCGGAGACAACCACGGCGCCCACGCCGATGAAATACGCGGCGGTGGCAACCCATCCGGAGCCGCCGAAGAGCGCGCCGGCGATCAGACCGACGATCGGCATCTTTGCGCCGCAGGGGATGAAGCAGGTGGTCATGATGGTCATTTTGCGGTCGCGGTCCTGATCGATGGTACGGGATGCCATAACACCGGGCACGCCGCATCCGGTGGCTACAAGCATCGGAATAAAGGACTTACCCGACAGACCGAATTTCCGGAAGAGGCGGTCCATGATAAAGGCGATACGCGCCATGTAACCGCAATCCTCCAACAGAGAAAGCAGCAAAAAGAGGATCAGCATCTGAGGCACGAAGCCGAGAACCGCACCCACGCCGCCGATGATACCATCAGCGATCAGGGAGACAAGCCATTCGGCACAGCCGACAGAAGTCAGAAACGAAGCCGCAGCGGGCACGATCCACTCGCCGAAGAGCGTATCGTTCATGAATCCGACAGTCCAGTCGCCGACCGTACCGATGGAGATCGTATACACAAGCCACATCACTGCAACAAAGATCGGCAGAGCCAGAATCCGGTTGGTGACAACGCGGTCGATCTTATCGGAAAGCGTCAGCGCACTCAGCGATTTCTTCTTGCAGCAATACTGCATCATACCCGTGATGTAGTTGTACCGCTCATTGATGATGATGGCTTCCGCGTCATCATCCAGAAGTTTCTCCACAGCGACGATATCCGCCTCGATGTGCGCCATACGCTCCGCGGGCAGATTCAGCTGCTGCATCACCTTCTCATCCCGTTCGAACAGCTTGACCGCGTACCATCTCTGCTGCTCCTCCGGCATATCGTGCAGAACAGCTTCTTCGATATGTGCCAGCGCATGCTCCACCGTACCGGAGAAGACGTGGGACGGAATACATTTGCCGTGCTTTGCCGCTTCGATAGCCGCATCGGCAGCTTCCACGATACCACTTCCCTTCAGCGCGGAAATGGCGAACACAGGACAGCCCAGCCGCCGGGACAACTCATCCAGATGGATTTTGTCCCCGTTCTTTTCTACAATATCCATCATATTGATGGCGATGACCACAGGAATACCGATCTCCATCAGCTGCGTGGAAAGATACAGGTTCCGCTCCAGATTGGTGCCGTCCACGATATTCAGAATGGCATCCGGATTTTCTTCGATGAGGTAATTTCTGGCGACGACCTCTTCCAGCGTATAGGGAGAAAGCGAATAGATACCGGGCAGATCCGTCAGAATAACGCCGTCCTGCTTCTTCAGTTTACCCTCTTTCTTTTCCACTGTAACCCCGGGCCAGTTGCCGACATACTGATTGGAGCCGGTCAGCGCGTTGAACAGCGTTGTTTTACCGCAGTTCGGATTTCCTGCAAGGGCGATTTTCAAATCCATACAATCACTCCACTTCAATCATATCCGCATCTTCCTTGCGGATGGAAAGCTCATAGCCGCGGACGTTGATCTCAATCGGATCCCCCAGCGGCGCTACTTTGCGCACATACACTTCCACGCCTTTGGTCAGACCCATATCCATGATACGGCGTCTTACGGCACCTTCACCGTACAGCTTGACGATTCTGGCTCTTCCGCCGACTTTTACATTTTTCAGCGTATTCATAAATTTCCTCCCAGGTGTTTCCTGCTGTTTGCTGCAGACAAAAAAACTTATCGTTTGCCGTTCTTTGTCGGTGGTTGGAAACCTACGGAAGTTAGCCTGCGCTAACCACAGGGCAAAAAACAAGTTAGTCTGTCCTAACTGACATAATTATACTTATTTTCTGAGGATTTGTCAATACTTTTTCGAAAAAAATTTTCTTCATCTGTCATTTTGTCATTTCCGCATAATTATTTGTTTTTTCTGAAAAAAAGGACAATTTGATGTAAACATCATAAGCACTTGAATTATTCATAATTTTATGGTATGCTTATTATATGTAGAACCAAAGACGGAGGTTTTCCCATGCCCTTACAGGAATCCGGACAGATGTATCTGGAAACAATTTACATCCTCTCCCAAAAAAGCAGCACTGTCCGTGCCGTTGATATAAGTGAATATATGGGGTATTCCAAGCCCAGCGTAAGCCGTGCCGTCGGTCTGCTCAAAAGCGGCGGATACATAACAGTAGATGAAGACGGTCATCTGTCCCTGACGGATGCAGGACGTGAAATGGCCAAGAAGACCTACGAACGCCACACACTTCTGACGCAGCTGTTCATCCGCCTCGGCGTGGATGAGGAAACGGCGGCGGAGGATGCCTGCAAAATCGAGCACGACATCAGCGATAAAACGTTCGAAGCAATCAAAAATCATGTGATCCGTTATGCAGGCACAACCTGATTTTCCGCATACACAACACATAACCAAAAGGAGAACCGAACATGAACAACGAGCCCATGAATCCGAATGAAAATCCGTCCGGAACACCTCCGACCAAACGCTGCCCCCGCTGCGGCAGAGAGCTGCCCGCCGATTCCGTATTCTGCGGCGAGTGCGGCGCCAATCTCTCAGGTGCGCCCGAAACATTCACCGTTCCCCCGCAGAGTGCTCCCGCGGTGGATACAACGCCGCTGAAAACCTCGGACTTTCTGATTCTGCATCTGCTGAACATGATCCCGCTGGTCGGTCTGATCCTTATGCTGATGTGGTCATTCTCCGACAACGTCAATCTGAACCGCAAGAATTTCTGCCGGGCATATCTGATCATGTACGCCATCAGCTTTGTTCTGTCCATCCTGTTTGTCATCCTGTATGTGATTATCCTCGGAGCCCTGTTCTCCAGCGGTGCTGTCATGAGTGACACCATCCTCGATCCCTTCGGCATGATTTTCCACTGATTTTTCCTGAATCATGCATAACCTCCGTGAAAATGGGGAAGGATATTCCATCCCGATCACGGAGGTTATTTCTATGAAATTCATGCTGTCCTTCTGCACTGCGGTGCTTGCCGTTTTTCTTCTTTTCACCTGTCTGCCCGTTCACGGAGAGGAAGCGATCTACGATTCCATGATCCGCCTGCATGTGCTGGCGGAATCGGACAGTGCCGCCGATCAGGCAAAAAAGCTGGAAGTCAGAGACGCTGTACTCGCCGTACTTGCCGACGCTGTCGGCGAAGCAGATTCCTACGAAAGTGCGCTCGCTGCAGCGGATGCCCACCGTGAGTCGATCCGCATCCTCGCAGAAGAAATTGCCGGATGTCCGGTGACGGTAACGCTCACCAGAGAGAAATATCCCGTCCGGTTTTATGAAAAATTCACGCTGCCGGCGGGCGAATATATGTCCCTGCGGGTCATTTTGGGAGAAGGATCTGGGAAGAACTGGTGGTGCGTGCTCTTTCCGCAGCTGTGCACGGCACAGGCATCGGAAGATGCATTCTATGAAGATTTTATCGCCGCAGGATTTTCCGCAGAGCAGTATCAGCTGATCCGCCGCGAAAGCGGCGTCAAATACAAGATTCGCTTCCGGGTGCTGGAAATTCTCAGCGAACTGATAAAGGAGTGATGCAGACCGCATCACTCCTTTGATTTTACCGCAGATCTTCCATCTTCACGGCATCCATATCCGTGAATTCCTGATTTTCACCGCACATTGCCCAGATGAAGCTGTAATTCTTCGTACCGACGCCGCTGTGAATCGACCAGCTGGGACTGATCACCGCCTGCTCGTTGCGCATCACGATGTGCCGGGTTTCCGCCGGTTCACCCATCATATGGAACACCACATCCTGCGGACCCATATCCAGATACATATAGACCTCCATACGGCGGTCATGGGTGTGGCAGGGCATCGTATTCCAGTTGGAGCCGCTCTCCAGCTGAGTCAAACCCATGGTCAGCTGACAACTCTGCATCACTTCCGGATGGATATACTGATTGATCACTCGCTTATTGCAGTTTTCCGCATCACCGCAGGGAACTTTCTTTGCTTTGGTGATGTCGATATGCACGGTGGGATACTCCTTGTGTGCAGGGCAGGAGCTGAGATAGAACTTTGCCGGCTCTGCCGGATCCGCCGAGGCAAAGACGATCTCCTTATTGCCCCGTCCGATGTACATGCCGTCCCGGGGATTCATGGTATATTCTTTACCGTCTACGGTTACGCTTCCCTTGCCGCCGACGTTGATAATACCCATCTCACGGCGCTCCAGGAAATACGCCGCTTTCAGTTCAGCCCCCGCATCCAGCTTCAGAGGACGCACGATCGGCATTGCACCGCCGGTAATGATCCGATCGATATGGCTGTAGACCAGTTTGATCTCATCCTCGATAAAGAGAACCGGAATCAGGAACTCTTCTCTGAGTCTGTCGGTGGTATAGTTTTTGAAATCCACAGGATTTACTGCATTTCTGATTTCCATTTTTTCCTCCGCTTTCTTGCATTATGCAGGATTTTATGATATGATATAGGTGAATATACATTCCGAAATAAAAAGGAGACCGAGTATGGTTTGCAAAAACAAAGACGTGCCTTTCTCACCCGCCGGAGAAAACGTCACCCGCAAGGTACTGGCACACGCCGGAAAGATGCTCTGCGCAGAAGTCCACTTCGTGAAAGGCTCCATCGGCGCACTGCACACTCATCCGCACGAGCAGATCGGCTACGTTGTCAGCGGCAAGTTTGAATTGACGATCGAAGGAGAGACCACCATTATCGAAGCAGGAGATTCCTACTACACAAAGCCGGATCAGATCCACGGCGTAGTGGCACTCACCGACGGCATTCTGCTGGACGTGTTCACGCCTCAGCGAGAGGATTTCCTCAAGTAAAATCACGTACCGGATACAGAACTTCCTTTCTCTGCCCACAGGCGAAAAAGGAAGTTTTTTATCCGACAATCTCCAGGGAACGGACATACATTGTTCCGTCATCCCGCTTGATGATCAGGGCAAAATACTCAGGGGAAACCACATCGCCCAGTGTATTGCGGAAGCGGATGCGATAGGTACGCTCTGTCTCCTCGCACAGCGTTACCGTGGTCACAACACTGCTTTGCTGCGGACTTGCCGCCGTAGTATAGGCGTCGATTTTATCCAGATAACGGAACATCTCCCCGTTTTTGTTGGTGATCTTCTCACTGCCGCCGAAAGTGGCGTAAACCACCGATTCGAAATCATCCGCCGGGATCAGTACGCTGATCTGCATCTGCGGATAGGACTGCGCCGCTTTTGTCAGCAGCGCTGTATTGCCCGCATACCGGGCGTAACTTTCCGCCAGCATCCGGTTCAGTACCGCATCCCGGCACACCTGTGCCGCTTCCTTCGCGCCGGAAAACGGGGAAAGATACGGAGAATTCACACTGAGCGCGCCCATCATCTCTGCCAGCTTCCGTGCCGTTTCGCTGTCGGGAATATGCGTCGCCAGCGTTTTTTCACCGCGGTAATTATGCGTATCAAAGCCCAGTTTGGACATCATGCCCTCTGCCGCATTGCAGGATGTGAGCACAAGCATGAGCATAAAAAGAGGGAGCGCTCTGCGGAAAACGGATCTTTTCACCATAGCGCCCCCTTATTGTTTCTGTTATTTGCCGAACAGCGAATCCATGAATGCCTTGAACGCATCCTTGTATGTGTTGTAATCCATTGCCACGACAATGGCAAGCACCAGCAGAACCACCGCCACAATGCCCAGGATTATGTACGAGGATGTTCTCAGAACCAGCGCATTCTGCGTGGAATTGTACATGCGAAGCCGGATCATCGGAACGATCAGTGCACCGAAGAGAACCGAGAGGATAATAACCTCAAAGGGAAGCATCACGATGTTCTTGATAATACGCGGAACAACGTACACATAGAATGCTTTTCCGTACAGAGTGGACATCACCCAGGACTGGAGAAGCATATTTGCCAGTACGTTCACCGACAGTTTTGAAAGAAGAATCCGGGAGAAAGTGATCTTCTGCCGGTAAAGCACAAGCGCGTACAGGAAGGTGGACAGAACTTCCACCAGAGTGAACATCGGATTGAACGGACCGGTCGGCGCTACAACGAAGCCGAGAAGATCCGTAATCGTTCCTACAATCAGTGCCATAACGGGTCCGTAAACGGAACCGCCCACAGCGGTAAAAATGAATCCGATGTAAATGCTCAGGCTTTCGCCTACAGGAATGAAAACCTGCTTGAGCGCCACACGGATCGCGATGATCAGCGCCGCAAAAATCAGCGTACGCAGATCGGTCAGCTCCCGTGCCGCCATTTTCCAGTAGCCAAGGGAAAACGGATGCGGGAAAACGGTCAGATCACGGACATATTTGTTGTTTGTCCTTGCCATAGAACCTCCATAAACAGATGTGAGAAAATTTCCGACTGCACATGAGAGGATCCGTCTCCCGTACTACAGTGGGATGCGGCAGACGCACCGCTGAAGATTTTGCAAAGCAGAATCTTCATTCGTCCGGCAGACAACTCCCCGTCCTGCCGGCACTTGACGCGCGCATGCCTACTCTGTTCTGTTATATTGTATCACTTCTCCGCCCCGATTGCAAGAGGAGCAGAGAAATTTTCCTCAGTTTTGACATCCGCGGACAAAGGGGAAAATTGTCCGCACCTCTTGCAAAGTTCCGCCGCTTATGTTATACTGTATAATAAGTAATATTATGAATTTATCCCGCCGGATTTCCGGCTGACTGTGAGGATTCTATGATTGAGATGAGCCGTTCCATTGATCTGCAGGCGCTGATAGGTGAGCTGAAAATGGAAACCGATTATCTTCCCAGAGAAGCGGGGGAAATCATGGTGCATATGGCGGACGTGGGACGCCCCGGACTGCCCCTCGCCGGATTTTTCGAACACTTTGAGCCGGAGAGAATCCAGATCATCGGCAATGCTGAATTTTCTTATATGCAGAGCCTGTCCGGAACCGCACTGAGCGAATGCCTCACTGCGTTCCTCTCCCATCATCCCGTGGCTGTCATCTTCACCCACGGCAGTATTCCCACCGAACAGTTTCTGGAACTGGCGGAGTATTTTGAAGTGCCCGTGCTGCACACATCCGAAGCAACCAGCTCTTTCACCGCCGCCCTTCTGGCATTCCTCAATGTCAAGCTGGCACCCTGCATCACCCGCCACGGCGTGCTTGTTGAGGTTTACGGCGAAGGTATCCTGATTCTCGGCGACTCCGGCGTCGGCAAGAGCGAAACCGCCATCGAGCTGATCAAGCGCGGTCACCGTCTCGTAGCTGACGACGCGGTGGAACTGCGCCGTGTATCCGCCAAGACCATCGTCGGCTCAGCCCCTGAAATCATCCGCCACTACATCGAACTGCGCGGTATCGGCATCGTGGATGTCCGCCGTCTCTTCGGTATGGGTGCCGTCAAGGACACCGAAAAGGTGGATATGATCATCAATCTGGAAACCTGGGTACAGGGTAAGATGTACGACCGTCTCGGTCTGGAATCCGAATACATGGATATCATGGGCATTCAGATTCCCTCCACCACTATCCCCGTAAAGCCGGGACGCAACCTGGCAATCATCATTGAAATCGCCGCCATGAACAACCGTCAGAAACGCATGGGCTACAATACCGCTGAAGAGTTCAACAAAAAACTCATGGGCGATATGGGTCTCAGTGAACGCTGAAGGCAGTTTACCGTATATTCACAGCGCTGTCACAACGCTGTCATTTCAGATTGGTATAATAAAATAAACGTGTGCCGGCTATGCCGGCACAAATAATTATGTGAGGTTACTATGAAAATAAAATCTCCTCTCATGCGCGCCGCATCCGTGCTGTGTGCCGCCGTGATGCTCCTCTCCCTTGCCGCCTGCTCCGGCATTCCTGACAGCACCAAGGAAGAGAAAACCGCGGTGATTTCCATTGACGAATACGAAGTTCCCTATGAGCAGATGCGCTATTTTGTGCGCAATTATATGGACACCCGCGCGGTGGGCAACGAAAATTACTGGACAGAACAGCGTGCTGCCGACGAAAAGGCATCCGTCTATGCAGACAGCTATTCTTCCCTGAAAAATCAGTATGCAATCCTCTCTCTCTGCAAACAGTACGGCATTGAACGGGACGACAGTGCTATCGTGGAGCTGACCGAATCCACCATGGACGGAATCGTCGCCCAGTATGAAGATGAAAAGAGTTACGCCGCCGATCTGAAAAAGAATCACATGACCCACCAGGTCTATACGTTCTTTACCCAGATGAGCATCATGCAGGAAGAGCTGTATTTCGCCATGATGGATGCCGGCGATCTGGAAACGGACGAAAAAATCCTCCGTGAAAAGATTTACGGCGACGATTTCATCCGCGTCAAGCAGATTCTCATTTCCAACGATGAGGGAGAAAACAAGGAAGACAACCGCCGCAAAGCGGAAGAAGCCCGCAAACGTGCCGCCGCCGGCGAGGATTTTGATAAGCTGGTGAAAGAATACGGCGAGGATCTGTTCATGTTCAACAACACCGACGGGTACTACATCTGCCGCGGTGTCTGGTACAAGGCATTTGAAGATGCCGCCTTTGCTCTGAAAAACGGGCAAATCAGCGACGTGATTGAAACCTCCGCCGGCTACAGCGTTCTGTACCGCTGTGAAAAGGATAAGGCATTCCTGGAGAAAAACTTCGAGGATCTCTGCGCGGACTACAGAGATGCCCAGTTCGGTCTTGCGCTGGAGGCGAAAGCCGCATCCATGAAGGTCACGGAGCGGGAAGAACTGGCTTCCTATACTCTGCTGACGATGGACTGATGTTTTTATGAGATCACGTTCTTCCTCCCAGTATCTGGGAAGCAGTCCCCGCAAGCGGATTCTGCGTGTGCTGTTTTTCTGTGCACTCGCCGCGGCGATTCTGCTTTCCGTGCTTATGCTGGGCAATATTCTCCATGACCGTCTGGCACAGGCGGCACCGCTTCTGGCGCTTCCGTCCGTCTCTTACGGGAACATCCCTGATCGGAAAACGGCGCAGACGTACAGCGCATTCACGCCCGGCAAGGAAATTCCCGGCATCTATTATGCGCCGGGGGCATCCGTTCTTTCCAAAGCGGAAACAATCCCGGACAGCTGTACTGCCGCCGCGGAGCTGTATAACGGCATTTCCCTTGCCGTCAATGACGATGCGGGGCTGCGCTTTGCTCCCAAAGCTGCTGATAAAACAGCCGCAGTCACTTCCCCGTATCCCAATGAAACGCTGGCAGCCCTGCTGAAAGCGGCGGATGCTGCTTCTCTGCAGACATGTGCTGTCTGGCAGATGGAATCATCCGTTCCCGACTGGACATCCGCTGAAAGCGAATCCATCCGGGCAATTGCCGCGGAAGGATTTGATGAAATCCTGTTCACCACCCTGACCGCAGGTGATCTGAATGAGCGGAGTATTGCCGCTGCTGCCGCGCTGGCAGATGCTCTGAAAAATCTCCATCCGCGTCTCCTTGTGGGATTTGCTGTGGAGCATGCGGCATTCACCGAAGCGGATCTTGCTCCGCTTCTGGAAAAACTCGCTATGAGCGTGGATTTTCTGGCGGTGGATTTCGGCAAAGCACCGGAGGGCGAAACTGAAAGCGCCGCATTCGCCGCAGAACGGGCAGACACCCTCTACGGCAGTATCGCCTATTATCCCCTGCGCGTGCTTGTCCGCGGATCGGACATTACCGCCGCCGCGCAGATTCAGAAACTGCGTGATGCAGGTATCCCCGCCGTCCTATCTGTCGGCTGAAAACGCTGTAAACAACCAACGCACCGGAGAGCAATTATGCTGAAATTCTCCCCTACGCTGTATCCGCCGCTCATCACTGACGAGCGGCCGTATCCGGTTCTTCTTCTCAGTGAAGACTGGACGATTCTTCACGCCAATCAGCCCGCCGTGCAGGCGGGGCTCACCCCCGGGACTTCCGCCGCATTTCTTCTTCCGGCGGAGGAATCCGCCCGGCACAAAGCCTGTCTCACCCGTTCTCCGGACACCTGCTATGATCCGCTGGCTGCGCCGCAGAACAGCGCGGTATTTTCCCTGTCTGGAATGCCGGGGTATACACTGCTCTATGCCGAATATGTCTACACACTGAAAAGCGCCGCGATCCACGCGGCGCTTTTCCCGGGACGCCGGGAATATCTGAATGCGGTCACCCGTTCCATGCGCGGGACGGCACCCGCATGTCAGTTTCTGCGGCAGCATACGCCGTCCCGTACCTACGGATGGCATGATTTCCTGGACGCACGGGATGCGCCTGCCATGGACAGACGGCTGAGCGCCGCCACGTTGGCTTTGAAATGCATGCATCCCTCCTATTACGGAGAGGAACCGGACGTGCTCTTCAGCCTGCATCAGATCCTGCAGATTTTCCGGGACGAGGTTCTGCCCCATCTGTACACAGTGGATTCCCGGGTGGAGTTTGCATCCCTGCCGCAGGACGAAATGTTCTCCCGGCTGGAGCCGGACAGCTTTTTCCTGCTCCTTGCCGCACTGATCTGCGCTATGGACGGAATTTCCGAGAATCGGTAAATCTCCGCCGACTTCGAGCACTGCGGCAATGTGGGTACGGTATATCTCACCACCGTGTGCTGCCGCATGAGCCGGATTATCCGCTGCTCGGCGGATCTGCACGCACTTACTCCCGCCGCGCCTCACAGACAGCATCTGTGGACGCTGGCAGAATACATCATCGGCTACAGCGGATATGAAATACAGGTTCTGGGTGATGACACAGACGGAAAACTGACACTGCAGCTCACCCTGCCTCTCTGCCGCAGCAGCTTTGAATTCAAATCCCCGGAAAACGAGGACCGCATCCTGCTGGAAGCCGCCCTCAACGCACGCTGTGCCGGCTTGCTATTTTATGCCGAGGAGCAGCAGTAGAATAATGATCACATCCATCGACCGCTCATGCTCGGCACTGAGCAGAAGCAGCAGTGCGATGAGGATCGCCTCCTCCTGTCCGATCGATCCGAATAAGCTCACCGGCGCCTTTTCCGCAGGTTCTGTTTCCGGTTCTGACGCTAAACTCCCGCGATTCTCCTCTTCTGCCGGCATCGGAAGCTCCGGAATGCGGCTCTCCGCCGCCGGCAGCGGATCCGTTTTTCTTTCCTTTTCCGGTGCGGCACGCGGCGGATTGCGCCTTGTATCCGTCGCGGGGATATCCTCCTGACGGCTGCTTCGGAAGCGGCTGCCGCTGTAGACCGGCGGCAGATTGCTCCTGTACTGCTCCTCGCCGCCGCTGATTCGGTTTCTGCTGTACATACGCACCTCTCAGTCCGATGATCCGGGCGGTTTCAGCGTACTCAGAAGATCCGTCAGTTCCGTCATCCGGGCAATGCTGTCCACCGCATCCCGTCGGCTGCCGCTGAGATACGGCTTCAGTGCCGCCAGAAGCTTCTTCCTTTTTTCCGCGTCATGCAGGGTTACTTTCTCTGCGTCCTGCACGGCAAGGGATTTTTTACCGCCATCACCGCCGCTCACAAGCGGCGCCAGCGCCGACATCATCTGCGGCAGTTTTGCCATCATCTCCGGCGTGACAGGCGGTATCTGTACCGGTGCGTCTCCGCTTTTCCCCTGCAGTTCTCCAAGCAGTTTCCCGAATGCGGGATCCGCGGCAATGCTCTGCACTGCCGCCTGCAGCTGTTCCCCCGATATTCCGCTCAAAGCACCGCCCAGATCGGTCTTTTCCGTATCACTCATCGCCTCATCCCGCTCCTTTTATGTGTGTGATATATGTCTGAGATTTCGCAAATCCGCTCAATATCCGCATCCGTAATGCAGGACAGCGTATGCCGCAGCGCATCATAATGGATACGGCTCCGGCGGCGTTCCGGCAGCTCGATTCCCAATCCCGCCGCCAAAAAACAGAGCGTATGCCACAGCTTATCGTCCGGCATGCGGGACAGCATATCGACCGTCTTTCTATCCAGTTTCATCTCTCATCCCCCCTCTCGTTTCCAGTATATGCGTTTACGGCATTTCTGACCCAAAATTCCGGACATTTCTGTTTGGAAAGTGTCCGGGCAACAGTTTCCGGAGGTTCTCATGAAAATTCTCGTTTTCTCCGATTCCCACGGCTCATCCCATCCGCTCCGCACCGCGCTGGATGCACATCGGGACGCGGAAGCTGTCGTCTTTCTCGGCGACGGCGCCGCTGAAGCATGGGATGTACTCGCCGATTATCCTCATCTCTCCCGCTGTATTCTGAGCGGCAACTGTGATTCCCGCCTCGCGCTCGCCGCACGCGGCGCAGACTGCGCTGAGGAATGTGTGCTGGATTTCGGAGGAAAACGATTTCTCTGTCTCCACGGTCACACCCGCGGGGTCAAAATGGGCATGGACCGCGTACTTTACCGGGCATCGGAGGTCCAGGCAGACGTGATCCTCTTCGGACACACCCATATTCCGACAAGCGAATATGCCCCCGATCCTGCCTGTCCCGCCAGACGGATCCTGCTCTTCAATCCCGGTTCTGTGGGGCGGGGATACGGAAACCCCTACGGGGTGATCCATGTGGTAAACGGTGCGATCTCCGCCGGGCACGGCAAAGCCGCCCCGCACTGATAGAAAAAACAGCCATTCGGACAGCGTATACTGTCTGAATGGCTGTTTTAAATTCATTAAAGATCATTAAAGATCAGTTCCCGCCGCACTGCCGGTCGATTTCCGCCGAAACGGCGGCGGCATCGGCGCTGCCGCGGCTGGCGCGCATCACGGCTCCGATGATGGCCTGCTTGGCTTTGGCTTTTCGCTCCGTCAGCTGCTGTGC
>SVTS01000023.1 GCA_015063645.1 Oscillospiraceae bacterium | reverse complement strand
CCTGCAACTATATCGGAATCCGTAACTGTGCGATTCCCGTTGCAGGTGAAAAGCCGGACCATAGCGTAGACGCGAACGAGCCTGGAAAGTACGAGATCAAGACGGTGAACTGGTACAAGAACTCGGTATCCGCAGCAAATGCCGTCGGCGCAACCGAGACCTTTAAGGAAAACACGGTTTACATTGTTGAGTTTGAGGTCTGGGCGAAAGGCGCGTATTACTTTACCAACACGAACGGTAATACTACCGTAACCGCGGACGTAAGCGATAGAAACACAGAATACGGCGAATTTGACGCGCAGGTTATGAACGTAGCCGGGCAGAGTGTATCGAGCTATCTCACCGTCAGATGCACTTTTCCGAAGACTGAGGGAAAGAATACGGCGACACAGGATCCGAATATCATTACCAAGGTGAATCTCACCGGTCTGGATCTTCCCGTCCATCATCTCGGTGCGGACACATCCGTCGCGAGCAGTGATTACCGCGTAACTACGGAGGTAGTGTGGACAAATCAGGACGGTTCGGCGTTCAGCGGTGTATTTGAATACGGAAAGTCCTACACCGTGAATATCTATCTCTTTACTGGTAACGCCAATGATTTTGCGAAGGATTACACGCATCCTCTTGCCTCAGCCGAAAAGCCCATGCCTGCCGTAACGGTTACCCTCGACGGTGAACCGGTATCGGTTTTGCCCGATTACACGAGAAATCCGTTTATGCGCTGTCTGGTGGTCTCTAAAGTATACAAATGTGAGAAAAAGCTTGTAATCAATTCGCTCTCTCTCTCTGATGTCAGGACGCCGATTGCGGGAGGTCCTGTGAACTATAATTTCACCTGTAAGACCGGCGGTTATGAGCGCCATGAATCCCTGAACGATTCCGTGTATTACAAAGGCGTTGCCTGGCGTGTGGCCGGAGGCAGCTATCTGGAAACGGGAAAAGGCACCTTTGATGCGAACGAAACCTATCAGATTGTCATCCGTCTTGTGCCCCAGAATGGTTTTGAATTTGATGCCGACGGCAACGGCAATACCCGCATGACTGCTGCTGTCAACGGAAAGGACGCTGAAGTAAAGAGCAGTAAAACCGAAGCCATTGTTACATACACATTCCCGAAAACCGGCAACATGGTTCTCGACAAGGTGGAGGTTACCGCACTGGATGCTCCCGAAGCAGGGAAATCTCCCGATTATACTGCATCATACGGAGCCAATTACAGAGCGGCTGACTATAATGACAGATCCACAAAAAACGGAATTTCATGGTACAGCGAAACCGATAAGAAAACTATGTCTCCCCTGGACAAATTCGAGGAAGGCAAAACCTACACGGCACAGATCACGGTCTGGACAAATGCAGGCTATGAGTTCCAGAATAAATCCGGCAATATAAGCGTAGCTGCTGCCGTTAATGGCAAAAGTGCCGAGGTAAGTTCACGCAGCAATGAGGAAGTAACGCTTTATTATACCTTTCCCAGAATAGCGGAACACAAGCATTCTCCGCTGAAGGTGGATGAAGTAAAAGCAACCTGCAAGGAAACAGGCAAAAAGACATATTATTTCTGCCCCGAATGCGGCAAAAACTTTGAAGATTCCAAATGTTCGAAGGAAATCACGGACATCAACGCCTGGGGAATTACGCAGAAACTGGAACACACCGGCGGCAAGGCTACCTGCGACAACCGTGCCATCTGCAAGAACTGCGGTGAGTATTACGGTGAACTTGCCCCCCACAATTTCAGCACTGCATGGGATTACAAAGATGCCCTGGGACACGCGCACAAGTGTAAGGTCTGCGGTGCGACTGATACCATTCAGCCCCACGGCGGCGGAACCGCTACCTGCGGAAAGGTAGCAAAATGTGCGGAATGCAAAGAGGAGTACGGCGAAGTCCTGCAGCATCAGTGGAGCAGTGACTGGACATATACGGATGCCAAGGGACATGCGCACAAGTGCACAGTCTGCGGCGATCACGATACGGTTCAGAATCATTCCGGCGGCACTGCCGATTGCCAGAATAAAGCAAAATGCTCCGTCTGCGGCACCGAATACGGCAAGAACGGCGAGCACAAATTCGGCACTGCATGGGATTACACATCCGCATCCGGTCATGCACATACCTGTACTGTCAAGGGATGCGATGAACACGACAGCATCGTCAAGCATACTCCGGGTCCGGAAGCAACGGAAACTTCCGCTCAGAGCTGCACGGTATGCGGCTATGTCATCGCTCCGGCAAAGCAGCATGAACACAAGCTGACAAAAATCGCCGCAGTGGACGAAACCTGTACAGCAGCCGGCAAAAAGCAGCACTATGTCTGTGACGGATGCGGCAAGCTGTTCAGCGATTCGAAAGGCGCAAACGAGATCACCGATCCCGCCAGCCTCACCGTTCCCGCAGCAGGACACAAGGAATCCAAGTGGAAATCCGATGCGGATACGCACTGGAAGGAATGCACAGTCAAAGACTGCGGTGCCGTAATCGACGGAACGAAACTGGGACATGAGTTCGGCAAGAACGATAAATGTACCGTCTGCGGCTACAAGCGTGAATCCACAACCGTAAAGGTGGAGACCACCGCTCCCGCCGCAACCACTGCCCCATCCACAACCACTGCTCCGGCAGAAACTGTGGAAAAGCCCGATACTTCGGCTGTTTCAAGCAGTGAGGACACATCCGCTGAACCCGGCACCGCGGAACCCCCCACCGTTCCCGCAGCACCGGATAATACCGTCATGTGGATCGTTGTGGCTGCCGCTATTGCCATTGCGGCAGGCTGCATGATCACAATGACTGTAGTTCTTGTAAAGAAAAACAAAAAATCGTAAACAGATTATGAAAACAGAGGAAAAATCTATGAAATGGCTTTATCTCGGCATTGGAGCTGCGCTTGCTCTCACATCGATTGCCGGCGGCATCGCAGCAGTCTGCCGACGCCGTGCGGAACAAAGTACCGCCCCGATAGACGGCGGTGTTGTCAAACGATACTGGGCAGACGCCCCGAAGGTCATTGAATCCACAGAAATCGTCGAATTTCAATGTAAAATATCCCTGCTTGCGTCAGAGGACACAGAGGGGCTGGGGCACCGGGTTTATACCCTTGACGCCTCGCTTAAAGACGGAGAGGTCCTTGTGAAATACGATTGGTACCAGCGGCAGGGGGAAAGTGATAAAGCAGAATACAGGACCGATGCTGATTTCATGGTTCGTCTGCAGAAAATCGCCGCGGCATACGATTTCGCCGCTCACAACGGATACTATCACACCGTCAGCGGTCTGCCGGATATGTACGGAGAAAGTCTGCATATCCTTTATGCCAGCGGCGAGAGCATTGACGTCCATGACAATCAGAGTGGATTTCTGCCGTCTGAAGCCCAAAAAGCACTCATTACGCTGTTTGGTGCAGCAACAAAACCGGAAAAAGAATAAATTTTGAGGAGGAAGCATCATGTCCATCTTTGACAAACTGAAGAAAACTGCCAGTGATACCCTGAATAACGGCGTAAAGAACGCCGCAGCCGCAATCACATCGAAAAAAGAAACCTTTACCTTTGCCGCACTTCCCGAAAGCCTTGCCGAGCTGCAGGCTCTTCCCGAGGCTGCCATGGACACCCCCTTCCAGACTGCGGCACTGACCGTATGCGCGCTGTGCGTCTATGCGGCAGATAAAGAGATCGGTGCGGAAATGCTGAATTTCCTGCTCGGTCCCCGTCCGCTGAACAATGTACAGATCTCCTTCCTGAACGACCGTTTCCGCGAGGGTCATCATGTCCCGTTCTCCTACTTCAAAGGTGCTGTGCCCGAAAACGATTACACCCCCGACACGCCGTTCACCATTACGATTGAAGCAGGTGCCTATTCCGATGCCAACGAGGGATACAAGAAGCTGTATATCAAGAGCGGCGGCGCAGACAATCCCCGTGAAATCGTGCTCCGCATGAGAGGAGACGGCAAATGGTTCCTGTGGGAGCAGTTCCTGCTGGTCGGCATTCGTGAAGCCAAAAGTGATAATCCGTGGGCGTGAAGAAACGGATTTACATAACCGTTATGGTATTCACAATGCTGTTTGGCTTATTCGGGTGTGCCGGAAATACAAAAAAGGTAATCACCTCGGTGGAAGAAATGACGCTTACCCTGCGCGGGATGCGCGGCAGCTATGTCTATAAGATCGTATGCGAATCCGACAAGTCGGAGTTGCGGCTCTATCGGGAAGTTTTTTCGGGCGAAGATACAATTCTGGAACTTGAGAAAAAAGCGGCACCGGATACGCAGGTGATTCTCGATCTGATGAACTCCTGCAGCATCCTCCGCTGGGACGGATTCCACGGCAAACACCCGAAGAATGTGCAGGACGGCATCATGTTCACTTTCGCAGCAGCCGTAAACGGCGGACAGTCAATCCGCGCTGACGGATCAGCCAATTTCCCGAAAGGGTACCACGAATTCATCCGCACTCTGGATGCGATTCTTTCCGAGTGCGCAAAAGACTGAATAACAGAACAGGAGAACAATTATGGGACTTATCAAAGCAATTACCGGCGCAGCCGGCGGCGTACTTGCCGATCAGTGGAAGGAATTTTTCTACTGCGATTCTATTGCAAGTGATATACTGATTGTCAAGGGTCAGAAGCGCACAAGCGGACGTTCCTCCAACACCAGGGGGGAGGACAACATTATCTCAAACGGTTCCGGTATTGCCGTAGCCGACGGTCAGTGCATGATGATCGTAGAGCAGGGCAAGGTCGTGGAGCTCTGCGCCGAGCCCGGCGAATTCACCTGGAACAGCTCTACTGAGCCGTCCATTTTCGCAGGTTCTCTCGGTGAGTCCATCCTCGAAACCTTCAAAGCGATCGGCAAGCGTTTTACCTACGGCGGCGACACCGGCAAGGATCAGCGGGTGTACTATTTCAACACAAAGGAAATCCTCGACAACAAATTCGGCACGGCAAATCCGATTTCCTTCCGCGTGGTGGATTCCCGCATCAATTTTGACGTGGACGTTTCTCTCCGCTGCAACGGTACATACACCTTCCGCATCACCGACCCGATCAAGCTGTACACCAATGTAACGGGCAACGTAGCGCAATCTTACTCCAAGAATGAGCTGCGCGACACCATGAAGACGGAATTCATCAGCGCGCTCGGTCCGGCACTTGCCAAGCTGTCCATGCTGGAAATCCGTCCCAACCAGATTCCGGCACATACTGATGAGCTGGAGAAATATCTGAACGAAGAGCTGTCCGCCGAATGGGGCGCACGCGGTATCGGCGACGTCAAGGTCGCCATCAATCCGCCCACACTGACCGAAGAAGATCAGGAAATGCTCAAAACCGCCCAGAAGACCGCGATGTACCGCGATCCCACGATGGCGGCTGCAACGCTGGTCGGCGCACAGGCAGATGCAATGAAGACGGCGGCAGGCAACTCCGCCGGCGCGATGACCGGATTCATGGGCATGGGCATGGCGATGAACGCAGGCGGCATGAATGCGCAGAATCTCTTCGCCATGGGTCAGCAGCAACAGCAGGCAGCTCCCGCACCTGCAGCAGCGCCTGCGGCAGAAGGCTGGAAATGCGCCTGCGGTGCGACTGCAACGGGCAAATTCTGCCCCGAATGCGGCGCGAAGAAGCCTGATCCGAAGCCGGCCGGCGGATGGAGATGCAAATGCGGAGCAGCCGCAACAGGTAAATTCTGCCCGGAATGCGGTTCCCCGAAGCCTGCGGATGACGGCTGGACGTGTTCCTGCGGCGCGGTGAACAAAGGCAAATTCTGTGCGGAATGCGGCGCCAGAAAGCCTGCAGGCGTTCCCCAGTACAAGTGCGACAAATGCGGCTGGGAGCCGGAAAAAGGTGTGAAGCCCCCGAAATTCTGCCCGGAATGCGGCGATCCTTTTGATGACGGCGATATTCAGTAAGGAGGGATGAGCGTGGGGCTGTTTGATAGGAAATTCTGCGATATCTGCGGCAGCAGAATCGGCTTTCTCGGAAACCGAAAGCTGGAGGACGGCAATCTCTGCAAGGAGTGTGCCGGAAAACTCTCGCCTTTTTTCCGCGGACGCCGCAGATCAACCGTCGGAGAGATCCGCGCTCAGCTCACGTATCGGGAAGAGAATTCCAGAAAGCTGGCTGATTTTCATCCCGATCTGGTATTCGGTACGGATGAAAAGGTTTATCTCGATCTGAAAGCAAAAAAACTACTCATTACAGGCTCTGATGATTTCCGGAAGAATAATCCCGACATCATCGACGCCGCTCAGATCATATCCTGCGAAAAGCATATTGAGGAGAACCGTGAAGAAATTTTCATGACCGATAAAGACGGCAATGAAAAAAGCTATACTCCTCCGCGGTATCAGTATGCGTACGAATTTCATATCACGCTGCAGATCGATTCTCCCTGGTTTCAGGAAATCAGCGTGGATCTGAACAACGGAAACCGCCCTGACAGAAAGGATTCCGATCTCTATCTGGAACAGGAAATGCAGTTATCCGAACTTGTCTCCTGCCTTCACAGATGGAGATATCCGGAACTTCAGGGAAACCATCAGCTGGGACCCGACGTGTACATCATGAACATGCGGAAAAATGCAGTACCGATGGGCGTTTTTCCCTCGATG
This sequence comes from Oscillospiraceae bacterium, assembly GCA_015063645.1. GTDB lineage: Bacteria > Bacillota > Clostridia > Oscillospirales > CAG-272 > SIG701. The sequence goes on along the minus strand of SVTS01000023.1, from coordinate 27,244 downwards.
GAAAAGGAAGCCGCTGCTTCGGCAGAAGGCTGGAAATGCATCTGCGGTACTGTCAACTCCCGGAATTTCTGCACAGAATGCGGCAAAGCCCGTCCCTGATATGATGAAAAAAATGAACTTTATGCTCACAGCCGCTCTGTTATTCTCCGTTCTGACAGGCGGCTGTGCTGTCTCCGATCCCCCGTACGGAAATGACAACCCCGCTGTCACGGAGATCAGTGTACAGCAGTCCCCTTCCCTTATGGAAAAGTTTGTCGGAATTTACCGGACTGAGGGCAAAGAAAACGGCAGGACAGTTCTGGAAATCTACCGGATCGGCGACACGCTTATCGCGGAAGCGGAGCAGGAATATGCGGCATACTTTGCCGCAGAGCTGATTCCCGATAATCCTGCAGCTCTGTCTGACTCTGCCGCAGAGGAAGCCAGATTTACCGTATATGCGTTCTCCGGCTTTTCCAACTTCGGTGCATACTGGGAGGAAACGCCGCAGATCACCCTTGCACTGACAGACAACGGTCTTTCCCTGCGGGAAGCGGATGGAACATCGGTGGAATTCCGGAGAGATACCATGCTCGATCCGCTCCACATACCGGATCGGTACGCGGAAGTTCTTGCGGAATTCTCCGGGGAAGCGTATCCGGAAACGATGTGCGGCACATGGACTGCGGAAACCTGGGGAAATCACAGCATTGTACTCCGCATGAACCGTGATGGCACATTGCTCTGGTACTGCAAAACAACGGGAGAACCCGTGCGCATGCACATCGGGTGCGGCACCGTCATCCGCGAGAAAGCCGGTACGGGCGGACTGCTTACCGTGGTTACCGAGCGAGTCGGTTATGGGGCTATGCCCATGCAGTACACCCTGGCATATGAGCTGACCGGAACGGGACTTCTGCTGCTTCGGAACATGGAACCGGACGGACTGCTGCCCACAGAAGATGAGATTGCCCTGACACAATACACAGAACAGGAGTGAATGAACTTGGCAAATTTACAGGAATACAAATGTCCGTGCTGCGGAGGAGCCATCACCTTTGACAGTACACTGCAGAAAATGAAATGCCCTTTCTGCGATACGGAATATGAGATGGAGACGCTGTCTGCATATGACGATGTGCTGAAAAATGCACAGGCGGACAAAATGAAATGGAAAAATGATGCGGGCAGTGAGTGGCAGGATGGGGAAACCGACGGGCTGCGTGTGTATGTCTGCCAATCCTGCGGCGGCGAAATCGTAGCGGAAGAGACGACAGCGGCTTCCTCCTGTCCGTACTGTGACAATCCCATTGTCATGATGGGACAATTCTCCGGCGCCCTGAAGCCGGATTATGTGATCCCCTTCAAGCTGGATAAGAAAGCGGCAGTGGCGGCACTTCACAGGCATTACGGCGGCAAGCGGCTTCTGCCCAGAGTTTTCAAGGATCAGAATCACATCGACGAGGTGAAGGGTGTCTACGTTCCCTTCTGGCTCTTTGATGCCGATGCAGATGCGCAGATCCGCTATAAAGCATCCAAAACCCGCTCATGGAGTGACAGCAAATACAATTACACGGAAACGAGCTGGTACTCCGTAAACCGAAGCGGTTCCGTCAGCTTTGAGAGAGTTCCGGTGGACGGATCGGCGAAAATGGACGACACACTGATGGAATCCATAGAGCCCTACCGTTTCACGGATGCCGTGGATTTTCAGACCGCCTATCTTGCCGGCTATCTGGCGGACAAATATGATGTGGATGCCGATGCAAGTATTGAACGTGCGAACGAACGCATCCGGAAAAGCACGGAGAAGGCATTCGCCGAGACTGTTTCCGGCTATACGGAAGTGATTGCGGAGAGCACCAATATCCAGCTGCGAGGCGGCTCGGTGAAATACGCGCTGTACCCTGTCTGGCTTCTGAACACCACATGGAAAGGCGAAAAATACTTTTTCGCCATGAACGGACAGACCGGCAAGCTCGTAGGTGATCTTCCGCTGGACAAAGGCGCTGCCCGCCGAATGCAGTTCGGTCTGACAGCACTGATCACAGCGGCGGCTTTTGCCCTCAGCTGGATTCTGTGGCTGTTGTAAGGAGGCGATCTGAATGAAACGGATACATATCATTGCTTTTGCACTGCTGTTCTGCCTGCTTATGACTGCAGGAGTCAACGCAGCCGGAACCGCGCCCCGTCTTGTGGATGACGCCGATATTCTGGACGATGCCGAGGAGAACACACTTCTTGCGAAGCTCGACGGGATCAGTGAGCGGCAGATGGTAGATATTGTCATACACACGGTGTCCTCTATCGGTGATACGGCTGTTATGGAAGCGGCTGACAACATTTTTGAAAGTTACGGATACGGCATGGATGCTGAGCGAAGCTGTATTCTGCTGCTCGTCAGTATGGAACACCGCGATTGGCATATCACCACAGCGGGTTACGGCATCAAAGCAGTAACCGATGCGGGGCTCGCATACATGTCGGAGCAGTTTATTCCGCATCTTTCAGGCGGCGACTATCTGACTGCATTCACCGTCTACGCCGACACCTGCGACGATTTTCTGAACCGTGCCCGGTCGGGCGATCCGTTTGACACGGATGATCTTCCAAAGGAACCGTTCCCCGCTGTGCGGAATTTCCTCGTCTGTCTCGTCATCGGCATTATCGCCGCGTGGATCATTACGGGCAAACAGAAAGCACAGCTGTACACAGTCAGAAAACAGGACGGCGCCAGAACATACACAAAGGAAAACAGCATGCGTGTTGCGGAATCGAAAGACTTTTTCCTGTACCGCACCGTAAGCCGTACGGAAAAATCGGATAATTCCTCCGGCGGATCTACCACACACAAAACAGATTCCGGAACCACACTCGGAGGCGGAGGGGGCAATTTCTGATGCAACACCTCATAGGAAAGAAGGGCTTATATGAAATCGGAATCACATAAAATACTGAGTTTTCTGCTCTGCATTTTCATGCTGCTTGGCGTATTTCCGGATGCAAATCCATATGAGCACATGCACTTTGAGACAGAACACACGCATCATGATCACGACGATCACAGTGAACATGACGAAACAGCCGAAGAGATCAGCATACTTTCGGTTTGTGAGGATGCCGTTGGATTTGTGCTGTCACTGATTTCCATGCCCGTCTCTGCCGCTTATGAGGACGGCGTGGAGTGCGATTACTGCGGCGGTTGGCGGTATGACGACTGGAAATGCGACAACGGCAACCACTGCGGTGAGGGAGCGGACGGCAGCTGCTACGAGGAGCACCACTGCGGTTACTGCGGCGCCTGTGAAGAAGACAATGAACTGTGCGACGACTGCGGCAACTGTCTGGAGGATCACTGCGAGTGCGACGAAAAGTGCCGCGGCTGCTACTCAACCTCCGGTGATGTCTGCGATGTGTGCAATGAACACTGCACGGAATGCGTGGATTTCATCTGTGACGACTGCGGTATCTGCGCTGAGTGTGCAGGCAACGAGCTGTACTGCGCCGAATGTATGCTGTGCATCGGCTGTGCGGACTGGATCTGCTACTGCGGCGAGGGCTGCTCAAACTGCACCATCGGCTGTCCCGAATGTCATGAATACTGTTACAACTGCAGTGAAGATGAACTATGCAAGGACTGCGGGATCTGCTTCTCCTGCGTCGGCGGCGACGGCAACTTCTGCGGAACATGCCTGCTGTGTAAAAACTGCACGGAGTATCTGTGCGCATGCGGACAGGGGTGTACGGAATGTGCATATCTCTGTGAGCAATGCGGCGAAAAGTGCGAAAACTGCGCAGACGAGGAGATTTGCGATGAGTGCGGCACCTGCAAGGAATGCGTCGGCGGCGACGGCAATTTCTGTGACACATGCAATATATGCAAACACTGCGTTGATTATATTTGCGTCAGCTGCGGCGGGGGTTGTTCGGAATGCGCCATCATATGCCCGGAATGCGGCGAAAAATGTGAGAACTGTGCCGATGATGAACTCTGCGGCGACTGCGAGGTATGCTTTACCTGCCGGGGCGGTGAGGGCAATTACTGTGAGGAATGCGGACTGTGTAAATTCTGCGTGGAATTTGTCTGCCTGAACGGTGACGGCTGTTCACAGTGTGCCTACGTCTGTCCGGACTGCGGTGAAAAATGCTCCAACTGCGCCGAGCTTGAGATGTGCATTGAGTGCAATGTCTGTTTTGACTGTGTCGGCGGCGAGGGCAACTACTGTTCCGAATGTCTGCTGTGTAAAAACTGCGTGGAGCAGGTCTGCTACTGCGGAAACGGATGCTCCAACTGCTCCGTCATATGCATGGCATGCGGCGAAAAGTGCGAAAACTGCGCTGACGATCAGCTCTGCTCCGAGTGCGAACGCTGTTTCGAGTGTGTCGACGGTACCTACTGCGCAGAATGCGGTGAATGCAGTGAGTGTGTGGAGGTTCTCTGTGCCTGCGGCAACGGATGTAATCAATGTGCCGAGGTAATCTGTGAAGAGTGTAATGAAAAATGCTCCAACTGTGCGCCGGAGGAGCTGTGTACCGAATGCGGCACCTGCCGGGAGTGTGTCGGCGGCGAAGACGACTTCTGCGACAACTGCAGTATCTGTAAATTCTGTGTGGAGTATATCTGCGTCGGCTGCGGTCAGGGCTGCTCCAACTGTGTCGAGGTAATCTGTGAGGAATGCGGTGAAAAGTGCTCCAACTGCGCAAACGATGAGCTCTGTCTCGACTGCGGCATCTGCCGCGACTGCGCCGGCGGCGAGGGACACTTCTGCGACAGCTGCCAGCTTTGCAAAAACTGTACCGAGATTGTCTGCTACTGCGGAGGCGGATGTGCCGGCTGTGCGGTAGTCTGCATGGAATGCGGTGAAAAGTGCTCAAACTGCTCCGAGAGTGAAATCTGCGTGGAATGCGGCAAATGTGTGGACTGTGCCGGTGCGGACAGCTTCTGCATCACCTGCGGACTCTGTGCGGACTGCGGAACGGTTTGTCCCTGCGGTGAGGGATGCGAAAACTGCGCGGATCTCTGCCCGGACTGCGGCGAGAAATGCTCGAATTGCTGTGACGAATTCTGTGCATCGTGTGACATCTGCCGGGAATGTGCGGATGACATGTACTGCGAAGACTGCGGACTGTGCGGTGAATGCACAGAAGTCTGCGAAGACTGCGGCATTGTATGTCGGGACTGCGCGGAGAGCGTCTGCGAGGAATGCGGCAAATGCTCGGGATGCATCGACGAGTTCTGTCCCGATTGCGGTATTTGCGGCGACTGTGCGGATGCCATGTGTCAGGACTGTCATTACTGCGGAGAGTGCGCCGAAGCAATCTGCGATGAGTGCGGTGAATTCTGTTCCGACTGTGCCGGATTCTGTGCAGAATGCAAAAAGTGTGAAAACTGCGCGGAAATCTGTCCCGACTGTGAACTGTGCAAGGACTGCTGTGCAGATAAAGCAGAGGAATTCGGCTGTAAGCATAAAATCTGTCCCGAAAGTGCGGAATGGCTGAAGCATTACTGCACTGTCGGCAGCCATTGCACCGGAACAAAAACCAAAACAGCACACAACGAAACGGAACACTGGACACTGTGCGGTGAGGGCTGTGACATAAAGCTGAACGTACAGGCGCATATTTTTGATGAAAGCAAAGTCAAAAAGGAAGCCACCCAAAAGGCTGACGGCGTAATGAAGCTGACCTGTACGGAATGCGGATTCTCCAAAGAGGAAACCATTCCCAAACTGACCGGCGGTCATACGCATGCGTATACAACCACCGTTACCGCCCCGAGTTGTTCAGCAGGCGGATACACAACCCACACCTGCTCCTGCGGTCATTCCTGGACGGAGGGAGAGACCGCGCCGGTAATGCATGATTATCAGCACAAGCACACTGCGGCGGAACACTGGCTGGAATGTATATTCTGTCATGAAACAAAAGACAAAGCAGTACACAGGCTGGGCGAATGGAAAACCGTACTGAAAGCCGGATATACCTTTGCAGGCGAGAAACAGCGCGCGTGCAAGATCTGCGGCTATGCAGTCAGTGAATCCATCCCTGTGCTGACCATACCGGAAAACAAGTTTGTGGTGACGATCCCGGAGTATCCAGTCATTGGGGATACTTCCACTGACAACGCAGACAGCGGAACAGATCAGAAGCCGCAGGAGAATACCCCTGTCCAGGAGACAACCGCAGAATCTGCCGGCAGCTCGCCTGCTGTCCCCCCTGTCACCGGTACTCCGGACAAACCGGCGGAACAGACTCCTGCGGTGAGTAAACCGTCAACAACTACCGTAAAAGAACTGCTGACCAAAGGCACCGACAACACGGTTCCTGCCCTGCCCACACTTTCCCGGAAAGAAGAAGGAAATATTTTTGAGGGATGGGTGGATAAAGCCACCGGCACCCCGGTTGCAAAAGGGGATAAGCTAACCGGCAATATCGAGATTGAACCGGTCTGGAAAGACTGCGGAGAGAACAATCATGCGGACAAAAACGACAACGGCGCGTGTGATGAATGCGGCTATATTCTTGAACCGCAAAAACAGCCGGACGATCCTGTTCCTGCTGAAACACAGGCCCCTGCAGAAACACCTCCGACTGAAAACAGCGGAATACCGCTGTGGGTGATCATTATTCTTTCCCTGTCCTTTGGCATTATGGCGATCTGCGGCTGCATACTCATAATAACTGCGAAGAAGCGCCGATAAACCCATTGCGTATCCAAAAAACAGACAATCTGCAAAAGCAGATTGTCTGTTTTTCATTTCATTTTATTCTTCACACCCCAGCAGTTTCAGCGCGTTACAGCGGCTGACCTTGCGGTACACGGTTTCGGAGATGGCGCCGCTTTCCGCAAAAGCATCAAAGAAATCGCGGAAAACGAACGGATGTGTATTGGAATCGGCACAGATATCGCAGCCGTACATGATGCGATCCTGGAATTCCGTCAGGAACGAAGCCGCGTGCTCGGGATCACGCATCAGGGCGTTCCCGCCGCTGCCGGCGGACAGATCGCAGTACAGATTATCATAATTGCGCAGAAGCTCCGTGATTCTGCCGCCGGGGGTTACTTTTCCTCTTGGATAGCCGTTGCGGTCTTCTTCGCGCAGATCGCCGGACATCTGGGACCAGAAGGTCTGGGAGTGACCGATGAATTTCAGCTTCGGGAATTTCTTCAGAGCCCCCTCCAGCTTCGGCAGATTGAAATCATCCACCATTCCGTAGCTGTAGCCTACTGCAGGGGAGAGATGGAAAAGAACCGGCATCTCCAGCTCCTCGCAGTATCTGAACAGATTCTCCATTTTTGGATCGTCGATCGGAATATTGGAAGACATCTCGCCTACGCCGCGGGCACCGAGATTTTTGTAATACTCCAGCAGATAGCCGAGATTCGCTTTCGTGGAATTGTTCATACCTCTGGGATCCACGTTGCAGAACCAGAAATACCGGTCCGGATATTCTCTGGCGATCATCAGGCAGTTTTCGTTCGTCATGGTCACGGTCATTCCCTCGGGAGAAATAATCGGCAGAAGAACGCCCTTTTCAATGCCCAGCTGATCGTATTTGGCAATCAGCTCGTCGCCGGAAAGGAACGGAAGTCCGGAGCCCAGTGCCGGCGGGATCAGACCTTTATACCATGTTGCATGCGCGTGTATATCGATTTTCAGAATCTTTTCCATAATCTTTATCTTCTTTCTGATTAAATTATGCGTTTTCCATGCCGTACCAGCGTCCGCCCTGGATGCGGTTCTCATCGCCCTCAAGGAGCTGTTCGTAATTCTCAATTACAGTCCGGAACGCCTCCGCATATGCATCGATCCATGCCTTATCGAACTTCTTGAACCACGGCACGGAGCAGCAGTACCGGGATTCGGAGGGTTTCAGATAAATATCGTCCTGACGGACATCGCGGTCATTGAACGCTATGCGGCTGGGCTTGCCCAGATTGTACAGATCGAAATTCTTGAAGAAGGGATGCGTATGCAGGCAGAAGTTGCCGCCTTCCCAGCAGCTCCTGTATCCCTGTGCACGGACTGCCTCGCAGAATCTGCGTGCGGAAAGTCCCTGCAGTTCCTCCGGGAAGTATGCGCCGTGGGGCGCATACCAGCCACCCATATGGGAAGTCGGATCTGCCGGATCGGTACGGATTGCCCGAAGTCCCGGCAGTCCCTCCAGCTGATCCCAGAAATAGTTCATGGCGCGGCGCACTTCAGCGGTACGTTCGTCATAATATTTCAGCTGACCGCGGCCGAGAACGGCGCAGATCTGGTTGGCTCTGCCCTTTACGCCGCCAAGGGCGATATGCGCATACTGCATCAGATCTTCGGTCTCATTGACGTATTTCGGATTGTTGCGTTCATAATGACCGAACGCCATGGCACGCTCGTAGATCTCACGTTTATCCGTGACCAGCATACCCATCTCGCCAGCGGCAAAAGCCTTACCGCTCATCATGGACATGGCGGCAACATCGCCGAAGGAGCCGCACTTTTTGCCCTTATATGTAGCGCCGTGGGCATGGGAAACGTCCTCGATCACGTACAGATTATGCTTTCTGGCAATAGCCATGATCGCATCCATATCGGCAGGATAGCTGAAATAGTGAACCACCATGATCGCCTTGGTACGCGGTGTGATGCAGCGTTCCAGATCATTCGGATCCATACTGAGCATCTCATTGATGTTGCAGAACACGGCGGACGCACCGAAGTTGATCGCCTGGGAAACGCTTCCCCAGTATGTCTTGGTCGGGCAGATGATCTCATCACCCACGCCCAGACCGATTGCGTACATGGCGGCAGTCAGGGACATGGTGCCGTTGCAGTATGCGATGGCGTATTTCCGTCCCTGCCATGCGGCGAACTCATCCTGGAACTGTTCCGTGATATCATAGGCGGAGAAGCGGTTTCTCTCCACAACATCCATCACGCCGGCTTTATCTTCTTCCGTAATGATCGGCCATTTGAACAGATCTCCCTGAGGAGTATCCGGCATTTTCGTCGGCTCACCGCCGAGCAGTGCGAGTTTTTTCATTGATTCGTCCTCCATCGGATTGAGTTTATGGATACACACAAAGCTGTGTGCGCATGTACGCTTCATAACGGCAGCGGATCTGTTTGCCTGCGGCAGCAGTCCGGCGCACCGGAATAAATTCCCGATATTATTATACAGGCATCCGATACAATCGTCAATACAGGATATTGTTCATTTTTTCAAATATATTGCTCGTTTCTGCATCGGCGTACAGCCGTTTTGCTGTTTATAACAGGTGCAGAAATAGCTCTCCGAAGCAAATCCGCAGGCTGCGGCGATCTCTTCCACGCTGTCTGCCGTATCCCGAAGCAGTACATCCGCAACCCGGAGCCGGTACTGATTGGTGTATTCCATCACCGTCTGTCCCGTCACCTGACGGAATATCCGGCAGAAATGGAATTTACTGATATTGCATGTCCGCGCCAGATCATCCACGGTCAGCTTGTTTCCGTATGAGTTGTGAATCTCCTGCAATGCAGGTTCCAGCACCGAATAATAGCGAAAAACGCTCTGATCTACCGCCCGGGATTTTCCTTCTGCTGTATAAGAACGGAGAAGAAGCTGAAAAAACGCCGTCAGCAGTGCTGTCACCACGCACTGCCAGCTCTCCGCTTTATTTGTATATTCCTCATAGATATGCTCCGCCAATTGCGGCAGATACGGTGCATTTCGGATATGATTCTCAAAGCGGATGCCTTCATAAATCAGCTTCTGCCGCAGATTCACACCGTTTTCTCCACTCAGAAGATCCAGTCCGAGGATAAGGAGCAGATACTCTCCGTCGCCCCTCTCCGAGCGGATATTCTGGTGAATCTCATAGGGATTGATGATCACGATATCGCCTGCACTGGCGGTGATCGTGCGGGAATTCACGCTCAGGGTACTTGTGCCGGCGATGTAGTATTTGATTTCAATCGCTTCGTGGAGCAGCGCCTGTGTACGGGAATTTCCGCTGGAATGCCCCGCTACAAACGGGAACTTCCGATCCTCAAAACGGATCGTATCATATCTTTCCGTGTCCATAACATTCCCTCCGCTGTCTCTTTGCCTGTATTATACCCCCTTCGTATGAAAAAAGCAATATTTTTATGCAAAGTCATACAGTAAAAAATCATTTTCCCGATGCGGGTCCGATGTTTCATCCATTGACAAATACCGTCCGAAGAGGTATAATGTTCACATACATTCCCAGGCTGGAGGAAAAAAACATGAGAAATATTATGCTTGCGCCCTCTATGATGTGCGTATCCCCGTGGGAGGATCCCGCAGGTGCCATCCGTCAGCTGACAGATGCAGGCGTGGAGCTGATGCATATGGACGTCATGGACGGGTCTTTTGTTCCGAATCTGATGCTGGGCACGGAGGCAATCAAACAGCTGCGCCGCGTGTGTGATATTCCGTTGGATATTCATCTGATGATCGACCGTCCCGAGGACAAGCTGGCATGGTTTGACATTCAGCCGGGGGAATACGTCTCCGTTCATGCGGAAAGCACCCATCATCTCCAGCGCACACTCGCCCGTATCCGGGACTACGGGGCTCATCCCATGGCGGCGCTGAATCCCGCCACACCGCTGTGCATGCTGGAAGATGTTCTGCCGGATGTGGATGCGGTTCTGCTGATGACGGTAAATCCCGGCTATGCAGGACAGACGCTGATCCCGCAGACACTCAACAAGATCGCCCGTCTGCGCCGTATGCTGGATGATGCGGGACGGGAGGACGTAGATATTGAAGTGGACGGCAACGTCAGCTTCGCCCACTGCCGCCGGATGTATGACGCAGGCGCCAACATGTTTGTCTGCGGATCGTCCAGCATATTTGCAAAAGGTCACACCATTGCCGAAAATGTCGCCGCATTCCGGCGCATTCTTGCAGAATAACAAAGAATGGAGGTGTTGCATTTAACAAATGCAACACCTCCGCGAGTTTTCCTTGACCGTTTACGGGCAAAAACCGGAAACGCTCGCCACAAATTCCAACGGAATTTCCCGTAATGTCCCCATTTCTTATTCCTCATATTCCAGTATTACCGGCGGACAGCAGTAGTCAACACCCGCCAGATGCAATCCGCGGTCGTATGCTTCGCGGACTACGCCCATCGCAAAACACTGCGTGGAACATTTCAGGAGGTACGGCAGCTGCACATGGGCAAGATGCGGCGGGACGGCCAGCGCAGTTCCCCGCAAAAACGTGCGGAATACCTCACCGATACGCGCATCCACCTCTTCCGTAGCACTGCTGATGATCTCCGAAAAACGGGCAAACGCATCTCTGTTCAGAATCGGAATATCCGGGCGCAGAGTTCCGTCCTCCTTTGTCAGCAATCCCAGCTTGCAGTATTGCGGAATGGATTCCATCAGAACATCCGGGAACGGCACCGTCGGCTCAATTCCCCGATAAGCGCACCAGAGCAGGGAGGGCATGGCTTCAAAATATGCATCAAAGCCGCAGCCCGCAAACCGATGGGGACTGTCCCATAGATTTGTATCGAACTCGCACAGGCGGAGATATTTCGCTCCCTCAAAATCGCATTTGCCGCCGGAAGTTCTTCTTCCGCCGCAGATGCTGTATTTTCCCACTTCGTCCGATGCCGGCGAGGAGTATCCCATGGGATACATAAAACCGAATGCCGTCCAGGCGCCTCCGTCCGGACGTTTTTTATGGTTAAAGCGAAAATCCTTGCCCACGCCGTTTTTATACAGTTCAAACTGCTGCAGCGCTTCCAGAACGGCATACCGCTCCAGTTTTGTGCGCACGCGATCCGGCATCGTTTTCGCTTCGGGCAGTTCACGGACGGCACGGAGCATCTCATCCATCACCGCCCATATCGTCTCAAAATGTCCACGCACAAATTCCAGCTGCGGCTGCAGACGGGAGGTGGCATCCTCCGGTTTATAAATAATGAAATCCGTGGCGAATTTTCCGCCGTCCGTGCGGATCATCAGTTCCGCATCCGCCAACCTGTTGAGAATCGGCTCGATATATACGGTGGGAATCCCTATCCGCCGGGCAATTTCCTCCGGCGAAAGCGGTTTTTCGTAGGCGTGGATCAGCAGATTCTGCGCGATCAGATCCCCTTCCGTAAGAGACACCGGCTCGTGATTTTTCCCCTGACTGCCGCTGTTGACAACGTGCAGCGTCATAGGCATTACAGAATTATCGTTTCCGTTCATTTCCATTCTCCTTTTCACCTGTTGCCTGCCCGCGCTGAGACGGCTTTTGACCGTTCCCGCAGGAATACCCAGCTCCGCCGCAATCTGTGCAACGGGCTGATCCCGGAAATAATGGCGGATCAGCACATCCCGGTATACCGCTGTCAGATATGTCACCTCACGGCGCAGAACGGCTGCTTCATCTCCGCTCAGAAAGAGATATTCGTCCTCCTCGCCGCAGTCGGCGATGGCATCCATGGTCACGGTGGGCATGCGGTATTTCCGGCGCAGTGCATCATTATATTTGTGCATCAGCGTACGCGCAAGCCAGGTGTGAGGATATTCAATCTCTCCGCCGCGCTGCAGATAGGCAAGCGCCGCAAGGATCGTCTCCGAGACGAGATCGTCCGCCTCGTGGATATTGTGGCATTTCGCCTGAGCCAGCCGATGCAGATAGGGAAGATGGGCAAGCAGATCCTGTTTTGTCATGATATATCTCCGCGGATTTTCTGAAGCTTCGTCTGTACAGTCGCAAAAAAACGCGGTAGGTTCGGAGAATGGAGAAATTTTTCGGGACATTTCATAGATATTCCCACCGCAGTCCCTGATCAGTAAAAACATTATACAGCAGACATCCGCAAAAAGCAAGAGCGTCCGGGGAAATCCGCATTGCACCATCCACACAAAAAGCCGGTACGGTACATATAGTAATCAGTGGAGAGAAACGATCTATTTCCAAGGAGGTACAAGATCATGGAAAACAGTATACCGATGAGCACACTCTCCCCGGGAGAAAGCGGTACGGTGGACCGCATGACGCTTTCCGCCGCCATGTGCAGCCGTATGCAGGACATCGGTCTGATGAGCGGAACACCGGTTGTCTGCGTAGGCCGGAGTCCGCTGGGAGATCCGGCGGCATTCCGTATCCGCGGCGCCGTTATCGCCCTGCGCAAGGCGGACTGCGCCCGGATTTTTCTGAGGCGGTGACAAAATGGATACACCGCGCACTGTTCATATCGCTCTGGCAGGCAATCCCAACGTAGGAAAAAGCACCGTGTTCAACGCGCTGACCGGTATGCATCAGCATACGGGAAACTGGGCAGGCAAAACGGTCGGCTGTGCGGAAGGAGAATGCCGCACGGAGAATTATGTGATGCATATAACGGATCTGCCCGGCGCTTATTCTCTGAACGGCGGATGCGGAGAGGAAAGTGCCGCCGGAGAGTATCTGCTGCAGAACGCTGCGGATCTGACAGTCGTCGTCTGCGACGCCACCGCTCCCCTGCGGAACCTGCCACTGCTTCTGCAGATCATGGCGATATCGCCCCGGACTGTTCTCTGTCTGAATCTGATGGACGAAGCCCGCCGGAGGCATATACGGATTGATATCGATACATTATCCGACCGGCTGGGCATTCCCGTTGTCGGGATCTGCGCACGCAGCCGGACTGACATCCGTGCACTCCTCGATGCCATAGAAAAGGCGCTGTCTGCCGCACCGCAGAATCCCCTGCTTCCGGATTTCCCATCTTATATTACCGAAGCGGCGGATACGGTGACGGCATTTCTGCCGCCAATGCAGGATAATCATCGCCGCAGTACGGCGATCCGCCTGATGGACGGCTCAGCCGATATAGAATCTCTGCAGATATCCCCGGAAAAACGGGGAGAATTATACATGATGCTGGCGGAATTCCATGCGCGGCACGATGCGGCGTCCGTATCAGAGGAAATCTCCGCCGTTCTCGCCGGGCATGCCGAGGTACTCTGTGCGGCATGTGTACACATGCCACCGGGAAACGACGCCCGTGATCGGAAACTGGATCGGCTCTTCACCGGAAGAATTACCGCCTATCCGATCATGCTGGCACTGCTGTTTGTGATTTTCTGGATCACACTGAGCGGCGCCAATATTCCCTCCGGCATGCTCTCTGCATTTTTTGCATCGCTTGAAGCACCGCTGTATAATTTACTGATACACATCCATCTCCCGGTCTTTGCGGCGGAAATGCTGGTATACGGTATGTATCGGGTGCTGTACTGGGTAATCGCCGTCATGCTGCCGCCTATGGCAATCTTTTTTCCGCTGTTTACACTGCTGGAGGACGCGGGCTATCTGCCGCGCATTGCATACAATCTGGATCTGTGTTTCCGGAAATGCCGCACCTGCGGAAAGCAGGCGCTGACCATGTGTATGGGATTCGGATGCAATGCGGCGGGAGTCACCGGCTGTCGGATCATCGACTCGCCCAGAGAGCGGCTGATCGCCATTCTGACCAACACATTCGTCCCGTGCAATGGGCGTTTTCCGCTTCTGATCGCTATGGCATCCCTGTTCTTTATCGGCGAGGAAAGCTCACTTCCCGGCGCACTGTTTCTGTCGGCGGCGGTGGTCTTTTCCGTTGCCGTCACACTGGCTGTATCGGCGCTGCTGTCGGCAACACTGCTCCGCGGAATGCCGTCGGCATTTATTCTGGAGATGCCGCCGTACCGACGTCCGGTGATCCACACGGTATTGATCCGTTCTCTGCTTGACAGAACGGTATTCGTGCTTGGACGCGCGGCGGCAGTGGCTGCACCGGCGGGACTGCTTATCTGGATTCTCGCCAATGCGGATGCCGGCGGCATGACACTGTTCGCCCGGCTGTGCGGCTGGCTGGATCCGGCAGGACGTCTGCTCGGCATGGACGGCGTGATCCTGCTGGCGTTTATTCTGGGATTTCCCGCTAACGAGACGGTAATTCCCATCATGATGATGGGATATCTCTCCACCGGAACCCTTTCCGGGTACGAATCGCTCCATGAATTGGGCGCACTGCTCACCGCAAACGGCTGGACGCCGCTGACGGCGATCTGCGTGATTCTCTTCAGTCTGATGCACTGGCCCTGTTCCACTACGCTGTGGACGATCTACAAGGAAACGGGCAGTCTGCGCTGGACAGCGGTGGGATTTCTCCTGCCGACGCTGTGCGGCTGTCTGTGCTGTGCGCTCATCGCCGGAATTTTCGGATAAATGTATAAAAAATCCCGTCCATTCAGAGAATGGACGGGATTTTCCTGTCGTTACGGTTTCTGTGCATGCATGAGCATATAGTGATCGTAGCAGCGCTCCAGCTCGAATTCATATTTGCCCATCTCGCGGCAGAGTTTCTGCCAGGCGGATTTGGCGGCTTCCTTATTCCCCTGTGCCCGTTCGATCAGCACATCCGCCAGCAACTCGCAGTATTCCGCATGGCGGTGCAGAATCCGCATGGCAGTCGTCTGAGGACGGTTCGGCATGATCCGATGGGATTCCGCCAGCTTTCGCTCTTCCGCAGCGACAGCATATACGCCGCGGAGAATCTCCGCGTGCTCCGCATTCTCGCTTCTGCCGCGGCGTCCGAAATCAAACAATTCGGAAATTCTCTCAAGGCAGGATTCCGCCTCTGCACGGCAGTCTCCGTACAGGTGTGTGAAGAAATCGTCCCGGATTTCCTCAAAGGAGATATCGTCATCCAGCAGAGCGGCGGCGTATGTATACAGCGCCAGACCGTTCGGGAAGAAGCACCGCTGGGAGCCGTCCTCCACGATGCCCTGCAGTCCAACGCTTTTCAGAACACGCACATCCTCATAGATGCGGCGGCTGAGGATCAGCCCGCCCGGATCATACGCCATGTGGCGCCAGAAGTGATACTCATAGCAGAAGCACGGTCCCTTCCACCATTTCTGCCAATCCAGCAGGAAGGCGGCATTCTCCTCGGCGGATGCGGGCGTTTTCCATGCGTTGCGCTCATATGCCGGCGGCTCGGTGATCTTTGCGATGTCGATACTTGCGTGATAGGAACGCTGGATCGGCGCATACAGAAGCGCAAAGCGCTTCGGATTATCGATGCGGATCTTCTCCGGGGCATACAGCGTATCCACATATGCAATAAACACGATCCGGGTGTCCAGACTGCGCTTTGTCAGCTCTGCATCCAACTCGTTCATGATCATCATATAATAATCAGACGGACGGAGTTTGCGGCACTCCCCGCACTCGCAGTGATTGCGTGTGGCATCCGCCAGCCAGATGTGGAGATAATCCACGTTGGCATGGGACTGTGCATAATCCGCGATATACTGCACCATGATGGAGCGGGCTTCGGGATTGGACATGCAGATATTGGTGTTCAGGGCAACACCGCCGAACAACTGGCGCACACCGCCGATCTCTGCCACGAATTTCTGTTTTTCGGGCGGAAGCTCATCAGTGGATTTCTGCCAGCCGACAGTGGACGAAATACCGAAAGGCTCCGCGGTCCAGCCGTGTCCCATATCGTGAAACTGCAGACCGCGTTTGGCAATCTCCGTCTCGCACTGACGCTTCCACTGCTTCACCTGCATGAAGGACACCGTCTCCGGCGGACGGTTCTCTTCATTATACAGGTGATCGTAATACTTTCTGTAATAGGTATACGGAATATCAAATTCCAGCATATACACGTTCATTTCCAGCTTGGGAGCAAAATCAATCGTTTCCATCATGTTCTGCTGGAATTCGGCACCCTCGTTGCACCATCCGCGGAAACGATGCGCCGCTTTATGGCGATACTGCACCGCTTTCACATCCGCAAGCGGGATCACCTCGCCATCCACGCCGGGGAACAGCCAGCGGCATCCGTTCTCTTTCAGATAGCGGTACACGGCGAAAAGAACACTGCGGGGATTACTGCCCGCCAGAATACCGCCGTTCTCATCGGTATCAATAATCACTACGTCATCCAGAACCGGATCCTCCGCTTCGGGAATCGCAATGCCGAAATCCTCCGCCAGACCAAGCCGGAATCCGTCCCCGGCCTCCGGAGCAAGGGACACGGGAATATCGCCGCATTCGGGCATCATCATACGCAGGTATTTTTTCAGCTCCTCCGCCGCAAAGGAAATTACCTGATCCGCGCGGAGCATATGGATTCTGTACATATCCGTCCTCCTGATATATATATCGGTTAACGCTATTGTAGCAAATACAGCCCCGTTTGTCAATAGGAATCCGGAACTTCTTCGGCACAGCCTGTTTTTAGCACTCATATACATAGAGTGCTAACATTTACATTCTGTTCACATTAATTGCATGGCATGTTCATATCTGCAGAGTATCATAATATACAGAAAGAAATCCACATCAAATGTAAAGGAGGCGCGGCGGATTCCGCCGCAATCGGATGATGAATTTTCAAAAACTGACACAGAAAAGTCTTGAGGCTCTGCAAGCCGCAAAAACTCTCGCTGAGGAATACGGCAATCAGCAGCTGACCCAGCCCCACATGCTTCTGGCGCTGATCCGACAGGCGGACGGACTGATCCCCGAAATACTCCGGGGTATGAACGTCTCCCTCTCCGTCATGGACGGCGATATTAGCAAACAAATCGAAAGACTGCCAAAAATCGCAAATCTGGATCCGTCCCGTATCTACCTCTCCGGTGAAATGAACAGCGCATTCACGGAAGCGGAAAAACAGGCGGACAAGATGAAAGACGAATTTATCTCTGTGGAACACGTGATGCTGGGCATCATTCTGAAACCGGAAAGCGCGCTGAAGGAGATGTTCCACCGTCTTGGCATCACGGCGGATGCATGGCTCGCCGCCCTGAAAAAGATCCGCGGCAATCAGCGCGTCACCTCCGATGATCCGGAGGGGACCTACGATGTTCTGAAGAAATACGGCTCCGATCTGGTGGAGCTGGCACGCCAGCAGAAGCTGGATCCCGTCATCGGACGGGATGATGAGATCCGCCGGGTGATCCGCATCCTCTCCCGGAAAACGAAAAACAATCCCTGCCTGATCGGCGAACCCGGCGTAGGTAAAACCGCCATCGCCGAGGGACTGGCACAGCGGATCGTCCGGGGAGATGTTCCGGATAATCTGAAAAACCGCTCCCTGTTCTCGCTGGATATGGGTGCGCTGATCGCCGGAGCCAAATTCCGGGGCGAATTCGAAGAACGTCTGAAAGCAGTACTGGCTGAGGTGAAGAATTCCGACGGACAGATCATTCTGTTCATTGATGAGCTGCACACCATTGTCGGTGCAGGCAAGACAGACGGTGCTATGGATGCTGGCAATCTTCTCAAGCCGATGCTGGCGCGGGGTGAGCTGCACTGCATCGGTGCCACCACGCTGAATGAGTACCGCCAGTATATCGAAAAAGATGCCGCGCTGGAACGCCGATTCCAGCCGGTTCAGGTGGATGAGCCGACGGTGGAGGACACCGTCTCCATCCTCCGCGGTCTGAAAGAGAAATACGAGGTATATCACGGTGTCAAGATTCACGACCAGGCGCTGATCTCCTCCGCTGTTCTTTCCTCCCGCTATATTTCCGACCGGTTCCTTCCGGACAAAGCCATCGATCTGGTGGATGAGGCATGCGCACTGATCAAAACAGAGATGAACTCCATGCCCACGGAGATGGATGAGATCTCCCGCCGGATCATGCAGCTGGAAATCGAAGAAGCCGCACTGAAAAAAGAGACCGATAAACTCTCCGCCGAGCGCCTGGAAAAGATCCGCGGCGAACTTGCTTCCCAGCGGGATGAATTCTCCGCCATGAAAGCAAAATGGGAGAATGAAAAAAATTCCATCGGACGCGTACAGAAACTGCGTGAGGAAATTGATGCCACAAACGCCGCCATTGAAAAAGCGCAGAACGATTATGATCTATCCAAAGCAGCGGAACTGAAATACGGCAAGCTCCCGCAGCTGCAGAAAGAGCTGGAAGAAGCAGAATCCGCATCCGAAAACGATAACAGCCGCCGCACTTCCCTGCTCCGCAATACGGTAACCGAGGAGGAAATCGCCCGTATCGTCGCGCGCTGGACGGGAATCCCCGTATCCAAGCTGATGGAAAGCGAGCGCGAAAAGCTGCTCCATCTGGATGATACGCTCCACAAACGGGTTATCGGTCAGGACGAAGCCGTACGCAAAGTGGCGGATGCCATTCTCCGTTCCCGTGCCGGAATCCAGGATCCACGCCGTCCTATCGGTTCGTTCCTCTTCCTCGGTCCCACGGGTGTAGGCAAAACCGAGCTGGCAAAAGCACTGTCGGAAGCTCTCTTCGATGATGAAAAAGCACTGATCCGCATTGACATGAGCGAATACATGGAGAAATACTCCACGTCCCGCCTGATCGGTGCGCCTCCCGGATATGTGGGCTATGACGAAGGCGGTCAATTGACGGAAGCAGTCCGCCGCAAGCCTTATGCCGTGGTTCTCTTCGATGAAGTGGAGAAAGCACATCCGGACGTGTTCAATATTCTTCTGCAGGTACTGGATGACGGACGGATTACGGACAGTCAGGGACGCACGGTGGATTTCAAAAATACGATCATCATTCTCACCAGCAATCTCGGCTCCGATCTGATTCTGGACGGCATCACTGCTGACGGGGAAATCAGCGAAACAGCCCGGGAGGGTGTCAACGCCCTGCTCCGCCGCAGTTTCCGCCCAGAATTCCTCAACCGGCTGGATGAAACCGTCTTCTACAAACCGCTGACCCGCGAAAACATCCGCGGCATTGTGGATCTGCTGATCGCAGATCTCGCCCGCCGTATGGAGGATAAGCGGCTGAAAATCGAAGTCAGCGATGAAGCAAAAGAATGTATCATCGACGCCGGTTATGACCCCGTCTACGGCGCACGTCCGCTGAAGCGGTATCTTCAGTCCCATCTGGAGACGCTGATCGCCCGACGGATTCTCGCCGAGGATCCCGCGCCCGATACGGTTCTGCACATCGGTGTACAGGACGGTGCTCTGCACATTGAGTAAACGCATATAATTACGCCGGACAGCCGCAGGATTCAGAAGAATCCTGCGGCTGTCTCTTGCAAAATCGCTGTCGCTATGCTACAATATAACCGACACTTTATTTCTTTATTTAGGGTAGGTTTTATCATGTTCAAACGAATTCTTGCAGCGCTTCTCTGCGCCGTTATGCTGATTCCCGCCGCTGCCTGCACGCAGGCTCCCTTTGACACTGCCTCCATCGTTATCACCGATCAGGCGGGACGGAATGTGGCTCTGGACGAGCCTGCTGAAAAGGTTGTCAGCTGCTATTATATCTCCACATACGCCATGCTTTCCCTCGGACTCCGCGATTCCATCGCAGGGCTTGAAAAGAAAGCCAACACCCGTCCTATTTATCAGATGGCGGCTCCCGAACTGCTGGAAAAGCCGGCTGTCGGAACAATGAAGGAACTGAACATAGAAGCCGTTGCTGCGCTGGAGCCTGATCTGGTAATCATGCCCCTCAAGCTGGCAGATTATGCGGAAACGCTCTCTTCCCTCGGTATCCTCACGCTGATGGTCAATCCGGAAAATCACGAGGATCTGTGCGAAATGCTGACCTTGATCGGTCAGGCCTGCGGTGTCGAGGACAAAGCGGAAGCGCTGATCAAGTATTATGACAAACAGCTGAAAGCCGTTGCGAAGTACACGAAAAAGTCCACCAAGCCCACCGTGTACATGGGCGGCAATTCCTCCTACCTGACCGCCGCACCCTCCGGCATGTATCAGGGTTCTCTGATTGAAACCGCAGGCGGCATCAACGCTGCCGCATCTCTGGAAGGCGATTACTGGACCGAGGTTTCCTATGAATCTATTCTGGCGATGAATCCCGATGTAATCATCATCCCCGCCGGTGCGGCATACACAAAAGATGATCTTCTCGCCGATAAAGAACTGGCTTCCGTCAAGGCAATCAAGAATAAGCAGGTCTACGCTATGCCCTCCGGGCTTGAAGAGTGGGATTCTCCCATTCCCTCCGGCATTCTCGGCGTACTCTGGCTGACCTCCGTTCTGAACGCGGACAGCTATTCCTTCGCCGATTTTACAGGGGATGTACAGGATTTCTACAGCACCTTCTACGGTGTGAGTGTGGATGCCGCACTGATCACTAAGTAAAATGCGTGTCCGGATTCTCTTTGCCGGATCGACAGTCCTGCTGATCGCCCTGATGCTTCTCTCGCTGTGCATCGGCGCATATCCGCTTACTCTGCAGGACATCCCGACAATTCTCACAGGAAATGCATCCGGCAGTATGGCGGAGCAGGTTTTCTTCCGCCTGCGTCTGCCGCGGACGCTGATGGCTGTCCTTGCCGGTGCTGCACTGTCCCTGACCGGCGGAATATATCAGCTGATTTTCCGCAATCCGCTGGCATCACCGGATCTGACCGGTGTTGCCTCCGGGGCGGCATGCGGTGCCGCCTGCGCGATTCTGTTCGCCTCCGGCAGCATGGCAGTTCTGATGGGCGGTGCATTTCTTGGAGGAATTCTTTCCCTGCTCTGTGTTCTGCTGCTTGTCCGCGCCGCAGGCTCCGCCTCTGCGGGGACTTACGTTCTGGCGGGCGTGATCATATCCGCCGCCGCTGACGCGGCATTGATGGCGCTGAAAATCACCGCCGATCCGGAAAAGGAACTGGCGGCAATTGAATTCTGGACGATGGGCAGTCTCGCCTCCGTGACAGTGGACAAACTGCTCGCCGTTCTGGGCGCGATCCTGCTTCCGATGATGCTTCTGCTTCTCTTATCCCGTCAGGCGGCAATGCTGTCGCTTCCCGATGAGGATGTCCGTCCTATGGGACTGCATCCCGGACGGTGGCGCTGCATTCTGGCTGTTCTGAGCACGCTGTGCACCGCCTCCGTGATCGCCGTCACCGGTGTCATCGCCTTCGCGGGACTGATCGCCCCCCACATTGCTTATCGGCTGTACGGCAGGCGGAGCGGCGCTTTTCTGCCCCTCTGCACACTTTTCGGCGGGATTCTGATTCTGGCGGCAGATCTGCCGGCACGTTCCCTCTCCGCAGGTGCCGAATTGCCGCTGAGCATCTTTACCGTGATCATCGCCGCGCCGACTCTGGCGTTTATTCTCTGCCGCCGCGGACGCTTCGGCGGATACGGAAATAGTTTATGAATACAATTCTCGAAATACACAATCTGAGCGCAGGGTACAGACACCCCATCATCCGGGATATTTCCCTGCGCATTGCATCCGGAGAACTCGTTTGTCTGCTGGGACGGAACGGATGCGGAAAAACCACGCTGTGCCGCGCTGTTCTGGGCGACGCCCGGATATACGGCGGAACCGTTCAGCTGTCGGGCAAGGATATCACAAGTCTTTCCGTCCGTGAACGAGCCCGTCTGGCAGCATCGGTTTCCCAGCAGAATACCGCATCCCCCGGACTCCGCGCCGCGGATGTGATCGCCATGGGCGGCTACGCCGGTGGCAGTCTGCTTGGCAAGCCGAGTGCGGAAACACTCCGGCGGATTGAAGAATTCAGCGCCGTTTTCGGTGTTTCGGACTATATGGAGACGGATTGCGCGGCGCTCAGCGCCGGTCAGAGACAGCTGGTTCATCTGACCCGTGCGGCGGTGCAGAACACGCCGCTGATCCTGCTGGACGAGCCGAACAGCGCTCTGGATTTCGACAACACACATCGTTTTCTCACCCTGCTCGGAGATCTGATCCGGCGGGAAGGGCGCGGTGCGCTGCTGATCCTGCACGATCCCGCACTGGCGCTCCGGTTTGCTGACCGGATTCTGCTGATGGATGCAGGGAAACTGTGCGGCGAAATCCGTCCGCACGAGGCGGATGAAGCGGGAATACGCACCGCACTCGCGGGCTTATACCCCCGCATCCGCATTGTCCGCGATAGGGACAGCGGACACTTTTTCTGTGATTATGATACTACACTCACCTGAGAAGAAAGGATATTCTCATGCTGCAGATTGAGCGATACATACGCGCGGAAACTCCGGCGCAGGCTTATGAATTGTGCCGAAAAAAATCCAATGTCATCCTTGGCGGCATGCTGTGGCTGAAACAGCAGAACCGCCGTGTAAGCACAGCCGTTGATCTGTGCGGACTGGGGCTGGACAAAATTGAAGAAACGGAGGACAGCATCCGCATCGGCGCGATGGTGTCCCTCAGAGATATGGAGACGCATCCGGCGCTGAACGCACTGTGCGGCAGTGCAATCGCCGACAGTCTGTGCCGCATTGTGGGCGTTCAGTTCCGCAATCTCGCCACGGTCGGCGGCAGTGTGTTCGGCAGATTCGGTTTCTCCGACGTACTGACCGTTCTGATGGCGCTGGATGCGCAGGTTGTTCTGTACAATGGCGGAACAATTCCGCTGACCCAGTTCGCCGCAATGAAGCCGGAGCGGGATGTTCTTCTGTATATTCTCATTCCGAAAACGCCTGTACAGGCTGTCTATCTCTCCCAGCGGATCACCGCAACGGATTTTCCCGTACTCAATCTGGCGATCAGCCGCCGGGAAGGTGAGCTCCGCTGTGTGATCGGCGCACGTCCTCTGCGCGCTGTTTCCTTTGGGGACGACAAACAACTGCTCGGAGAACACATCACCGAAGAATCCGCCCGCGCTTATGCGGAGGATATCGCATCCCGGATCATTCTGGCGGGCAACCGCCGTGCCGGTGAAGCATATCGCCGGGATCTGTGCCGTGTTCTGGTACGCCGCGGTCTTCTGGCTCTGGAGGATAAATAACGATGGAAATAACACTAACACTGAACGGTAAAAAAATCACCGCGTCCGTGGATGCGGATACACTTCTGCTTCATTTTCTCCGTGCACACGGCTGCCCCAGCGTAAAATGCGGCTGTGAGAGCACGGTCTGCGGATTGTGCACGGTACTGCTGAACGGCAAGCCTGTGCTTTCCTGCGCGGTACTCGCCGCCCGTGCGGACGGTCAGTCCGTTACCACACTGGAAGGACTGCAGGAAGAAGCATCCGATTTTATCGGTTTTATTGCCGATCAGGGGGCGGAGCAGTGCGGATTCTGCAATCCCGGTTATGTGATGAATACGATCGCGCTTCTGCGCGAGAATCCCGATCCGACGGATGAGGAGATCTGCGCCTATCTGGCAGGAAACCTCTGCCGCTGTTCCGGCTACGAGGGACAACTGCGCGGCATCCGCGCCTATCTGAACGCCAAAAAGGCAGGTGAGCTTCATGGCTGAGATGAAATCCGTGGGCAAATCCATCCGCAAGAAGGACTCGATGCAGCTTCTGCTGGGCAAAGCGGTCTATGTGGATGATATCACGCCGCAGGACTGTCTGTGCGTCGGCGTTCTCCGTTCTCCCCATGCACACGCGCTGATTACGGAAATCGACACATCCGCCGCGCTGAAACTGCCCGGCGTTGCCTGCATTTTCACGTACAAAGATGTCCCGCAGAAGCGTTTTACCATGGCGGGACAGACCTATCCCGAGCCGTCTCCCTATGACCGGCTGATTCTGGATCAGCGTCTCCGTTTCGTTGGTGATGCGGTTGCCATCATTGCTGCCGATAATGCAAAGATTCTGGAAAAAGCGAAGAAACTGATCAAAGTGCGCTATGAGGTCCTGCCCGCTGTTCTGGATTTCCGGAGTGCGAAGGACAATGCGATTCTGGTGCATCCGGAGGACAACTGGCGCTCACTCTGCCCTGTCGGTGCGGACAACAGCCGCAATCTGTGTGCCGCCGAGGTGAGTGGCGACGGCGATGTGGACGCTGTACTGGCGGACTGCGACATTGTTTTTGAGAACACCTATCACACAAAAGCCTGCAGTCAGGCGATGATGGAAACTTTCCGTACCTATACGGAGATTGACACATACGGACGGCTGCATGTTGTGGCATCCACACAGATCGTATTCCACCTGCGGCGGATTCTTGCCAACGCCCTGGATATTCCCAAAACGAAAATTCACATTTCCAAGCCCCGTATCGGCGGCGGATTCGGTGCCAAGCAGACCGCGGTAGCGGAAATTTATCCCGCTTTGGTCACATGGAAAACCGGGCGTCCTGCCAAGATGATCTACACCCGCGAGGAGAGCATGATCGCCGGATCGCCCCGGCATGAGATGGAAATACGTGTCCGGCTGGGTGCCATGCAGGACGGTTCTATCCGTGCGCTGGATGTGTACACCCTCTCCAATACCGGCGCATACGGCGAGCACGGTCCCACAACAGTCGGTCTGTCCGGGCACAAATCCATTCCGCTGTATACCGGCGGTCTGCATGCGTTCCGCTTTGCCTATGATGTGGTATACACCAACGTGATGTCCGCGGGCGCATACCGGGGATACGGCGCGACACAGGGTATTTTTGCCGTAGAAAGCGCCGTAAATGAACTGGCGGAAATGCTTGGGATGGATCCCGTAGCGATCCGCGAAAAAAACATGGTGCGCGAAGGGCAGATCATGCCTGCGTATTATAATGAAGTAGCCGGCGCGTGTGCACTTGACCGTTGTATGAAGCAATGCGCAAAGCTGTTTGACTGGGAACACAAACGCCCCGTACGCCTGCTGCCCGATGGGAAAGTACGCACCGCCGGTGTAGCCATGGCCATGCAGGGTTCCGGCATTTCCGGTGTGGATGTGGGATCGGCTACCGTCAAGCTGAACGATGACGGATTCTATACGCTGTCCATCGGTGCCGCCGACATGGGCACGGGATGCGACACGATCCTCGCCCAGATGATGGCGGAGTGCATGGACTGCGATGTGGATCGTATCACTGTTTTCGGCGCGGATTCCGATGCTTCGCCCTATGATTCCGGTTCTTACGCATCCTCCACCACCTATGTCACCGGCAAAGCGGTGGAACGTGCCTGTGAAGAACTGAAGGAGCGGATCATCTCACTGGCGGCGATCATGCTGTCCTGCGACAGTACAGAACTGGAATTTCTGGGTGACTGCGTCGCCCGTCTGGACAAATCCGCCTCCGTTTCCCTGGCGGATATCGCGGCGCGTTCTGCCTGCGGTAATGATCAGGCACTGCAGACCACCGTCAGCCATACATCCCCCATTTCTCCTCCGCCGTTCATGGTCGGCATGGTGGAAATCGAATTGGACCGGGAAACAGGCTCCGTGGAGATTCTCGATTATACGGCAGTTGTGGACTGCGGAACTACCGTCAATCCGGCATTGGCAACAATCCAGACGGAAGGCGGACTTGTACAGGGCATCGGCATGACTCTGACGGAAGACATCCACTACGATTCCCGCGGCAGACTCAGCGAAAACTCCCTGATGCAGTACCGTATTCCCACACGTCTGGAAACCGGTCGTCTGCATGTGGAATTCGCCCCCAGTTATGAACAGAGCGGTCCGTTCGGCGCCAAATCCATCGGCGAGATCGTCATCAATACGCCCGCACCGGCGATTGCACATGCAGTATACCGCGCTACAGGCGTATGGCAGAGAGAGTTGCCCATCACGCCGGAAAAAATCTGGCAGAGCCTGCAGGAGAAAAAATGAAGCATATTCTGTATCTGGCGGCGGGGTCATCCCGCCGCTTCGGCGGCAATAAACTGCTTACACCCGTGAACGGCATGCCGCTGTACCGGCACGGACTGCTGACACTGCGGGATGTATGCAGGTCACGCTGTGACTGCACGCTGACGGTCATCACCCGCTCGCAGGAGATTGCCGATGATGCCCGCACGCTTGGAGCAAAAGCGGTTTTCTCACCGGAAAGCGAAAAAGGGATCGCCTATTCCATCCGCGCCGGCATCCGCTCCCTTGGCAGCCTTGCGGAGGGGGATTATCTCCTGTTTGCCGTGGCAGATCAGCCGTACCTTTCACCAGACACCGTCTGCCGACTGACGGATGCGGCAGATCAGGGCGTTCTGTGCGCGACAGCGGCGTTCGGAGATCAGGCAGGCAATCCAACTCTGTTTTCCGCCGTTCTTGCTGAGGAATTATGCTCCCTCGAAGGGGACACCGGCGGGCGTAAAATTCTGAAACGTCACGCCGATGCATGTGCGGTTATTCCCTGCACAAATGAGCGGGAATTATGGGATATAGATATCCGTGATGACATCGCCGCAATAAAGTAATAAAAATCCACCCGCATAGCGGGTGGTATTTCATTTTCGGGCAAAGCCCTACTCATTATTGGCTGCGCACAAGTGCGCTGTAGATTGGCCTGCCAGCCATGCAATTGTTACTTGCTACCCGTAAACGGGTCTCTGGGATCAAACATACTTAACTGATCGCTTTCCTGATCTCTTTTCAACTGTTCGCTTATGTACTCTTTTATTGCTTTTGTATTTTTGCCTACCGT
>SVTS01000022.1 GCA_015063645.1 Oscillospiraceae bacterium | reverse complement strand
GAGCGTTTCCGTTTTTTGCCCGTGAACGGGCAAAAATGACCGTGTAAACGGTCAAGGAAAACTCGCGGAGGTGTTGCATTTGTTAAATGCAACACCTCCTTCCGTCAGAATTCCAGAGTCCATTCCCCTGTGTAATTGTACGCTATTTCACATACGCATACGGGGATCCAGCCTTTTTCATTCTGGTATTCGTCCCATTCGTTCTCCCGGAACTGCATCGTCCAGCTGTGGGAATCGCCGCCGCCGAGCATCATGCCCCGTCCGAGAATGCCGGTGTACAGGTGTGAACCCGGCATGCCTGCCTCAATTTCCGCGTCATGCGTACCGGAATATGTCAGCCCTTCCGCAGAGGTGAACGTAAGTGTCCATCCGCTGCGGGATACGGAATTGATTACGAAGCGGAAGCCGTCGCTGTCCAGCAGCACCCAGCTGCCGCGGAGTGTCTCACCATCATTCGGTACGGGAATATACACATGAGGTGCCCTGCCGTCCATGACCGCTCCGGAATCCGTGAAATTCAGAATTACCCCCAGTTTTTTTGCGTATATGGAGGCGATTTCGACTCCTGCAGGCAAATCGAATACGGAATAGGTGGTCAGTTTTTCTTTGGATGCGCGGGAGCCGCCTCGGCCCCCGCCGCAGATATTGCCCGCTGTATCCTTCACAATCGGATCATCGAGCCGGGCGAAAGCCAGATTTGCCGTCTCCGACAGCTTCATAGTGGGAAATACCGTATCATTCACTCCGTAGAATACCGTATTCTCCACGGCAGAGCCGAAGAGCGTGATGCCGCCGCTGACGGAGTGTACCTCAATCACATCCGATGTGAGAAATACAACCCGTTCGCTGAATACGGGCGAGGTGCAGACCAGAGTGAAGGACTGCGGTTCGGCGAATGTATCGTTTGTGTAGCCGATATAACTGCTGTTCAGATTGAAGGTGGTCTTTGTCAGCGGGTATTCCTTGCCGTCATCGGTAACGGCGCGGAGCCCGCTCAGAACCTCCGATGCGGGATCTGCCCATACGGCAAGCGATGTACGTCCGTCCACCGTGGACCAGGTGATGCGTGGAATGCGGTATCCGGGACCGCTCAGGATCTGATCATTGCTGCCGGAAGCGATCTGCGCCGTATCTGCGGGCGGATTGCCGTCTTTATCTACGATATCACCGCCCGGCGTACGGTAATAGCCGATCACCGCCGCGGCGGAGATCATTGTGGTCAGGATTACGGCAAGTGCTGTGAGTACCAGTATGCGCCGCAGATTCCGATTGGATTTACAGTTGATCACGGATGTTTCCTCCTGTGCGCGCCGCTGTGTCAGATACAGCAGCAGCGTTTCTTTTCGCTCCGGACGGATTTCTGCCGGGTTTTGGCGGATCAGCCCGCGGAGCTGCCTGTCGGTTTTCTTCATGTTTCATCCTCCTCACTCAGAAGTATGCGCAGGGAATCACGTGCCGCTTTCAGACGGGATTTCACGGCGGAGATGCTTGCGTTCTGGATGCGGGCGATTTCTCTGAGTCGCAGTCCGCTGTAGTAGTACAGAACAGCCGCTTCCCTCTGCGGCTCCGGAAGAGCGGCGAGTGCCTCCTCGATTGCCATCGCCATCTCCCGTTCCGCCGCAGGTGCGGGGATGGAGTCATCCAGCTCCGCGAGATCCGCATTTCGGCTGAAATGGTCGAGACAAACCCGTGAGGCAATGGCGTACAGATAGGAGCGGCATTTTCGCTCCCCCTCATACCGGGCGCTCTCCGCATAGCGGATAAAGCGGTAAAATGTCTCCTGCGTCAGGTCTTCCGACGTGTTTCGGTTTCGGATGCGGTAGACAAAATACCGCATGATGTCATCGTAATACAGCAGAACCGCGCGCTCGATCTGCTCTGTGGTCATCGGATCACCTCCTGTGCTGTTCTGTAGTATATAACCGGAATTATCCCCGTTTGGTTGCCCGGCAAATAAAAAAATCACGCAGAAAGACGAAAATCTTTCCGCGTGACGGATATTTTATTAAACATTGAAGCGGAAGAGTACCACATCGCCGTCGGCAATGACATATTCCTTGCCCTCACTGCGGACGAGTCCTTTTTCCTTTGCCGCGTTCATGGAACCGCAGGCGATCAGATCGTCATATGCCACGATTTCCGCACGGATGAAACCGCGTTCGAAGTCGCTGTGGATCTTGCCGGCTGCCTGAGGTGCCTTGGTGCCCCTGGTGATCGTCCAGGCACGGACTTCCTTGGGACCGGCGGTCAGATAGCTGATCAGACCGAGCAGAGAATAACCGGCTTTGATCAGACGGTCCAGACCGCTTTCCTCAATGCCCAGATCAGCCAGAAATTCTTTCTTTTCATCGGGAGAAAGTTCGCTGATTTCCGCTTCGATCTCCGCACAGATCGGGATCACCTCCGCGCCCTCTTCTTCAGCGGCGGCTTTCACCTTGGCGTAATACGGATTGTCCTCGGAAACGCCGGTGGCCTCATCCTCGCTCACATTGGCGATGTAGATGACCGGCTTGAAGGTCAGCAGCTCCAGCTGGGATACCAGCGCTGCTTCATCTTCCGTCATCTCCACGGCACGGGCGGTTTTACCCTCACCCAGCGCTGCCAGAAGACGCTGATACAGTGCCAGCTCACCAGCGAGGGTCTTGTCCCCCTTCATCAGCTTGCTCGTTTTGTCAATGCGCCGCTCAAGCACTTCCATGTCCGCGAAGATCAACTCCATGTTGATGGTTTCCAGATCGCGCAGAGGATCCACGGAGCCGTCCACGTGAACGATGTCGCCGTTGTCAAAGCAGCGGAGTACATGGGCTACCGCATCCACGTCGCGGATGTGGGAGAGGAACTTGTTTCCCAGACCTTCGCCCTTGGATGCGCCGCGTACCAGACCGGCGATGTCCACGAATTCGATGGTGGCGGGCGTATAGAGCTGAGGATCGTACATCTCAGCCAGCTTGTCCAGACGCTTGTCCGGTACGGGTACCATGCCTACGTTCGGGTCAATGGTACAGAAAGGATAGTTGGCGCATACGGCGCCGGCGCCTGTGATTGCATTAAAAAGTGTACTTTTGCCGACATTCGGCAGACCGATAATACCGATTTTCATGTGTATTTTGATCCCCCGGCGGGGACTCCTTTCAATGTGCAAAAAATTCTTTTACTATTATACAGGAAATTTGCGAACTTTACAAGAGATTCTTCGTCAAATATGGGAAAACAATGAAAAAAGTGTTTTTTCACGGGGATTTGGGTAAGAAATCATCCCGATTTCACACAGCCGTCACTTTGAGGCTGTATACTGTAGGTGTAAACGGAAGAGATGGCTTTGCTTGGAAATTAAATACACTTTTCCAAAAAAATTGTTTACAAGAGAAAGAAATAGTGGTATACTGTAATAGAAAGAATAAAATAACAGTGTATCCGGAAATATATAAGGAAAGAGAAGGGAACGAGTATGGGAACAAAGATTCTGGTTGTTGACGATGATGTGAATATCTGCGATTTGCTCCGTCTGTATTTTGAAAAAGAGGGGTATGAAGTCAAGTGCGCCAATGACGGCGCGGAGGGCGTCAGTTTCTTCAAAATGTACGAGCCGGATCTGGTTCTGCTCGATATCATGCTGCCCAAGAAAGACGGCTGGCAGGTCTGCCGCGAGATCCGCGAATCCTCCTCCAAGCCGGTGATCATGATCACCGCCAAGGGCGATGTGTTCGATAAGGTTCTGGGACTGGAACTCGGTGCGGATGACTTTGTGGTCAAGCCCTTCGATATGAAGGAACTTTCTGCCCGCGTGAAAGCAGTGCTGCGCCGTTATTCCGCTCACGATAATCAGAATGATGACGAGGTCATCAAGTTTGACAATATCGAGATCAGCCATCAGAAATATGAACTGAAGCTGAGGGGAAAGGCAGTGGATATTCCGCCTAAGGAACTGGAGCTGCTCTATTTCCTTGCCTCCAACTTCAACCGCGTGTTCACCCGTGATCAGCTGCTGGACAAGGTCTGGGGCTTTGATTATCTGGGCGACTCCCGTACGGTGGACGTACATGTCAAGCGCCTGAGAGAAAAGCTGGAAGGCGTTTCCGATAAGTGGACGCTGAAGACTGTCTGGGGCGTCGGCTATAAGTTTGAACTTCTGCAGTAATCCGCAGCGTATAACAAACAGAAAACGGCGGCTCATGCCGCCGCTTTTCCTATTTTCCCCGAGGTGAAGTATGTTCAAAAGCGTATTTACCAAATATATCTCCGTGTTTGCGCTTATTCTTCTGATGAGTTTTCTGGTGCTGACTTCGATCCTCACGTCACTTGTCAATACCTACAACACGGATGTGAAAATGAATGCCATGGCAGATGCGGCGTATTCGGTTTCGGTCTTTCTGCAGTACGATTACGAACACTCCGATGTGGCAACCTATGAGGATTATCTCTATACCCAGGGTTCCCGGGTTATGCCGGTGATGGATCTTCTCTCCACCAATGTGGATGACATGGTGCTCTGGTTTGTGGACTCCCTCGGGCAGATCGTATTCACCGGCGGCAGTGGTCTGGAGGATGTGGAGGAACACGCCGTTATGGCGGAAAACGGAAGATATATCCTGCCTCAAAGTATCCGTGATCAGCTGGCGGCTGAGGGAATGGTCAGTGAACAGGGGAGACTTGACGGTTTTTTCCGGATGGATCACTGTACCTACGGAATTGCCATGAAAACCTCCGGGGGAGAATTTCTCGGTGCCGTCATTGCTTCCACCGGCAGTGAGGGTATGAGCGAACTGCTGGAAGCCATGAACAAAACGGTTCTTATGTCCACTCTGTGGATTATGCTGGCTGCGCTGGTCGCCGTGTATTTTATCACGGAAAGACTGGTGGCGCCGCTGCGCAGTATGAGCCGCGCCGCCAAATCCTTTGCCCGCGGACAGTTTGATGCGCGGGTTCCGGTAGTCGGATCCGACGAGATCGCCGAGCTGGCGGAGGCGTTCAACAATATGGCGGAGAACCTTGCCAAGATCGACGAGATGCAGCGCTCCTTCATCGCCAACGTCTCCCACGATCTGCGAACGCCGATGACCACCATCTCCGGCTTTATCGACGGAATTCTCTCCGGCGCGATCCCCGAGGAGAAACGCGAGTATTATCTGGGCGTTATTTCCGGGGAAGTGCGCCGCCTGTCCCGCCTGGTTTCCGCGCTTCTGGATATCTCCCGTATGCAGGCAGGTGAGCGGAAATTCACTATGGCGAATTTCGATGTGTGTGAGTTGGCACGGCAGATTCTGATCTCCTTTGAGCAGAAGATTGAGGACAGAAAACTGGATGTCACATTCGAATGCGATCTGGATCGGATGGAAGTTTCCGCCGACCGGGATGCCATTCATCAGGTGCTTTACAATATCTGTGACAATGCCATAAAATTTTCCTATGAGGGAGGAAAATACGAGATCCGTATCACGGAAAAAGAAAAGAAGATCAGCGTCAGCGTCTTCAATGAGGGAATCGGAATTCCGGAGGCGGATGTTTCCCGGATTTTCGACAGATTCTATAAGAGTGATAAGAGCCGCGGGCTGGATAAAACCGGCGTCGGTCTGGGAATGTACATCTCCCGGACGATCATCGAAGCCCACGGAGAGCGCATCTGGGCGGAGAGTGAGCACGGAAAATGGTGCCGCTTCACCTTCACTCTGCCGAAGGCATCTCCGCTGGATAAACTGAAAAACCGTGACGATCATACGGCGAAGCCGCTTGGAAAGGAATAATTCTATGATTTTTACCGCAACTTGCCTGTTCGGGCTGGAAGCGCTTCTCGGCGCGGAAATCGACGCGCTGGGATGCCGCCGCATATCCACCATTGACGGGCGCGTCACCTTTGAGGGAGACGAAGCCACCGCTGCCCGCGCCAATATCAATCTCCGTTTTGCGGAGCGTGTTTATGTGAATCTGGGAGAATTTGACGCGCCGACATTTACGGCTTTGTTTGACGGTACGGCAGCGCTTCCCTGGGAGGATTTTATCGGTCGGTACGATGCGTTCCCGGTGAAGGGGCATGCCATAAAGAGCACACTGTTTTCTGTGCCCGACTGCCAGAAGATCGTCAAAAAAGCCGTTGCGCGCCGGCTTGGCGAGAAATACGGTCTGACAACCCTGCCGGAAAGTGGTGTAAAGTATCAGATCGAGTTCTTCATCCTGAAAGACCGCGCCGCGCTGATGATCGATACATCCGGTATTCCTCTGCACAAGCGGGGCTACCGTCCTGAAACCGTTGCCGCACCGCTCAGAGAAACCCTTGCCGCCGCCGCGGCAGCTTTCTCCCGTCCCAGAGAGGACGTGGTGCTCCGTGATCCGTTCTGCGGATCCGGCACCATTGCGATCGAAGGCGCCATGCAGATGCTCCGGATCGCACCCGGCATGAACCGGCATTTTGCCGCTGAGGAATATCCCGTGTTCGGTGAGGCATCGTGGCGGACCGCCCGGGAGGAAGCGGCGGATCTTGTGGTCCGTGACAGTACATTTGAGGCTTTTGCGTCGGATATCGATCCGGAATGTGTGCGCATCGCACAGGAAAGTGCCCGCCGCGCGGGCGTTGAGGCTCATGTCCGCGTGGAGCGGATGAACGCGCTGGATATCGTAACCGAGGATCGCCGGGGCACCGTGGTAACCAATCCGCCTTACGGCGAACGCCTGATGACGGAAAAGGAAGCGGAAGAACTGTATCGGCAGATGGGACAGGCATTCGCCCGTCTCGGTCGGTGGCAGATCTATGTGCTGACCCCCTGCGAGACATTTGAGCGGCTGTACGGCAGACGCGCCGATAAAATCCGGAAACTGTACAACGGCATGATCCCCTGCCGCTTCTACCAGTTCTTCCGGAATAAATCCGAATAAAACGCATAAAATAACCGGCTCCGGTCCATACTTTCCCACGAAGAAAGTACAGACTGGAGCTGATTTTTTTGGAAATATTCCCCGAAAAACTTACTGCATCCTTTGACGAAAACGTTGCGCTGATGGACCGTCTTCTCCGGGTGGAATCCAGCTTTGATTTGATCCGCCGACCGATGCAGGTGGGCAATACGCGTCTTATGATGTATTACATTGACGGATTCATTCAGGGACCCAGTATGCAGAAGCTGATGATGCATCTGCTCACGCTGAAGGATTTCGGTGACGGAAAGACAGGTGCAGCAGAACGTTTTGCCGAAGAAAATGTGCCTGCTGTGGAGGTTGAGGCGACGGAAAGCGTTGATCAGCTGATTCTGATGACTCTTTCCGGGTGCTGTGCATTTCTCAGCGAGGGGTTCGGTGCCGGCGCGCTGATTATTGATCTGCGTACCTATCCGGCAAGAGAGGCATGTGAGCCGGAAAATGACCGGGTCATGCGCGGCAGCCGGGACGGATTTGTGGAAACGCTGATTTTCAACACCGCCATGATCCGCCGCCGCATCCGTGACACATCGCTGACCGTGCGGTATATCAATGTGGGTTCGTCTTCGCGAACCGATATGGCACTGATTTATATGGACGGCAAAGCCGATTCCGGCTATGTACAGCAGCTGACGGAAAAACTGCAGAATCTGCAAACAGATTCCCTGGTGCTGGGACATCAGAGCGTGGCGGAATCCCTGATTCCGCGGAGCTGGTGGAATCCCTTTCCCAAGATTCGTATGACCGAACGTCCCGATGCCGCCGCGGCATCACTGCTTGAGGGAAGCATCATTCTGCTGTGCGACAACAGTCCCGAGGCGATGATTTTCCCCACTTCCTTCTTTGATTTTCTGCAGGAAACGGACGATTTTTATTTTCCGCCGCTGACGGGATCGTATCTGCGGATTCTGCGTCTGTTTGTGTTCGGCGCGACGGTTGTTCTCACACCGCTGTGGTATCTGCTGCTGCAGCATCCTGCGTGGATCCCGGCATGGCTGTCTGTGATTGTCCCGCAGGATCCGGGCGCACTGCCGATTCTGGCACAGCTGATTTTGGTGGAGTTTGCGCTGGACGGACTGAAGCTGGCGGCGCTGAATACACCGAATATGCTGTCCAATTCCCTGTCAGTAGTCGGCGGTCTTCTGCTGGGGGATTTTGCCGTGACGGTAGGATGGCTGTCGCCGGATGTGATTCTCTATATGGCATTCGTCGGCATTGCCAATTTCACGCAGTCCAGCTATGTGCTGGGATATGCGTTCAAATATCTGCGGCTGATGCTGCTTCTGCTGACGGCGCTGTTTGACGTGTGGGGATTCGCCGCAGGATGTGTTCTGTCCGTTGTACTGGTGGCTGTCAATAAAACGGTCAACGGGAAGCGCAGTTATCTGTATCCGCTGATTCCCTTTAACGGACGGGCGCTCTCCAGACTGCTTCTCAGACGCGGAAAAACAAACTGAAAAAAAGCAGCCTTTTCCGGAAAAGATTCGGAAAAGGCTGCGCATTTTTTACATCAGGTCGTCCGGCAGGCAACGGCAAAAATGCCTTTCTGCCGCAGTGTCGCGGCACATACCTCAGCGCGCGCATCGGATGTGTAAATGCCGAATACGGACGGTCCGCTTCCGCTCATCAGCGTGCATACAGCGCCGTGCGCTTCCATGAATTCTTTCAGCTCCCGCGCTTTGGGGCGGATGGGCAGAATCACATCTTCAAAGATGTTGTAAACACAGTCCGCCAGCGCACGGACATCCCCGCCTGCCAGTGCCGCATAAATCGCGGCGGTGTCGTGTGAGCGGTAGTCTGAAAAATTGCCGTACTTTGCATCCAGCAGGGAAAATGCCTCCGGAGTAGAAACTCCCTCGCCGTCCTTTGCCACCAGAACGGTGTAATCGGGACGTGTCTTCACCGGCTCCAGAATATCGCCGATCCCTTCACAGCGGCAGGTGCCGCCGGTGATGCAGAAGGGTACATCCGCACCGAGCCGTGCGCCGATGGCGCAGAGACGTTCTTCAGAGAGCGGTTTATCCAGATTTTTGTTGAGCAGACGGAGGACAGCCGCCGCATCGGCACTGCCTCCGCCAAGTCCGGCGGAGAGAGGAATGCGTTTGTCGATATGGAGTCTGAGATCGTAAACTGTATCCGTTTCATCCATAAACAGTGCCGCCGCACGCCACGCGAGATTTTTTTCATCACAGGGCAGCGCAGAATCGGAGCACGTCAGACGGATACTTCTGCCATCTTTGGGCGGGAGAATTTCGGCGGAAACAGTGTCGCTCAGACCCACGGTCTGCATACAGCTGTGCAGAGTGTGATATCCGTCCGGGCGTCGGCCGGTGACATCCAGAAATAAATTGATCTTTGCGTTGGCACTTTCATACAGCATAATTCACGTCCATATATTAATAATAAATTTTTCACGGGGAGTATGCGTGTACGCATTCAGCGGATGATTTTGAAGATGGGATTCTTGTGGATCTTCACCGCGTGGATCGGGCAGAGCTCCTGACAGCAGTAACAGCGTATGCAGTCCTTACGGGAAATGACAGCCTGTTTTCTGCCCTGCTTCTGCGCGATAACGATGGCATGGCGCGGACAGGATTTGGCACATACACCGCAGCCTATGCAGTTTTCCTTATCAATTTCCGGACGGGGGCTGAAGAAATTTGCCAGCCGTCCGCCGAACATGTCGGGCAGATTCCGCAGGAATTTTCCGCCGGACGCATCCGGTTCACGGAAATCCTTTACGGTAAGGGAATCAATACTGTCCCCCAGTACGGGCAAGCCGGACAGCTCTTTCGGACAAAGCCCGCGTTTCCGGGCAGCTTCGTTGATCGATACAGTACCGGCGAAGCCGATAACAGCCTCCGCAGCAGCATCCAGCGCAAACGGATCCCGGCTCATGAGGACTGCGCCGACATCCCGGGGCGTACCGCCGGTGGGGCCGTTGCCCTCCATGGCGGTGATTCCGTCGCAGATGGCAAGAATTTCATGGGAAGCGCAGAGCATGGCGCAGAGATCCACGATCATCTCCGAAAAAACAGGGAGTGCGGGATACGCGGAGTGCATCTCAAATTTCTCCACGCCGGGGATGACGCCGAAGAAATTCTTTACCGCACAGCTGAGCCGCGTCAGAGAGTGGGATTTCAGCCGGCAGAGATCCACGATCACATCCGCTTCCGCAATGGGGCGGATCACATGGAAGGAGCGGCAGGCGATTCCGTCGCCGTACTGTACAGGCACTGCATCCGTGTCATAATTGAGGCGCAGACCGCATTTTTCTGCCGCTTCCAGAATGCCGCAGTTTTTGTAATTCATCCGGAGTGTTGCTTCGCTGTACAGCCCGCCGGGACTTTCCGCCAGAAGCAGATCATCCGCCCCGTATTCCCGCAGAAAATCCACTACGGCGGTGAGAAATACAGGATGTGTTGTGGCAGCAGCATCCGGCTTCAGGGGTGCTACCAGATTCGGCTTGATGACCACGCGCCGTCCGGCAAAATGCCCGGCAGGAATTCCGAGCATCTGCGCCTGCCTGCGCAGGGTATCAAGAATGCGGTCGTGATCGTATGTTTCCGCACGGCTCAGTGCCACAGCGGGTGAAGTTGCTGCCATGTGTCCTCCGGTTGCATTTGGAATATACATATTTATTATATTGTATCATAAAAAATTTGCCAATGCAAGGGCGGACAGGGCAGGAAAAGTAAATAAACATAAGTTTTTTGCATGTTTTCCGTTCATACTTTACATAATCATGGAAAAATGGTATAATGTACACAGCATACAGCTATCTGTAATCGCACGGTAGATTGCTGTGTACGCGAGCCTGCCGCGCGGACACTGTCCGCGTTCCGCTGCGCGGAATTCCGGCAGTCTCCGACGTATGTCTATGGAATAATGACCGTGATAAAAAAGCCTATGCGGCATAACATGAGGTATAAAATGTATATTGACGAATACGGGAAACGGTGGTTCAAAGGTAACCTCCATACGCACACAACCAATTCCGACGGTAAAAAAACACCCGAGGAAACCATAGAACTCTATAAAGAGAACGGATACGATTTTCTTGCCCTGACGGATCACTGGAAAGTCTCCGCCACGGAGATGCGGGACGGCATTCTGCTTCTCTCCGGCTGTGAATATGACTGGAGTCCCAATGTCCGCGACGGTGTTTATCACATCGTGGCTGTCGGTATGAAGGAAACACCGGAAATCACCCGGGAGAATACACCTGTGCAGGGAATTGAGCAGATCCACGTCGCCGGCGGTCTGGCAATCCTTGCCCATCCTGCCTGGTCGCTGAATACGCCGGAGCAGATCAAGGCAATTCCCGGCATCGATGCCACGGAGATTTATAATTCCGTTTCCGGTCTGCCGCGCAACTGCCGTCCGTATTCCGGCGCGGTTCTGGATATGCTGGCAGCGGAGGGATACTGCCTGCCGCTGGTTGCATCGGACGATACACATTTTTACATAAAAGAGGATACCTGCCGCAGCTATACCATGGTGCAGGCGGATGCATGCACGCCGGAGGCGATTACCGCGGCGCTCCGTGAGGGTAAGTTCTACGCTACGCAGGGACCGCGGATTTCCGTGGAGCAGGAGGATCGGACACTCCGTATCCGCTGTACGCCCGCACAGTCCATCGTATGCTTTACTGACACCGCATGGGAGTCACACCGTGCCGAAGTGGGCGACGGCATTACGGAAGCAGCTTTTACCATGAGCGGACGGGTCGGCTTTGCCCGCATTGAGGTGACGGATGCGGAAGGAAATACCGCGTGGAGCGGATATTACCGCTTTGGCTGATCGGCTGTCCACTTCTTCCGTTCTTTCCAGAAACTTAGGGGTACCATTTTCCCGCCTTTCCGATTATAATATACTATATAGCCCGTTTGTGCGGGCAGGGAAAGGAGAGCCGCCAAGCAGCGGCAGTGAATTATGGAACTTATACGGATCAGCGACAGCAAGCTGAAAGTGATGCTGAGTGCGGAGGATATGGTGCATTATGATCTGAACTGCGAAACCATTGACGCAGTGGATTCCCCATCGCGCCGTGCTTTCTGGAATATTCTTGACGAAGCCAAACGGCAGACCGGATTTGATCCCGCAGGTGAGCGGGTGTTTGTCCAGCTGTATCCCGAAAGAGGCGGCGGCTGTGAGATGTTTGTGACCAAGCTGGGGAGCCGTGCCGCGCAGTCTCTTTTGCCGCAGACGAAAAAAAGCGGAGAGTATAGCCGCAGTCAGACAACATCTGTCCTTCGCGAACGGATATATATATTTACCGCACTGTCCGACCTGCTTTCCGCCTGTCGGCGGATGCGGGATACAGATGCGGTAACGGTCAGCCGTGCGTATGTGAATGAAGAACGGGATACCTTTTACCTGACGGTGGACAGAGATCTGCCGTTTCTGGCAGAATATAATGCCATCCCCGGGGGACGGCGGGAGCTGTATTACATAGAGGAGCATTGCCGCTGTTTCTGCCGGGATGCCGCAGCATCGCTGGGCGCTCTGGCATAATCGCCGGCGAAAGAATAATCATGGGAGGTACTGTCTGCGGCAGTGCCTCTTTTCCATTTGCTGCAAATGAGGGGAAATCTATCCGAATCCGTTGACATTACCTGTGTGCTGTGTTATAATCAAAAATAAACCAAACGAAAACGAGGGAAGCGATATGTCTAAAATCCAGTATTCCAGAAGCATACCGGTCCGTCATGAGGTGGACGTATTTGTCGCCGGAGGCGGTCCTGCCGGCGTTGCGGCAGCTGTATTTGCGGCACGCATGGGCGCGTCTGTGTATCTTGCCGAGGCATCCGGCGCATTCGGCGGAGCGGCAACCAATATGCTGATTCCCGCTTTCATGAAGTTTACCAGCGGCGACCTCTTTCTGGCGGAAGGTGTCGGCAGAGAAGTGCATACGTATCTGAAGGAGAAATCTCCCGAAAGCTACCGTCCCTACTGCCCGAACAGCATTCCAGTGGAAATCCTGAAACTCTGCTACGACGATATGATGAGCGAATGCGGTGCGAAGTTCAGCTTTTTCACCAGCGTGCTGGATGTGATTACTGCCGACGGCAGAATTGACAGTGTGATCTGTTCCGCCAAAGAGGGACTGTTTGCCGTCAAGGCAAAGATCGTCATCGACTGTACCGGTGACGCGGATCTCTGCGCCCGTGCAGGTGCGGACTGCCGGAAGGGTGACGAAGAAACCGGCGAGGTGATGGCCTCCACACTCTGCGGACTCTGGGAAGGCGCGGATTTTGACCGTGCAAAAAAGCCGCAGCGGGAGCGTCTGGAGGATGCATTCCGTGACGGTGTGTTCACCAATATCGACCGGCATCTGCCCGGAATGTGGCAGATCAAGGAACGTGTGACCGGCTCCAACGTGGGACATATCTACGGCGTGGACGGTACCGATTCCGATTCCATGACCGGGGCTATGGTTGCGGCAAGAAAACAGCTCAGAGAATACCGCCGCTACTACAGAGAATATGTGGAAGGTTATGAGGAGACGGAACTCGTCATTTCCGCTGCCCAGATCGGCATCCGCGAATCCCGCCGCGTTATGTGCGACTATGTGATGACGCTGGACGATTTCATGAAGCGTGCCTCCTTCGAGGATGAGATCGGACGCTATTCCTATCCCGTGGATATCCATTCCGGCACCAATGACGATGCCGGCTATAAGAAGTTCGCCACCGAGCACGAAAAACTCCGCTATAAGAGCGGGGAGAGCTACGGTATCCCCTACCGCGCACTGACCGTAAAGGGATTTGACAATCTGCTTGTGGCTGGACGCTGCATTTCTGCGGATCGCTATATGCAGTCCTCCGTGCGTGTAATGCCCGGATGCTACATCACCGGTCAGGCATGCGGTGCCGCGGCGGCAATGGCTGCTCTGGCAGATACCGGCGTGCGCGGAATCGATGTACACGCCCTGCAGGGCAATCTGGTCAGACTGGGTGCCTATCTGCCAAGCTATCACGAGTAAAACTTAAAGGAGAAAACTATGAGAACCTTTACACATCTGATCGATATGGGCGCAGGTGCGCGCCAGCTGCGCGGCTACCTGCCCACATCCACCCAGCGTGCCTATTACAAAGGCAAAAGACCTGCCGTTGTGATCTTCCCCGGCGGCGGTTACAGCATGACTTATGAAGGCGAAGCAGAACCCATCGCGCTGGCATTTGCCGCAGCCGGTGTCTGCACATTTGTGCTGGATTATACCGTGACGGGACGTGCCGATCAGGTATGGCCCTACGCACAGCTGGAGGCGTTTGCCGCTATCCGTTTCGTGCGGGAAAATGCCGCTGAATTCGGTATTCAGCCGGATAATATCGCATCTCTCGGTTTCTCCGCCGGCGGTCATCTCTGCGGATGCACCGGTACGCTGTGGAATAAGCCGGTCATGGCAGAATATCTGGGCGAGAACGCCCGTGCATCCCGTCCCGATAAGCTGATTCTCTGCTATCCTGTGATCCGCAGTGCCGCACCGGGCCACCGCGGCAGTTTTGTGAATCTGCTCAAGGGCGCAGGACTTCTGGATGATCCTGCAATGATGGAGCAGCTTTCCCTGGAGAAACAGGTCGATGACGAAACACCGCCGTCCTTTATCTGGACTACCTCGGAAGATCTGGGCGTGCCGATTCAGGGGGCGCTGGAGTTTGCACATGCGCTGGCGGACCACTTCATCCATCAGGAGATGCATATCTATCCGCACGGCGGTCACGGACTCTGCCTCGGTAATCAGGTGACACAGGCACAGCCCTTCGGTCAGGACTGGACATGCGCCGCATGGGTGGAGAATGCGATCCGCTTCCTCTATGATGAAACTGTGGTAAAAAAACTCCGCTGATTCTGTAAAGTGTTGAAAATAACGGGATATACAGCCCGAAAAGGCGGTATATCCCGAAAATTTTTTTATTTTCCTTGCAAAACCTATTGAATTTCCCCGCGATTTGGCGTATAATATTCGGGTGGTGATCCCACCGAGCTTATTTCTGAAAGGATGCTCTAATAATGGAAAGAACAGTCGGAACTGTTTCCCGTGGAATTCGCGCTCCCATCATTCGTCAGGGGGATGATCTTGCCGCCATCGTGTGTGAGTCCGTCCTCAATGCCTCCAAAGCCGAGGGCTTCGCTATCCGTGATAAGGATATCATCTCTGTCACCGAAGCTGTTGTTGCCCGTGCTCAGGGTAACTATGCCACCGTCGACGATATCGCCGCCGATGTCAAAGCAAAACTGGGCGGAGGTCATATCGGCGTGATTTTCCCGATTCTCAGCCGTAACCGCTTTGCAATCTGCCTGCGCGGTATTGCACGTGGTGCAAAGAAAATTACACTTATGCTCAGCTACCCCTCCGATGAAGTGGGCAACCACCTGATCGATATGGACAAGCTGGACGAATCCGGTGTCAACCCCTACAGTGATGTGCTGACGCTGGAAAAATACCGTGCGATTTTCGGTGAGAACAAGCATACTTTCACCGGTGTGGATTATGTGGATTATTACTCCACCCTGATCCGTGAAGAGGGCGCCGAGGTGGAAGTGATCTTTGCCAACAACGCCAAAGTGATTCTTGACTACACTGACTGCGTGCTCAACTGCGATATTCATACCCGTGCCCGTACCAAGAGAATCCTCCGTGCCGCCGGTGCAAAGATCGTCTGCGGACTGGATGATATCCTGACCGCTCCTGTCGGCAATTCCGGTTTCAACCCCTACGGTCTTCTCGGCTCCAATAAGGCGACGGAGACTACCGTTAAGCTGTTCCCCCGCGACTGCGATAAGTTTGTTGCTGACGTACAGGCGCGTATGCTTGCCGCTACCGGCAAAAACGTGGAAGTTATGGTGTACGGTGACGGTGCCTTCAAGGATCCTGTCGGAAAGATCTGGGAACTTGCCGATCCGGTTGTTTCCCCGGCATTTACCTCCGGTCTGAACGGTACGCCCAATGAAGTCAAGCTGAAATATCTGGCTGACAATAATTTTGCACATCTGAGCGGTGATGAGCTGAAGTCTGCAATTTCCGCATACATCAAGGAAAAGGGCGATAACCTTGTGGGACAGATGGAATCCCAGGGAACCACGCCCCGCCGTCTGACCGACCTGATCGGTTCGCTCTGCGATCTGACCTCCGGCAGCGGTGATAAGGGAACCCCGATCGTATTTATCCAGGGGTATTTCGATAACTACGCACAATAAAAGAATTATAAAAGGAAAGCGCGAGCTTTCCTTTTATTTTGTCAGTTTTCGTCTTTTTTTCCAAACAGATGCGTATATCTTGACAAATCCGATTAATTGGCGTATAATTATAATGTATTTTTATGAAAATTCCGCCAATGGCGGTACGGAGGATTTTATGAAAAAGTTTCTCGATCAGAATTTTCTTCTGAATTCGGAAGTTGCCCGTGAGCTGTTCCACACTTATGCTGAAAAACTGCCGATTATCGACTATCACTGCCACATCAATCCCAAGGATATCGCTGAGGACAAGCAGTATTCCAACATCACTGAGCTGTGGCTCGGCGGCGACCACTATAAGTGGCGTGCCATCCGTTCTGCCGGCGTGCCGGAGAAGTACATCACCGGCGACTCCTCCGATTATGAGAAGTTCAAGGCATACGCTACCGTGATGCCCTCCCTTATCGGCAATCCACTGTATCACTGGACTCATCTGGAACTGCAGCGCTATTTTGGCTGCGACCTGATTCTCTCCGAGAAGACCTGCGATGAAATCTGGAATCTCACCTCCGAGATGCTCGCACAGCCCGATATGAGTGTCCGTAACCTGATCCGCCGCTCCAATGTGGATCTGGTATGCACCACCGACGATCCTGCAGATTCTCTGGAATGGCACAAACTCCTCGCTGAGGACAAATCCTTTGAGACGAAGGTTCTCCCCGCATTCCGTCCCGACAAGTGCTTCAACATCAATAAAGCCGGTCTGGCTGAGTATTACAAGAAGCT
Source organism: Oscillospiraceae bacterium (assembly GCA_015063645.1). GTDB lineage: Bacteria > Bacillota > Clostridia > Oscillospirales > CAG-272 > SIG701. Next base: position 17,335 of record SVTS01000022.1, on the reverse strand, counting down.
TGGCGAAGCTGCAGGCATCGAAATCACCGATGTTGCTTCTCTGAAGAAGGCTCTCGCTTCCCGTATCGCATTCTTCGATTCCATGGGATGCCGCACCTCCGACCACGGTCTGGACGAGTTCCCGATGTTTGTTGAGCCCAATGAATATGCCGCAAACGAGGCGATGAAGACCGCTCTCGCATCCGACGGTAAGGATGTTACCGATGAACAGCTGTCCGTGTTCAAGTGCGAGATTCTTTCCTTCCTTGCAGGCGAGTACAAGAAGTACGGCTGGGTTATGCAGATCCATTGCGGCGTATGGCGCAATACCAATGAAAATATGTTCAAGAAGCTCGGTCCCGATACCGGTTTCGATACCATCGGCGGCAACGATATCATCGTATTCGCTAAGCTGTTCGATCTGATGGATAAGAGAAATGCTCTGCCCCGCACCGTTCTGTATTCCATCGATCCCTCCGACAATGCCGCTATCGGTACGCTGCTGGGTTGCTTCCAGACCTCCGGCGACGGCTACCCGCTGATGATGCAGGGCAGCGCATGGTGGTTCAACGATACCTATGACGGCATGCGTGCGCAGATGAAGCAGCTGGCAAACCTCTCCTGCTTCGGCAAATTCCTCGGCATGCTGACCGACTCCCGCAGCTTTACTTCCTATCCCCGTCATGAGTATTTCCGCCGCATCCTGTGCGACATTATCGGCGAATGGGTAGAGAGCGGTATGTATCCCGCAGATATGGAAGCTCTGGCTCAGCTGGTATGCGATATCTGCTACAATAATACCAAGAATTATTTCGGATTCAAGATCGTATAAGAGACGATAAATATCCCGCCGCCAAGCGGCGGGATATTTGCCCTTGAAAGGAAAGAATAAAAATGATTCGTTTGATTGCTTTTGATCTGGACGGAACACTGACACAGCATAAAACACCGCTTACCCCCGAAAACCGCGCTGCGCTGACGGCTCTGTCCGAAAAATATCAGCTTGTTATGGCAGGAGCCGGTCTGTGCATGCGCATTTTCGAACAGATGGAGCATTTCCCCATCGATATCATCGGCAGCTACGGCATGCAGGCGGGCAAATACAATCGGGAGACCGGCATGCTGGATATCTGTCTGGACGAGAAAGTGAGTGTTGACCGCGATTCCGTGGAAGCGCGCGTAAGCGCACTGCGTCAGAAATACGGTTTCACGGAATTTGCCGGTGACAATGTGCAGTATCATTCCTCCGGGTGTGTGACGATCCCGCTTCTGGGAACTGCCGCGAAGCAGGAGGATAAGCTGGCGTTCGATCCGGACCGCGCCAAGCGGAGAAAGATTTACGGAGAAGTGTGTGAACTGTTCCACGACTACAACGTATTCGTGGGCGGATCTTCCTCCTTCGATATGGCGCCGCGTCCGTATAATAAGTATTACGCGCTGGATCTGTACTGCAAAGAGCGCGGTATCACCCATGACGAGGTGATCTTTGTCGGCGACGATTACGGCATGGGCGGTAACGACGAGAGCGTATACAAATCGGATTTCGGATTCATCACGATAGACGATTACCGTACATTCCCTGAACGGATTCGTCATCTGCTGGTGTGAGGTGCGCAGATATGCATGAACAGTTGATTACCCTCATCCGCGAAGCGGGTGAGATCATGAAAAGCGCCCGCGATATAGAACGGGGTATTGAAGTCAAGGAAGGCGACGCCAATTTCGTTACGGAATACGATTCCGCTGTGCAGAAATTTCTCTTTGAGAAGCTGGCACTGTTGTATCCCGAGGCGGCATTTGTCGGGGAAGAGGACAGCGCGGACGATATCGCCCGGCTGACTTCCGGCAAGGCATTTGTCATTGATCCCATCGACGGAACGACCAATTTTATCAAACATTTCGGGCACAGCTGTATTTCCGTGGCACTGTGCGAGAACGGCGAGACCGTGCTGGGAATCGTGTATAATCCCTATACGGATGAGATGTACTGCGCTGAAGCCGGCAAAGGCGCCTGGCTTCTGTGCGGCGGAAAGCGCCGTACTCTTCAGGTGAGCAGACAGCCGCTGGAAAACGGACTTTCCCTGATCGGTACATCGCCCTATTACACACAGCTGCATGACCGCACTTTCTCGGTGATGCGGACGCTGTTTGAGCATTCGCTGGATATCCGCCGCTGCGGATCCGCGGCACTGGATCTGTGCATGATTGCCGACGGTCGGGCGGAGGTGTATTTTGAAGCGATCCTCTCCCCGTGGGATTATGCCGCAGGTATGCTGATCGTCCGCGAAGCGGGCGGAATTGTGACCCAGCCGGACGGTACCCCGCTGCAGATGGACAGGAAATGCGGCATTCTCGCAGGAAATCCTGCGGCGTATGAAGCGGCAAAACTGCTTCTGGCATAAATGCCGATTATCCGTATTACAGAAAAAAACAGGGAGCATAACAATGCTCCCTGAAATTTTTCTGCGCAACTCCCAATGAAACGCACACTTTTTGCACTATACAGACGAAAGGCAGGTGATAGAAATGGTGGATCCCGCAATCCTGGAAAAATATACAGACAGCGTATACGGTTACGCGCTCCGACGCACCTATACCCGTGACGAGGCGGACGAGCTTTCGCAGGAGATTCTTCTGACTGCTCTGCGTAGTCTGCCCACTCTTCGGGATGAATCCCGGCTGGATGGTTGGTTCTGGGGTGTGGCGGAGAATGTTACCCGGACATTCCGACGGTATCAGGGCAGACGGCGCGCGATGTATGCCTTTGATGTGCCGGAGATGTGGGTGGATTCCATCGCGGAGATGGAGGAGAAGCACGAGTATGAGGAACTCTGTGCCCGCCTGCGGATGCGGATTACCCGGCTGTCCGCGCTGTATCGGGATATTCTCATCCTCTATTATTATGACGGTCTTTCCACAAAACAGATCGCTCATCGGCTGGAGATTCCCGAGGGAACCGTCACGTGGCGGCTCGCCGAGGGGCGGCGGAAACTGAAAAAGGAGTGCGAAACCATGAACGAAACAGCATTGCATCCCGTGAAAATGAAGCTGGATATCTACGGAAGCGGAGACTACGGCTTCCAGAATATTCCGTTTCCCTATGAATACATCAGCGACGCACTGTCGCAGAATGTTCTCTATCACGCCTACGAAAAGCCGCGATCCGCGGAGGAGCTTGCCGATCTGTGCGGTGTGCCGGCTTATTATATTGAAGATTGCCTTGCGAATCTGAAAAAACGGAACGCTGTGATCACAACACCGGGCGGTAAGGTGCAGACGGATTTTGTCATCTGGACGGATAAATACGCAATCTTCTTTGAAGAGAATCTGCCAGGCGCCGCCGCGCCTGTCGCAGATCGGATGTGCGAAGCCATTCGCGTACTCGCCAGGGATGCACAGCAGATTCCATTCTGGCGGGCAGAAAAGAGCGAGGCGGAAATGCTGTATCTCTGTGGTATGCTGGCGTTTCAGTATCTGGAGAAGAAACTCTGCGTACTTCCGTATCCGCCGATCCCGCTGAATTATGACGGTTTTCCGTGGCGATATATTGCGGATATGGGGAGCGGAAAACACCGCCGGGGCGGTACAGGCATCCAGTGCAGTGCCAATCTGGGCAGCCGCGGCAGCTATGCGCATTATGTATTCACCTATACCGGCTTCCGCTTCAGAAAGATGATGCTCGATACGCATATAAACGTGTGCGAGGATCTTCTGCATACCGGCAGAACCGCATTTGCCGAGGATGCCGCTGCAGCCATTGAGAACGGAAACATTATCCGCCGCGAGGACGGCACGCTGTTTGTGCCGGTCCCGGCGTTCACAAGAGAGCAGAAACAAGCGCTGGATGCCCTGACAGATACGTATCTCATGCCGCTGGCAGGGGAGTTCAGCGAAAATGTAAAACGATTTGCAGACGGTTACGGAAAACTGTTTCCAAAACATCTTTTTGACGATGCCTGCCGCCTGAGCCGGGGCTGCATCGGAGCGTTTTATGAATACTTCTGCATCTGGGGCAGAGAAAAAGGTATTCTCCCTCAGATTCCGCCGGACAGCGTGTGTGAGGTACTCATTCAGCACGAGAAATAAATATCCGCTGTCGAAATTCAAGTAACGCTTACCTCTGCATCCGCAAATTGACTATGGATTTTCCTGCGGTGCTGCTGTATAATAAAAGTACAAAAGCGCTTTTGAATACAAATTACGGAGGATACTCTATGTCCATCGGTACAACAATCCGCAAACTGCGCCGGGAGCGCGATATGACGCAGGATGCTCTGGCGGAGGCGTTGGGCATCACAGCAAAAGCCGTCTCCCAGTGGGAGAATGGCAAGACCCAGCCGGATCTTTCCCTGATTCAGCCGCTGTGCCATCTTTTCGACGTGACGGCGGACGAACTTCTGGAAATCAATATCAACCGAAAAAACGAAGAGAGAGACGCGCTTCTGGATCGGGCACACACGCTGAGCAAAAACGGACTGAAAAAAGAAGCGCGGGAGATTCTGTTTGAAGGTATGAAACTGTATCCGAACGATTATAAAGTCATGGACAGCTATGCGGATGCCACATGGTATCTGCTGTATACCGAAAATATGGGCGCGGATTTTCCCGAAGAAGAGCGGGCAGCCCTGAAAGACGAATGCATCCGTATCTATGAGAAGATCCTTGACGAATGTACCGACGATAGGCTGCGGCACAGCGCGATTTCTTGCCTGTGCTCCTATTACGCGGAACGGGGCGAGGATGATCGCGCGTATGCGCTGGCGAACAAGATGCCGATCATCTGTCAGAGCCGGGAATTTCTGTATTCGCTCATCAGTAAAGGCACGGAGTACCGCGACTGTGAGAAAAATCTGCTGCATAATGGGCTGATCCAGTTCCTCGTCATCCGCATGGCGAATAATTACAAGCTGGATGACGGTACATGGATGTACACCCCCGACGAGCAGGCGGCACTGCGGGATAAAACGATTGCCCTGCTGGCGCTGCTCTTTGAGGACGGCGATTACTTCTTCTATAACGATATTCTGCGGAAAATGCATATGGGTCAGACACGCTATTATCTGAAAAAAGGCGAGCCCGACAGGGCACTTGTGCATCTTCTGCATGCGGCAGACTGCACGGAGGCGGATCTTGCGCATATCCGGAAAGGGAAGAACGTGAATACATCGCTGCTCTTCCGAGGCATGGAGCATTATGCGCAGGGCATCATGACATCCAGCCGTGATAACGATGCGGCGCAGATGCTCCGTGCACTGGAAAAAACGGAATTCGATCCCATCCGGGAGAGGGAAGAATTCACCTCAGTCATACAGCGCATGAAGCGGCTCGCCGGTCCTAACGAAATCCCCGCCGGATAAGGAAAGGGGCTGTTGCATTTGTTAAATGCAACACCTCCATTTTATTCCGTTACAAAATACTTGTCGAACAATTCCTCCGTGCGCGGACCGATAGCGGCAAGCACATCCCTGGCGCCGTCGCTTGCACCCGTGACGTATTCCTTCATCCAGTATCCCTCCGTTGCGCAGAGACGGTCATGGATCGGATACCAGTTGTGCATCAGGAAGCAGGCATAGCGCTGGAAGCGTTCCTCTCCCACAAGGCGGAATTCTGCGGAAATCGTATCCACAGCAACACTGTATTTCTCTTTAATGGAATTGATCAACGCCTTGCGCTCGTTCTTCGGACTGAATACGATGGTGGAGCAGATGGCGGCGTTGCGGTTGTGCTCCGTGGAGCAGTGACTGTCCGTGGAACCTACGATGGGATGTACGCGGCCGTGCTTCCATTCCTCATAGTACAGCGCAGTCTGATAGCCGTTCTGCTGATAATAATTCTCGCCGCCCAGTACCTCAAAGGCATCAAAGGGGTGATTCTCCATCAGCAGATGCGTCAGCGGATCGGAAACGTGGAATACATTTGCCAGCCAGTACGGATGGGCAAAAATCGCCAGACCGTCCGCTTTCCGGATGCGGTCGAATGCCCAGAGACAAACGGCATAGGAGTTGCGGTCCACATCTGCCGGAACTTCCAGCTTTTCAGCGATGGCGCTGATTTCCGCCTCATATTCCTCGCGGGTGAGTGCCGGAGCAGGATCGCCGTTCAGCGCCAGCTGTGCCGGATCACCGTTTACATCCTTGTAGGCTTCCTTGTCCATCAGCTGACCGTTTACAGTGTGCAGACCGCCGAAGTTGACGATGTGTACCTGCGTCAGCGGCATATGCACTTCCTCACCGGGAACAAGATTGTACGCCGTGGGAATATCCGCGAAGCGGCGCATAGCTTCCAGCGACGGATAATAGCGGTGGTGATCGGTGATAGCCAGAAAATCGTATCCACGTCCGCGGTAGTTGGCGGCAACGACTGCCGGATCCTCGCGTCCGTCAGAGCGGCAGGTATGCATGTGCAAGTCTCCCCGGTAAGGGCGGCGGCATGCCAGATCAGAGGCGAGGGAGTAGACAGACAACTGTACCACACGGCTGTCACCGTTGAAGATGCGGACGAAATGCTCCTTCTCTCCGTGGAAAACAGCGGAAAAACGCAGACAGCCGTCCCCGTCGGGAGATACGGTGAGCGTCTCGTTGCGGTTGAACTGGAGATTGTCTATATCCATCAGTTCCACCCGGTAGGTCTCCGCTTTGAAAGCGGCGTGCACGCCCAGCGGACGGACGGTAAGAGTGATTTCCTTTTCTTCAGGGAAGGAGATCGGGAATATTTCGTAGTTGTGCAGTTCAGCTTTCATGATGTGCATCCTTTCACAGGAAAATTTTATGTACACATCATATCACGAAAGAACAAAAAAAGCAATAGGCAGATTGAATAAATCCGCGGAATATAGTGATATGTTCCGCGGATGCGCATTACTTGATTTTTTTCAGTTCAGCGAGAAGATTATCCAGACCTGCCTGTGCTGCAGGAGCGAGACTCTCATACGCACTGGAAACAACCATATTTTTCTGAGCAACTGCATTATGCAGCAAAGAGAGAAGGTCGTTCAGGCTGCTTGCATATTCATTGGCAAAGTCTTTACAGGTGGAGGAAACAATCAGATCCAACATCTGCGCAGATTTTGCATCTCGGGCATATTTACCCTTCAGCGCAGATTCAAAAAGGGTTTCGGTTACGCTGCGGTAGCTTTCAGAGCAGAGTGCTTCCAGAACTGCGCAAACGGAAACAAATTTCTGATCATTCACCGTGAGCGGTACAGAAGCGTTTGTGGCATGACCGTATACCAGTGTCAGATAGTTTTCCTGTGTTTCTTCATACTTAGGTACAGGAATGATGGCATAATCGGCTTTCATATTCCGCATTTCAGCCTGTGTCGATACCAGAAGAACATCGGGAAGAAAGAGACACCGTCCCTCCGTGAAAGCAGGAATCATTTGGGTCTGATCCGTATGTGCTGCAATTATTGCGGCATTATCGTTATAAAAGAGATTTATCAGCTTTTCGGTAAAGTCAACGGTTCGTTCATTGGGCGGATTCAGACGTGCAATACCATCCTCGCCGCGGGTACAGTTGAATACATTGGAACCTGCAGCCAGATAATCAATTGTCTGATATTCGTTCCCGTAAAATCCGACAGTGTCGGCAGTGTCTGTTTTGCCGTCGCCGTTCACATCCTTGTATACCTTGCGGCTGTATTCAGCAAATTTGTCCAACGTCCATTTCCCGTCTGTTACCATGTCATATATCTGTTCGGGATCACCGAAACTATTCTGCCAGATATCTTTGTTGACATAGACAACTGCCGAGGTCAAAATATTCTGCGGCAGCATATCACCGATCAGATACTGTATGATTTTTCCGTCCAGAGACAAGTCCTGCATGGTTTTCGTCCACCACCACGGGGCATCAAAATCCAGATGCGGTGCATCGTTGAATACGCGCAGATAGGCAATCATACCGTAGGGGATAATCGAATTGTTCGATGTGATGAACATATCATAGTCACCGCTGCCTGAGCGGACAACTGTTTGCATTTCTGTTCTCAACCCGGAAAGATTTGTGGATTGCGAGGGGATAAAGTCCAGTTTGACATCCAGCCGTTCCATGACGGTTTCATTCCGCTTCCAGACAGCATCATAAACTATGTCGCCCGAGTTGTCTGTGCCGACGACATCGAATTTCAGGACGGAATCCGAATTGCGCGCCAGAATCTTTATAGTTTCTCCTTTCAGCTTCAGATCAGCGGGCAGACTGTCCTTGGCATCTGCACGGTTTGTCACGGCAGATGTGGTTTCAGCTGTCGTTTCCTGAACGGAGGTGGATTCTGCGGCATCTGTGTCTTGTGTGTCTTGGGGATTTTCGTTGGAACAGGCAGCAAGCGGCAGCATCAGCAAAGCCAGAAGTGCTGCGCTGAGGCGGGATACAAGTGAGTGTTTCATGCGGTAACCTCTCTTTTGATTTGAATTTCAGATTGGGACTCTGTTAATATTATAACGTATATCATAAACACTGTATATCAAAATCTGCCGAAGATACAAAGATGATATGCAAAAAAATGCCGTTCACGCTAAATAGTATTGACGGGACGGAATAAATGCGGTATAGTTAAATAAAAAACGGTGCAGATATGAATGATAGACTAACACAGGAGAATGCCTATAATGATAAAGATAACTGGAGGTACCGCCGAAAATCAGACGGAATGGAACTGCAGCCGCACTGGCATACACATTACGAGATACTGCTGATTTACAGTGGGGATTTTCGTGTGTTTTCAGGCGGAAAGATTCTCACAGGCAGAGCGCCCTGTGCGATTCTGTACCGACCGTTTACTCTTCACGGAATGTCTGTTTCCCCGACTGGCATATATGAGCGAAGCATGATCAATTTTTCCATCAGTGATGTTGCGCTGTTTTCAGATAAGCTGTTGTCTATGTCATTTATGGGTGAACTTCCTTTGCTGATTGTTCCGCTGAATGAAAACCAGACCTGTAAACTGGATGACCTTTTTGGTGCTATTTTTGCGAATCTCTGGGATTTTACCGAAAACCGTCTTTACATCGCGCTAATTATTTATCAGATCTACCGCGCAGCAGAGAATCAGGGACTTCTCAGAGTCGGTGTACTGCAGAGACAGTATATCAGCAATGTGCTGCAATTTCTGTCGGAAAATTTGAGTGAAACTTTGCGTCTCGAATCAACAGCGGCATATTTCGGTGTAGGCAGGACCAAATTGAACAGTGATCTGCGTGCTGTAACAGGGATGACGTTTAAGGAATACCTGACAGAACTTCGCATGACAAAAGCCAAAGAACTGATGGAAGAATGCGGCAGCGTTACCTGCGCTGCACTGGAATGCGGCTACAACAGTGAGTCCAATTTTATTGCTGCATATCGCCGTCGGTGGGGATGTACTCCCGGAGAAAACCGCAGAAAATAAAAGATGGACGGTTAGACCATCCATCTTTATTTTTTATTTGTCTGTTAAATCAGCTCAACCTTAACAGGCTTGCCGGTAGCCATGGACTCGTTGCACGCCATGGTGAATGCAACGGATTTGAATGCGTCCTCGTAAGGAGAACGGATCTTGGAACCGTCGCCGGAGATAACGGCTTCAATGAAGGTGCGGTCGCACAGAACGCCTGCATCGCCTTCCTGCTTGTAGACGATTGCTTCGCCTGCTGCGGAAACGGCACCGTCACCCTTGATAACAAATCCGCCTGCATCAGCTGCGGGAGCAGCGGGCTTCTCGCCGTAGATCTTCAGGGTGCCGAGGATTTTCAGCTCAGCTCTCTTGTCACGGGTGGAGAAAGTGATCTTGGAATCGAAGCAGTTGCCGGATTTGGAGTAACAGCCGGTGGAGATAACGCCGAGAACACCGCTCTTGAATTTTACGACGGTAGTGCTCAGATCATCGGTGTTGTAGCCGGGACATTCCTCATTGGAGATATAACCGGTTGCACCGTAGGTGAATACTTCCTCGGGATCACCCAGCATGTAACGGATGATATCGAACTGATGAATCGTCTGCTCCACAGCCTGACCGCCGGAGAGGAATTTCTTCTTCCACCAGTACTGACCGGGGATACCGCCCATACGGGAAGCTTCCACAAATACAACCTGGTTGTTCTTTACGAATTCCTTGTTGGGCTCTACCAGATTGGAGTAACGGCACTGGAATCCGCTGGCGGTGATCAGATCCTTGGCAGCAGCAGCTTTGCGGATCTGACGGGCAAGATCCAGATCCAGAGCCAGAGGCTTCTCCACAAAGAAGTGGATGCCGCGCTCGATCAGATCAAATTCGATTTCCCCGTGGCAGAAGGGCGGAACGCAGATGAAGACCATATCCGGCTTCACTTCGTCCAGCATTACCTTGTAGTCGGTATACGCCTTGCCGCTTCCAGCTCTCTTCTGGAATTCTTCCGCACGCTCGGGAATGATGTCACAGAAACCTGCCAGTTCGACGATATCCGTGAACTGCAGAAAATGACCCATGTGATAGTTGCCGATGCCGCCGCACCCGATGATAGCAAGTTTTTTCATGATAAATTTCCTCCGAAATAAATTGGTAAGTTAATATAAGGTAGATTAATAGGAGCAGATTTCAGCGATTTCGCCGGCTACTTTTTTGTAGTAATCGGCGTAACTCATGTTGGCGTCAGCCTTGAATACTTCGCCGACCAGATATCCGTCATAGCCTGCCGCACGCAGTGCGGGGATGATCTTCTTCCACTCAGCACTGCCGTGGGTAATGTCTTCCCAGGTGCCGCCGGAGTTCAGGGAACGGTTGCGCTTGTAATCCTTGACATGTACCTTGCCGATACGGCTGCCCAGAATTTCGATCCAGTATTCCGGTACGGAGAATGCGATCATGTTGCCTGCATCCAGGTATGCGCCGATCTTGGGGGAACCGACTTCGTCGATGAAGGATACCATGTCATAAGGGGAGAGGAAAAATCCGTTCCATACATTCTCAAGACCTACGAAAATGCCGAGACGCTCGATCTCTTCGCGATGCGCTTTCATGAAAGCGATGGAATTGCGGCGTACAGTGGCGATTGTGGCACCGTCGGTGCCCATGCCGCCGGGAACGGTAAGAATACCGTCTGCGCCCAGCTCAGCTGCTGCTTCGATCTGCTTATAGAGCAGGGCGGATGCATCAGCGTGATTGGCTGCAATGCCCATCTTGGGACCCCAGAGGGAGGTGGAGATGGATGCGACCGGCAGATTGTACTTTTTTGAAAGTTCACGGATGGCGGCGTAATCGGCTGCGGTGGTGGACATGGACAGACCGTGAGCGGTGCCCTCCTTGTCAACGTTCAGCTCGATTGCTTCAAATCCTGCCGCGGCTACAGCGGCAAAGGTTTCTTCCATAGAGAGGGAAGCTTCCACAGTCCAGGCGTTCAGGGCAGTTTTCATGATGCCTCCTTGTTTTTTTGTTGAATTTCGGGATAAATTGTTCAAAAAGTGTTCCGAAAAAACGAAACTGTGTTATAATAAGTATAATCAAAAAGCGCAGAGCGTGCAATACATAAATCACTTGTCTTTATGGACAAATCGACTGTATCGGGGGATTGAGGATGGAACAGCAGGGGTATTATCGCAGCGGCAGCGTTATGGATTCCAACGTGCAGAGTTCGGAGGAACCGCTGATTGTGAACTGTACGGGAATCGCATATCTGGAAAAACCGTTTTCCAACAGAACTGTGATGCGTGAAGATTACTATCTGCAGTATATGACCGACGGACGGCTGACCGCATATCCGGACGGGCAGCCCAAAGAGTTCAGCCGGGGCATGTTCATCATCTACAGACCTCATATGCCTTATCATTATGAATTGGCAGAAGGGGAGACGATGAGCTATTACTGGGCACATTTTACCGGCTTCCATGCAGGTCGGCTTCTTGCCAATCTGGGTCTTGAGCCGGGACGGATCTATCAGACAGACGGCAGTGACAGACAGCTTGAGAGGATAACCGGTATTTTTCAGCGGATGTTTCTGGAATTTATCAACCGCCGTCCCGGATTTGACGATGCCTGCGGGGCTCTTCTGACGGAGATTCTGGTCCGTCTTGCCCGGGGCGCGGATAAGATCCAGGCGGGAGAAATGCGAAAACTGGAGACGCTGGCATATCTGCACAGTCATTTCCGTGAGGAGACACGGATTGCGGAACTGGCGTCAATGGAACATCTGAGCGAGAGCCGGTACCGTACAGTATTCCGCCGTCATACAGGGGTATCCCCCGGGGAATATCGGATTGCCCTGCGTATGCAGCATGCCTGTGAGCTTCTCAGTCAGACTGATATCACTGTCACCGAGATTGCCGCCGACTGCGGATATACGGATGTGCTGTATTTTCTGCGGATCTTCAAAAATAAAATCGGCATGCCGCCGGGAGAGTACCGTGCTCAGTCCAGAATGAACCGCGATGAAAATGCCGCAGAAGAGGAATCGGAAGTGAATATCACATAGAAGATGAGAAGACAGTGGAAAATATGAAAAAATGTACAGGAAAATTGCCTCTTTACATTGACAATTTGAGTGAAATGTGGTAAAGTGGTTGCAGAGACTGAGTTGTCTCAAAGCAGTCAATCCGAAAGGAGAAAACTATATGAAGAAATTAGAGGAACTGACGCTGATCAAGCCGGCCCCCACGATCGGTGACTCGTCCTGGTTCCGGCATGATCGCTTCGGAATGTTCATCCACTGGGGACTCTATGCACTGCCTGCACGGCATGAATGGGTCAAGAGCCGCGAGTACATTCCGACAGAGGTCTACGATAAATACTTCCGCCATTTCGATCCCGATCTGTACGATCCCAAACTGTGGGCGGATGCCGCTTCCTATGCGGGTATGAAATATTTCGTCATCACTACCAAGCACCATGAGGGCTTCTGCCTCTGGGACAGCGCATATACCGATTACAAATCTACCAATACCCCCTACGGCAAGGATATCCTGACACCGATGGTGGAGGCATTCCGTGACCGCGGACTGCGTACGGGATTCTACCATTCTATCATAGACTGGCATCATCCCGAGTATACTGTGGACCGTATTCATCCCATGCGCAGCAGCGAAGAGTACATAGCGCAGGATGCAAAGCGTGATCTGAATAAATATGTGGATTACCTCCATAATCAGACGGAGGAACTGCTGAAGAGATACGATCCTGTGGATGTTATCTGGTTTGACTTCTCCGTCAGCGCCAATGACCGGTTCCCGGGAAAGGGAAGAAAAGAATGGCGCAGCGAAGAACTGATCGCCAAGATCCGTGCCATCAATCCGAAGATTTTGATTGATGACCGTCTGCAGATCGATCAGGATATCAAGACACCCGAACAGCGTATGCAGAACGAATGGGTCAAGGTAAACGGCGTGCCGGTTGTCTGGGAAGGCTGCCATACCTTCTCCGGCTCCTGGGGCTATCACCGTGATGAGGAGACATGGAAGAGCGTGGATCAGCTGCTGATGATGCTCATCGACTCCGTAAGCCTTGGCGGCAATTTGCTGCTCAACGTCGGACCTACAGGACGGGGCGAATTCGATGAGCGTGCCTATGACCGCCTGCGCGGCATTGGCGACTGGATGAAACGCCACTCCCGTTCCATCTACGGATGCACACAGGCTCCGCTGGAATTCGAATGCCCGCGTGACTGCCGCTTTACCTATAATCCGGAGAAGAAACGTCTGTATCTCCATATGTACACCTGGCCTTTCGGCGGTGTTCAGCTGCGCGGTGAAGTCGCCGAGCACGTGGAATACGCACAGATCCTGTCCGATGCCTCTGAAGTTCTCTATGATTATAATGATGAGAATAAAACGCTGAATCTGAAACTTCCGGTGAAAAAACCGCTGAACGCTCAGATCCCGGTTGTCGAGCTCTTCCTGAAATAATCCGAAAACGGAAACGGGGAGCTGAGCTCCCCGTTTCATCAGTCATCCAGCTTGCGCCAGTATTTGTAGTAGGCGACAATGCTGCGTACCTCGCCGCCGAGTTCGATATCCGGCGCGGTGATCACAACTCCCTCCAGCGAGAGAAGCTCCCACGCGGAGAGATTCACGATCTTGGTGCGCAGAACCACGTCCATGCTGGCATAGACCAGCAGCTCGTCGTCCTTGACAATAATGGAGCCGTCATGACCGATTACCTCTTCAATGCCGTCCGATTTTTTTTCAAGAACACACTTGAGTGCACGGCCGTCCAGATGTTTCGCCATGTCGCGCTTGTAGCGCTTGCTGTCCGGGTTTTTACTTTTTGTCAGCTTCTGTAAAAGTTTCAACATGGTTTTGAACCTCTCCTTCGGAATTTTTGTGGATTCATACAAAAAAATTAAAAAACCTGAAATTGCCTTGACAAATGATTTCAATGTGATATGATAAGCAGACCACAGAGTATCCGGCACGGCTTTTTGTCCGGCTGATATGTACATTATATCATATCCGGAAGCCGCTGAAAAGTGGTAATTGCAAAAAATCCGCTGTGCGGGAAATTTATGATCAAAGGTGGTAATCTTCTATGCTTCCGCTTGACCACTTGAGTACAGCCGCTGAGAAAGCGCTCCTCGATAAAGGTCTGTCGCTGGACGATATGAAAATCGCCCTGCGTCTGGATCTGGATTTCGACGGACGGTACGGTGAGAGCTGGCTTGTCTATGACGGCAAAGCCCGCGCGGTTCACCGCCTGCTCGGTGACGCCGCCACCATCGCGAGCGATCTCAGCCCCGAAGAACAGAAAAAACGCAAACGCAGACAGACCGTCAGTGACATCCTGAATCCGTCGGCTCACCTGCGGGCAACTTCCGTTGCCTTCATTGATTCCCTGGATCTGGCATACTGCACCGACGCAAGCGTCGATAATTTTGCCGCATCCAACCGCGTTGTCTTCCAGAACCATCCCGATCCGATGCCGGATACGGAGGGACTTGAAGAACAGGAGAAGAAAGAAATCCTGAAAAAATGGAATGAGCCCAGAACGGCATTTGTGGCAGGTTACTGCACCAATGCGCGCAAGCAGAGACTTTTTGCTTTCCTGGACATCGTTGAACGCCTGCAGCGCGGTGATGAAATCACCGAGAACGATCAGATTTTTGATCAGTTCAACATGCGCTGCCCCAAGTGCGGCAAGATTTATGAAGACCAGCACCGCCGCGTGTGTACTTACTGTGCTGATAACGGCATGCTCCTGCTCCGCCTCTTTAAGTATTTCAAACCCTTTAAGTGGCAGCTTGCCATTGCGCTGCTCTGTATGCTGGCAAGCTCGGGTATCTCGCTGATCAACCCGATTATCAGCGGTCAGATCCTGTACGACCGCGTTATTGTCTCCAACGGTATCTGGCACAGCTACGAAAAGTTGATCATCGTCCTGTGTGTGATCTTCGGTCTGGCACTTGTGTCACTGGGTATCAGCATTCTGCAGAACCGCAATATGGCACGGATGTCCTCGCGCGTTACGCGCAACATGAAGGTGGACGTGTTCACCGCCATGCAGCATCTGTCCCTGGCATATTTTAATCAGAACTCCACCGGTCGTCTGATCAACCGCGTCAACTACGATGCCGACCGCATCCGCTCCTTCTATATCGACGGTGTGCCGCATCTGATCGTCCACGGACTGAACTTCATCGGTCTGACCATCTTCCTCTTCATTATGAACTGGAAGCTGACGCTGATCGTGTTCATCCCCGTTCCGCTGATCGTATGCATCTTCAAGTTCATGCTGCCGAAACTGTGGAGAATGTACACCAGACAGTACCGTGCATCCTCCAGCCTGAACTCCATGCTGGGTGACTCCCTGAACGGTATCCGCGTGGTCAAGGCATTCGCCAAGGAAGCGGAGGAAACCAACCGTTTCTACGGTTATTCTGAGCGTATGTACGATGCGAACCTGAAGGTGAACATCACTTCTCTGACGATCTTCCCGCTGGTCAGCCTGCTGATCGGTATCTCTTCCCAGGCAATCTGGGGCTTCGGCGGTATTTCCGTTATGGGCGGTGAGATGACCTACGGTCAGCTTACTACCTATCTCGGCTACATCGGCATGATCTTCGGTCCCCTTTCGTTCTTCACGAACTTTGTCAATATGGTGACCGATACTGCCAACTCCGCCCAGCGTATGTTTGAGGTTCTTGATGCAACGCCCGATATCACGGATGCCGCAGATGCTGTGGAACTTTCCGAAATCAAGGGCGATATCGAATTCAGCAACGTCTGCTTCCACTATAATCCCAACCGTCCGATCCTGCGGGATGTGAACATCAAAATCCATGCCGGTGACAATATCGGTCTGGTAGGACATACGGGCAGCGGTAAGAGTACCATTGCCAACCTGATCACCCGTATGTACGATACCATTTCCGGTACAATCTATCTGGACGGTATCGACATCCGTAAGATCAAAACAGACTGTCTCCGCCGGAATATCGCTATCGTGTCTCAGGAAATCTTCATTTTCCGCGGCACCATTGCGGATAATATCCGTTATGCCTGCCCGGAGGCAACTATGGAGCAGGTTATCGCCGCAGCCCGCGCCGCCAATGCGCATGACTTCATCGAACGTCTGCCGCAGGGCTATGAAACCGAAGTAGGTACGGGCAGCCGTTCGCTCTCCGGCGGTGAAAGACAGCGTATCTCCATTGCGCGTGCTCTGCTTCTCTCCCCGTCTCTCCTGATTCTGGATGAAGCAACCGCCGCTATGGATACGGAGACGGAGCGTCTGATCGGCGATGCTCTTGCCAAACTGGTTGAGGGACGTACGGTCATCACCATCGCGCACCGACTCTCTACGCTGAAGGATTGCAACTACCTCTTCGCTATCGAAAACGGTGAAATCGCCGAGGAAGGCTCTCCCGAAGAGCTGATGGCAAAGAAGGGTGTCTACTACAAGCTGTATACGCTCCAGAGTGAGGCAATGAAGAAAGTCCTCTCCGGAATGTAAGCCGCGTAAAGAAAGGAATGATATCAATGGCAGATACAAAGACCAATGCAGCTCTTGCAGAAGCTGAGGAGAAAAAGGAAAAGAAGGATAAAAAGGCTGACGCCAAAGCCGCTCCTGCCGAAAAAACTCCCGAAAAAACAGAAGAGCCGATGGAAGAGGAAGAGGAGATTGATACCGATAAGCTGTTCAAACGCCGTCCGTCCATCAATCTGACTCCCGAAAACGCAAAGTTCACCCAGTCCCGCGGCGGTATGATCTCCCTGACTGTGCAGAGCGAAAACGGTGAGGAATCCTTTGAGCGCGTGATCGTTCTCCGCTCGTTCCCCGTAACCGCACCGAATGAATTCCTGTCCGTACGCGAGCCCGATACCCGCAAGAAGGGCAGAGGCGCTGAGATCGGTATGATCCGCTACCTGAAGGATTTCGATGATGAAACCAGGGCGCTGATCAACGCTGAGCTGGATCTCAGAT
>SVTS01000134.1 GCA_015063645.1 Oscillospiraceae bacterium | reverse complement strand
CAGCGTCCACGGTGTGGTGGTCCATGCCAGGATATAGGCATCCTCGCCCTTCACTTTGAAGCGGGCGATAGCGGAACGCTCTTTTACCAGCTTATAGCCCTGTGCAACCTCGTGCGTGGACAGGGGCGTACCGCAGCGGGGGCAGTAGGGCACGATCTTGAAGCCCTTGTAGAGCAGATCTCTTTCCCAGATCTTCTTCAGTGCCCACCACTCGGATTCGATGAATTCGTTGTGATAGGTAACGTAGGGGTGATCCATATCCGCCCAGAAGCCGACGGTGCCGGAGAAATCCTCCCACATGCCCTTGTACTTCCAGACGCTTTCCTTACATTTCTCGATGAACGGCTCAATACCGTACTGCTCGATCTGTTCCTTACCATCCAGACCGAGAAGCTTTTCCACTTCCAGTTCTACCGGCAGGCCGTGGGTATCCCAGCCTGCTTTCCGGGGCACATCGTAGCCCTTCATGCAGCGGTAGCGGGGGATCATATCCTTGATGACACGGGTAAGAACGTGACCGATGTGGGGCTTGCCGTTAGCGGTGGGCGGACCGTCGTAGAAGGTGTAGGACTTATCGCCCTTGCGGAGATCGAGGGACTTCTCAAAGATCTTGTTCTCTCTCCAGAATGCCAGCGTTTCTTTCTCACGGCTGACAAAATCCAGATTGGTTGGTACTTTCTTGTACATGGCGTCTCCTTTTCACTGTATAGTTATCCTGAGAAATGATTACAGATTCAAGCGGATGCGAAAAAACAAAAATGCCCCGTCCGACAGGACGAAGCATTCTTCGCAAACCACCTGCATACGTTCATATGCGTCCGCGGTAACGGGCGGAATCCGGCGGGAGCTTATGCCTGCGGCACTCACTCTGCTGCTCCGAAGTGATTTTCCGCACGGACTGTCTGACCGGGCTTCCACCGTCCCCGGCTCGCTATGCATTCCTCGCGCGCGTACTCTCTTCATCACTGCATTTAATCATACACAGGTGATTATATCATATTCCACGGAAAAAGTCAATGGATTTATGAAAAGATATGGGCTTTTTGTTCCAATTATTCCTCTTCCGCAAGCAGATAATGCAGCATCCGCTCCGGATCGTCGAGGAACATTTTCGTTACCTGATAATGCTCCGTCTCCCGGAAGGGGACGCGCTCCACACCGCTTTCCGTGATCTGCAGAACATCCGCATCGGGGAATGCCATCAGGATCGGCGAATGGGTGGAGATGATGAACTGGGAATTCCGCATCACCAGCTCATTCATACGGCAGATCAGCCGCATCAACCGCATGGGAGAAAGCGCCGCCTCAGGCTCATCGAGAATATAGAGTCCGCTGCCGAAAAAACGGTTTTCCGCCAGCGCCATAAAGCTCTCCCCGTGAGACTGATTATGCAGAGATACGCCGCCGTAGCTTTCGATAATTCTGGGGGATGCCGCAGGCTGGCGGTCCATCTCTTCAATATTGGTCGCCACGTTATAAAAGCTCTCCGCGCGCAGAAAAAATCCGTCCTTCATACGCGTGATGCCTTTGGCAATGCAGAGCGCTTCGTGCAGGGGGGAATGGGTTGCGTGGGTGGAAAAATCAAAATTCCGCGTGCCGCCCTCAGGATTGAAGCCCATCGCCACGGCGATCGCTTCGATCAGCGTGGATTTACCCGATCCGTTCTCACCGACGAAAAAGGTAACCGGCTTCTCCAGCGTAATGGGATGATCCCGCAGATACCGCACCACAGGCAGTCGGTTCAGATAGGAATCTGCGGGCAGATCCCCCTCCAGGGTAATCCGGCGGATGAACAGTGAATCGCGCTCCATACTCAAACCACGATACTCTTCGTCTGCACGAAGCCGCTGAGACCGCTTCCGAGGCGGGGCTCATCCAACTCTTCAATCCGATCCAGCTTTCCGTCCAGATACCGATCGATGATCATCTTCGCCGTATCACAGCGGTTTGCCATACCGCCGTAACGCTCATCCAGCCCTCTCCAGCCGAACGCCTTGCAGTGATCGTGCCACATCTCGCGGTGCGCCGCGTGGATGCCGATCACCTTTTCCTTCAGCTGAGGCAGAAGCACGTCGGCAATCTCCCGCAGTGCGTCTCTGTCGCCTGCCAGATAAACGGGCACCAGTGTCTCTGCGATGTGTGTTTTCAGCGCCAGATAATCAAACACGCGATAAGCGAAATCATACAGATACTCCCATCTGCCGCCGCTGTACTGCTTCATAATCTCCGCTGATGCGGCATAGTGATCGCTCATCGGATTCTGCTGCAGGCGGGCGTCATAGATTCCCTCCATGATATCCTGCCAAAAGAGCGGTTTGCCGAAGAAACGTCCGTTATACGGCTTGTACTCAATCCCCTCACCGAAGCGGTTATGATAATAGCTCATGGCATAGAACGCATCGTAATTGCCGCCGGTGCATGCCTCAAAGCGGGCACGCAGTTTTTCCCCCGAAACGTTCTTATCATAGCACATTTCGGCAAAATAGGACAGTCCGAACAGATTGGCAAAAATATCACATTCAGCGTTATCGTTCAGCCAGAGAGTGATCATCGCTTCCCGCACATTGTTATTGCGGCAGGCATTCAGGGAGAATTCCAGCGTTTCCATCACGTAATTGTGCTCCGGAAAATGCCCGATCCAGCTCCACAGACCACCCGCAAAGATCACCTTGCGTCCCAGCGCATTGTGCTTCTTCAGCATATAATCGTCGCAGCGATCCTTTTCACCGTAGTGCCAGAATACCAGTTCCACCTCCGACGGGATTTTCTCCGCCACCTCGGGGGTGACCTCGATGTCCTCGCCGCAGTAACGGTTGTTCGTTGTGCAGACGCGGAAATACATATCGCTCCACATCATGGGCGTGAGTCCGTACTTGTTCGTAATGCCGATCAGCCGCTCCATGTATTCGGTGAAAATCTGGAACGGCGGCACATAGCCGTTGCGGGTAAGAAATGCGCCGCGTCCCATATCCCACGCCTCGTCCATGCCGATATGGATACGTCTGGAGCGGAAACAGGAGGAAACATGCCCGATCAGTTCATCCAGGAATTCAAATGTTTTATCCTCACGGGCAAGCAGAACACGCTCGGTGTCCTTGATCCTTGCCGCTTCGCCCCAGCGGAGATACCGCTCCATATGACCGTAGCATTCCAGACACGGGATCACTTCGATACCATATTCCCAGGCATAATCGTCCACGGCACGCAGTTCCTCCGGCGAATATCTGCCGCGCATGTAGCCCAGATACGGACGGCTTTCCAGCTTTACGGTGTCCTCCGTATACAGCATCGCCATGGTGTAGCCCATAACGGCAAGATAGTCCAGCATGCGGCAGATGCCGTCCACCGTGGGCACCGCACAGCGGGAAGAGTCCAGCATCACGGACATCTCCGTGAAGAATCCGTCCTCGGAAACAGTAAAGCAATCTTCCCCCAGACGGAGATGCTCGGCAAGAATCCCCAGACCGCGGAAGAAATAGGATTTTCTGCTGTAGCGGATCACGGCTTTTCCGCCGTAAAGCGATACGCCGGGCAACTCGGCCTTTTCCGCTGTAACGGCAATGCCCTCTCCCAGAGAAAAGCCAATCACATCCTGCAGACGCAGAATGCCGCTCATCAGGGATGCATCCACGTCAAAGGCAAACGACAGTTTATCCTGACAAATCTGTTCCATTGTTATATACCTCCATCTTTGCTATGCCTACATTATATTCCCTTTTTTCCTCCATGTCAAGATGCATACCGCATCCGCTGCAAAGAAGCTTTTCCGCACTCAGAATTTACCGGAAATCAATTGACAAAGTCACTCACCGTATGATATAATAAACGCGTATTAATTATATACTTCCATAATTCTTCCGTCATCCGGAAAGGGGTTCCAGATTATGAAATGTCCCATCTGCGGTTTTCCTGACAGTAAGGTCATTGACTCAC
Organism: Oscillospiraceae bacterium; assembly: GCA_015063645.1. Taxonomy (GTDB): domain Bacteria; phylum Bacillota; class Clostridia; order Oscillospirales; family CAG-272; genus SIG701. Next base: position 885 of record SVTS01000134.1, on the reverse strand, counting down.
GTCCCGTCGATGATCACGCCAGCATCCGCCGCCGCCGCGAATGCGAATCCTGTCAGAAGCGTTTCACCACATATGAGATTATCGAAGCCTTTCAGCCGCTGATCGTCAAAAAAGACGGTTCCAAGGAATATTTTGATAAAAATAAAATCCTGGGCGGTCTCCTGAAAGCATGTCAGAAGCGTCCCGTGGATGCGGAAGCCATCGCTACAGAAATCGAATCGGAAGTGATGAATTCCCTCCGCCGGGAAATTCCCTCCCGGGAAATCGGCGAACTTGCCATGGAAAAACTGAAAAACCGCGACGCGGTCGCCTACGTCCGCTTTGCTTCCGTGTACCGCGAATTCAAGGATGTGGAGACATTCATGCGGGAACTGCAGCAGCTGACGGATAAACCCGCCGGCAACTGAGCATCCTGTCCATACAGCAGTCAAAACCGTCACGCATCCGCATGGCGGTTTTCGTTGTATTTGCGTTAGCCCGGGCCCAGCAGTTAATTTCACAAAAATCCCCGCCGCCGCTTGACAATATTGCCTCGCTATGATATAATGTTACAGATGTGATGTGTGGAAAGCACATCTGTATCACACAGAGAGATATCGAAGCGGTCATAACGGGGCTGATCGAAATGTAACCGACCTCGTCACTATCGAATGGACGAAAGCTCGCGTTTTCGTCGATTATCTCGCAAATGCTTCATTTTTCTTGAATTTTGGATGACAGCATTTCAACTTCGGCCTTGCAAAAGCCTTGCAAAATTCAAACACAACTGAATACGGAGACGTATCGAAGTGGTCATAACGGGGCTGACTCGAAATCATGTTGTTTTCTCCAAAAACTGAATATTTTTTACACGGAGAGGTATCGAAGTGGTCATAACGGGGCTGA
>SVTS01000133.1 GCA_015063645.1 Oscillospiraceae bacterium | reverse complement strand
ACTGTTGGGCTGCCCGGCGGGGGTAATCATCCCGGAAAAATTCTATCCGAAGCTGTAATTTCCCGGGAAAATTCCCGTTATATACTACAGGAGGGGATACCATGGAAAAAACGGACCGTGAGATTCTGGATCTGTTTCTTGCCCGGGCGGAGGATGCCATCGAGGCGCTCCGCGTCAAATACGGACGGCTCTGTCAGCGCATCGCCATGAATATTCTGCACTCGGCGGAGGATGCGGAGGAGTGTGCCTCCGATACATACATGGCGGTGTGGGAGACTGTTCCGCCGCGGGAACCGGATCCGCTGATGCCCTATGTGGGCAGACTGGCAAGAAATTTTGCCCTGGACCGCTATCGCTATCTGCATGCCGCACGACGGAGCGGCGGCGGGGATGTTCTCCTCTCCGAAATCGAGGAGATCGTCTCCGGCACCGACGGTGCGGAGGATGAGGCGATGCGCGGCGCACTGGCGGCGGCGATCAGCCGTTTTCTGAGAGAGCAGAAGGCGGATGACCGGCGGCTTTTTGTGCGGCGCTACTGGTACGGGGACGATGTGCAGTCGCTTTCCCGGGAGATGGGCATACGGGCGGGCAGTGCCGCGGTGCGCCTGCACCGGATGCGGGAACGCCTGCGGGTATTTTTGGAAAATGAGGGATTCAGTGTATGAAAAGTGAATTGTTTCTGCGGATCATCGGCGATATCGACGACGATCTGATTACGGAGGCGGAGGCGAAGCGCCGTGTTTCGCCGGGCTTTGTCCGTATCGCGGGCGGGATCGCCGCGTGCTTTCTGATCGCCGCCGCGGTGGTGATCACCGTGCCGTCTCTGCGCCGTTCCGCGATGGATGCGGCGCCGATGGAGGACGCGGCGGCGGATATCGGGTATGCCGCCGATGAAGATTTTTGGTTTACCGCCGACAAAATCATGAGCGAAGCCGAAAATCAGAGCGACGCGGACGGGGCGGACGGCAAAACGTCCACCACAGCCGCCAGCGCAACGGGCGGCGTATCCGGCAATACGCCTGCGGAGACGGTAAGACCAACGGCGAAGCCGGAGACGGGTGCGCCGGAAACTTCTGCGGATACCGCTTTGCCGCAGCCGCTGATGGGCTGGACGTTCTATTTCTATGACGGAAAAACGTGGCGGACGGACACGAAGACCTACCCGGGCGGACTTCCGTCCATGCAGAATATCGTAAACGATTATCTGAGCGCGGCGGGCGTGAAAGTGATATGCACCGGCGCACGCTCGGAGGTTGTGGGCGAAAAGGATGAAGTGAAAAACGGAATCGTCACCCACACGGTGGGCGTGCGGACCTGGTATATCACGCTGGACGGGGAGATCAGCGAGGCGCAGTTCCGGGGACTGGTGAATACGGTGCTGGAAAGCGCATCGCCCTCAAAGCTGTATCTGGTGCAGGCGGATACGCCTGCGGGGACCATGGGACCGGCACAGGCAAGCCGTATCGGATAAATCCGGATAAAAGAAGCGCAGGAAGATTTCTGAACATCTTCCTGCGCTGTTTTTGTGGGTTACATCTCTGCCAGATACGCCATGATCAGCTTCAGTGCGCGGACCACGTCCGCGATGGGCATGGTGGGCGTGCCCTCGGCGAAATCGCCCGCCTGGGATTCGTCTGCGGGGATATGGATGAAGCCGCAGAGCAGTCGGGGATCTTCCTCCTCCGCATAGCGAAGCAGGTGATAGAGGAGATTGTTGCACACATAGGTGCCGGCGGAATAGGAGATCTTGGCACGGATATCCGCCTCCGTCAGAAGCGTACACAGCTCTTTGAGGGGCAGACGCGCCTGCAGGGATTCTGCGCCATCCGGCGCGATTTTCTCGCCGCTGCAGAGGACGCCTGCGTTGTCGGGAACGGAAGCGGCTTTCACGTTCACCGCGATATTTTCCAGGGAAATGCCGGATCTGCCGGCTGCCTGCCCGATGCAGAGAACGCAGTCGGGATCGTGTTCGTCAATCAGGGAGAGAAGGACTTCGCCGCAACGGTCATATTCCACGGGGATCTCGGCGCGGATGACTGTGTGTCCGCCCAGCTGTTCGGGAATACGCTTCACCGCCTCATAGGAGGGGTTGATTCTGCTGCCGCCAAAGGGGGCAAAGCCTGTGAGAAGAAAACGCATAGTGGATACTTCCTTGTCACTTGGATGAGGATATTGTAGCACACGAACACGCGTTTTGCAATAGCTGTGGGGGATTTTTATCGGATTTTTGCCGGAATTTCCATAAAAAGTGGGGGTGAGAAGGTGATTTCTGCGTGGGTGTGGGTGAAATTCGTGTGAAATCCCCCGCTGTCGGCGACAATCAGATTCCGTATACCACCACGGATTCAGGGGCGTTTTTCAGAATTTCCTCATCGCTCATCTGCGGCAGATCGCATCCCAGCTCCGCGCAGATGGCGCCTGCTACCTGACGTGTCAGCTTCACGGTAGCGGGCATAGTGTAGAAATGGGACTGATCGCTGAACCAGTCCAGCGGAACATTTTCCATCAGCGCGTACAGATCGTTCACCGCCATGCCGTGCCTGCGGACGACTTCCGCCGCGGCGGCATTGTATGCCCGGATCACCTCATTGCGGCGCACCCAGTAGTGGGGATTCTTCCATGCGTCCGTGTTCGTCGGGGTGGTTGTGGCGAAGATGTACTTGGCGTTCGGAAACACCCGCTTCATGCGGCGGCAGATGCGGTCGATGCAGTCTGCATACACGTCGATGGGCGTGTGGGGACCGTCATCCATGATTTCCAGACAGTCCCACGCGCCCGTATTCCAGTGGACGACGTCCACTTCTTCCGGGTTCACGCCGGTCATTTTCGGCCATTCGTGGAGAAAGCGGAGAGTGTAGCTGGCGAAGCGGCAGTTTTCCTCCGGATAAAAGGTTTCGGCGAAGGAGGAGAGCATGTGACGCACGCTCCTGTCATATCCCTCCCGGATGGAATCGCCGATCAGAAAGATTTTTTTCATATTGTTTTTCCTCAGATTCCGTATACTTTCACAGTGGTGGGGGCGTTTTTCAGAATTTCCTCATCGCTCATCTGCGGCAGATCGCATCCCAGCTCCGCGCAGATGGCGCCTGCCACCTGTCTGGTCAGCTTCACGGTGGCGGGCATGGTGTAGAAATGGGTCTGATCGCTGTGCCAGTCCCGGGGCGCGTTTTCCAGCAGCCCGAACAGATCGTTCACAGCCATGCCGTATTTCTTTGCGATCTCCGCGGCGGCGGCGTTGTAGGCGCGGATGTCCGCGTTGCGGCGCAGCCATTTGGAGGGCTCTTTCCAGCCCTCCTCATCCACGGGGGTGGAGGTGGCGAAGATGCATTTCGCGTTGGGGAACACCAGCTTCATGCGGCGGCAGAGGCGCTCGATGCATTCCGTATAGGCGGCGATAGGCGTATGCGGACCGTCATCAAAAAGTACCAGGCAGTCCCACAGACCGGTGTTCCAGTGGACAACGTCCACCTCTTCCGGCTTTACGCCGCATTTTGCGGGCCATTCGTGGATAAAACGGAGGGTATAGCTGGCGAAGCGGCAGTTTTCCTCCGGATAATAGGTTTCGGCGAAGGAGGAGAGCATGTGCGCCACGCTCTTGTCATAGCCTTTGCGGATGGAGTCGCCGATGAGCAATACTTTTTTCATGATGAATCTCCTTGTGGTGGTGTTTATGAGTAAGTTCGTTATGTAGACGGTGATTGACTGACAGCTTCCTCGCGGCAGATAGACTGAACCGCACGTTTTCCCAAGGGGGCTCTTTCTCGCCTGCCGGCTCGGTCAGCGCTTCAAAATGCTTCGCATTTTGAGGTCTCCGCCGGAGACCCGCGCCCCCTTGAACCCCCGCAGGATTTGTTATGGTCGGGGGCTTCGCCCCCGACACCCCCGCGGGCAGCGTTCTTGCGGTGATGACGCTGCCTTGTGGCGGCGGTTTTTTTCTTTATTATACACCACACCCGGAAATATTTCCATAGGAAATTGACAAATCCCCCGAAAAAATGCTATAATGAAACAAAATAATCCCCGCCGCAGGCGGAGACGGAGGCTGTCATGACGGAGCTGTCAAAAAAGATTCTGGAAAAATGGCAGGTGCGCAAAACGCACCGGCAGAAGAGCGATTTTATCGCATTCCTGCAGAGCGAGCTGGGGGAGGACACGGTGCGTGTGGAGAAATCCGGCACCTTCGGCTCGCGCAATATCGTGCTGGGGGATGTGGATACGGCGGAGATGATTGTAGCGGCGCATTACGATACGCAGCCGGTGCTCCCGTTTCCCAATTTTCTCACGCCGAAGAATATTCCCGCCTATATCGGGTACATGCTTCTGCTGGTGATCGGCATATCGATCCCCGTATTTCTCGCGGGCTTCATTATGGGGATGCTGGACGCGCCCGCTTTCCTTGTCCCCATTGTCGGCTACGGCATTCTGCTTCTGTTTATGGCGCTGATGCTCTTCGGTCCCGCCAACAAACATACGGCGAACGACAACACCTCCGGGGTGATCACGGTGCTGGAAGCGTATGCGGATGAGGAGCTTCGCCGCCGTGCGGCATTTGTGCTGTTCGATCACGAGGAAGTGGGGCTCTTCGGCTCCATGGCGTTTTACAAAGCGCATAAGGATGTGCTGAAAAACAAGCTGGTGATCAACTGTGACTGCGTCGGCGACGGGGACACGGTGATGGTGATCCTGAGCAAAAAGGCGAAGCAGCATGCCGGCGCGATGGAGCGCGCGTTCATTCCTCCGGAGGGGAAGCACGCGCTGATCACGGATGCGGGCAAAACGCTTTACCCCTCGGATCAGGCGAATTTCCCCGTCAGTGCG
>SVTS01000132.1 GCA_015063645.1 Oscillospiraceae bacterium | reverse complement strand
GGGGGGGGGGCACAGGCATGAAATACGTCTCTGTCGATCACATAGATGATTTTGAATTCCACGATGCGGAATTAACGCTGGTTTCATGGGACGGAGACTGTCTGCGGGTATCTGCCGGGCATCTGAATATCCACAAAGACGCCGCGCCGGACAATATGGGGTGTGACATGGAAATCGCTGAAGCGTGCATCACGTTCCGCGGATTTCAACTAAAGGAATTTGAACCGAGCCGTGCATGGAAAAAGGACGCAGACGGTCAATTACGCACCGATGAGCCGCGGGTCGTATACACCGGCGACAAAGCGCGGGATTTGCTTACAGCAGAACTGCGGGACACGTTCACCGTATGGCGGCTTGATTCTGAGGACGGTCTGTATACAATGACAGCCGCAGGCAATGATCCGTGTTTTTCTGTACGGTTCACCTTTTCTTCGCTTGAAACCGAATGGGACGCCTATCGGAAGAAAGCGTGGTATGTGCTGCACAGGCAGTATGAAAAGCAGGTCACTATCGAAACCGAAAGCGGCGCAAAACAGCTTGACGTCCGCGTTATCTGTCACGACGAGGATGTTTACACCCATGACGGAAAGACGGTACCGGCGCCTTCCGTCACCGTAGTGATCCGCTGTGACGGGAAAGAATACTATTCCAACTGAAAAGAAGACTTCCTCGGAAGTCTTCTTTCATTTTTATTCTGATTATTCAAGATGCTTATGGGCGACAGTGCGTGCGGCAAGGCGTGCTTCATTCGGGATGAACGCATTGCCGAAGGCATTCGAGGGCTTCATCTTTGCAGGAGAGGAGAAGACGACTTCATTGTCAGAGATCTCCTCCGTATAGAATCGGCTGGACGGGAACAGATCGCTCGGATAGACCATATTGGACATGGACGCAAGTTCCAGGCAGATGCCCGCGCCTACAGCGCTCTCCAGCATTCCGCCGATCCAGCAGCCGACGCCTGCGGATGCCGCCATCTCGTTGATCTTTTTGGCGTTATACAGACCGCCGCAGCGTCCGGGTTTGATATTGATAATGCGGCACGCGCCCACTTCCAGCGCTTTTTCTGCCATATAGGGAGAGGAGATGCTTTCGTCCAGGCAGATGGGAGTTTCGATCTCACGCTGCAGTTTTGCATGATCCAGAACGTCCGCATGGAACAGGGGCTGCTCGATCATGGCAAGACCCAGTTTATCGATCTCCCGGAACAGGGGCAGATCGTCCAGCGTATAGCCCGAATTGCAGTCAATATGGAAGGTGAATTTCGGGAATGCGGAGCGCACGGCACGGAGCATCTCAATATCCCAGCCGGGCATTGCTTTGAGTTTGATGCGCTTGAAGCCCGCCTGAATGGCACCGTCGATGCGTTCAAGGAGAATATCAATGGAAGCCTGACGGCCGAAATCGGCACCCACATCCACCTCATCGTCGCTGCCGCCCAGCAGGGTATGCAGAGGCGTTTTTGTGATCTTGGACTGCAGCGTCCAGAAAGCGATCTCGATGGCGGCGTGTGCAAAGGGATTGCCCTTGATCACCGTCATGGCATCGTTGATCTCTTTCGCATCCTTAAAGTCCTTATGCAAAACGAGCGGAGCGAGGAATTCGCTTGCCACATGATATGCGCCGAAGGCGCATTCGGAAGAATAAGTCGGCGCGAGGAACGGTGTGGATTCACTCCATGCACAGGCACTGCCGCTGGTCATCCTGACCATCACCGAGTGGATCACGGGATCGGAGCCGTACGCGGTCGTCCATGGCTCGATCAGCGGATGGGTCACATAATACACGTCAATGGCATCGATATACATATTTTTTCTCCTGTTCGGCACAGTGAAGTATTTTTGTGATTCCATTATAGCACCTCCGGCAGGATAAGTCAAGACAGTGTTCCCGATTGTCCGCTGTCGGGAACAAATACAGGATTTCCTCCTTTTATTCTCTCTTTTTCTCTTTTTTTACATCCATTGACTTGCATATGGCATTGTGATATAATGGAAGAGACATATCTGACAAGACCACCATATTTCAACCCCCGAAAGGAACAGAACATGAAAAATTCCTCCTCCCTCTCCCGCCGCTGGGCAATACTTGCCGTCGGCGTCGCCGCAATGCTGTTTGCGGGCATACTCTATGCATGGTCGATTCTGAAAAATCCCTTCTCCGCAGAGCTGGGATTCACCGCCTCGGCTCTCGCACTGAACTTTACGCTGACGATGTGTTTCTTCTGTCTGGGCGGAGTGGTTTCCTCCCATCTTCTGCGCCTGATGGGCACGAAACTCACGATCATTGTTTCCGCAGTCCTTGCGGGATGCGGATTCATCCTGTCCGGATTTCTCCGAGGAAGCAGTGTTCTGCCTCTGTATATTACCTATGCGCTGATGGCAGGACTCGGCATCGGCATCGCCTATATTGTGATCATCTCCACGGTCAACGCCTGGTTTCCCGACCGGAAGGGTGTTTCCTCCGGTGCTCTGATGATGGGATTCGGTGCAAGCAGCCTGCTCCTCGGCAATCTGGCTGACCGGCTGTTCCAGACAGAGATCGGCTGGAGAAAAACATATATGATCATCGGTGTCGCAATCTGCGTGGTGCTTGCTCTCTCTGCCCTTGTGATCAGACGTCCGCCGGAAAATCTTGCTCTTCCCGCGCCGAAGAAAAACGCCCGCTTCCACGGGGAAGATTTTGAAGTACGGGATTATAAACCCTCCGAGATGATCCGCCGCTTCACATTCTGGCGTGCGTTTATCTGTCTCGTCTGCATCACCGCCGTCGGCAGTTCCGTGATCAGCTTTGCCCGGGATCTGGCACTTTCCGTCGGCGCAGAAGCCGCCCTTGCCACAACGCTTGTGGGCGTTTTATCGGTCTGCAACGGTCTCGGACGCATCATCACCGGTGCGCTGTTTGATGCAATGGGTCGCCGCTTCACCATGATCGCGGCAAACATTCTGACAATTGCCGCTGCCGCCGGAACGCTTCTGGCGGTCAGCATCAACTCTCTGCCGCTCTGCATCGTCGGACTCTGCCTGACCGGTCTCTCCTACGGCACATCCCCCACCGTTTCCTCCGCATTCACCGCGGCATTCTATGGTCAGAAATATTTTGCCGCCAATCTCGGAATCTCCAACTGCAATCTCATGGCGGCATCCTTTATTGCAACTGCCTGCTCCGCGCTGCAGACTGTTTCGTCAAGCTACACCGTTCCCTTTATTCTCCTGCTTGCACTGGCATCTTTTGCACTTATTCTCAACATCAGCATCAGACGTCCGTAATACAGGGAGGATAGACTTATGTTTTTCTCGGGTGATATTGTGATCACCGATCCCTGCTATATCGTCAAAAACGGCGCGGACTGGGGCAACTGCGACTACGGTCAGGCGCTGGATGCGCTGGGTATTTCCACATTTCTCTCAACGGGAGAGGCGGACTGCGGCGGAAGCTATGTGCTCCGCGGGAGAAGATTGGGCGTTCAGGGGTGATGGAAGCATCCCTTTCCGCACGGAGAAACGCTGAACACGGGAACATCCGCTGCACAAACAAGGAGGAAAATCCATGCTGTACAACTATTCCGTCACCCCTCTCAAGGAAGACAATTTTGACGCCCGCGTGCAGGACATCTGCGACTGTGTGAAGCGCGGTGCGATCACGATGCCGCTGTTCTGCATGACGCTGGTTCCGGAGGGGGATCCCGTCTGGGACAAGGCAGGCAAAATGGTAAAGCTCTACAGCCGTTACCGGGATGCGCTGGATGCGGAGGGCGTTCCCTCCGGTATTCTCGTGCAGGCATCCCTGGGGCACGGCTACAAAATCACCCCTGCACCTTTTGATTATTATGTGAATCTGACGGACGGGGCACAGGCCCTGGTCTGCTGTCCGGAAGACGAGCGCTTCCTCGCCCATTTTCAGGATGTACTCCGCACACTGGCGGCGGCGCATCCGAAAGCACTCATGCTGGATGACGATTTCCGTCTGATGATGCGCCCCGGCAGAGGATGCGCCTGCAGACGGCATATGGCGGAATTCAACCGCCGCGCCGGCACCTCCATGACCCGGGAGGAGCTGTATGCCCATCTGCAGAGCTGCAGTGACAACGATCCGCTGGCGGTGATCTACGCCGAAACCCAGCGGGATTCGCTGATCAGGGCAGCGACGGCATTCCGCGCCGCGATAGATGAGATCGACCCGTCCATTCAGGGTATCAACTGCACCTCAGGCAACATCTGCGAATCGGTCAGCTACACGAACAAAATATTCGCCGGCAGGGGAAATCCCACCATGGTGCGTATTCCCAACGGCATCTATGCCCCCTACTCCATCCGGGGATTCAGCGATCTGATGGCACGCACGGCTGTCTGTACCTCCAAGCTGAAGAAAAACGGTATCGATATCATCCTCTCCGAGACGGATACAATCCCGTTTAACCGTTATGCCAAGAGCGCCCGGTATCTGCACAGCCATTACACCGTATCCATGCTGGACGGTCTGTGCGGAGCCAAGCACTGGCTGACGCGCACATCGGCGTTCGAGCCCGCCTCCGGCAAGGCGTACCGGGATATTCTGGCAAAGCACAAAGGATTCTATGAAAAGCTCACGGAGCTTGCTCCGCAGATCCGATGGGTCGGCGCGAATTCCGCATTCACGGAGCAGATGATCCCCGCGTTCGGCTCCGGCAATCCCGGCGCACAGCAGAGCCATTTCTGGGTCACGAAAAATCTGGAGGAGATGGGCATTCCGTTCTATTTCTCCGACCGTAGGGAGCCTGCCAGCTTCCTTGAGGGAAACATGATCGCCGCAATGAGCGACGAGCAGATCGAAACTGTATTTGCCGGCTCGGTATTTCTGGACGGAGCCACGGCAGCGGCGCTG
>SVTS01000131.1 GCA_015063645.1 Oscillospiraceae bacterium | reverse complement strand
CTCGGTATTTCTGGACGGAGCCACGGCAGCGGCGCTGGTGCAGCGCGGATTCGGTGACCGTCTGGGAGTCACCCTCTCCGAGTGGGATCTGGGGCTGGTCAGCGGAGAATGCTTTGATGCGGATGGCGTGAACTGCTGTACCGCACAGAAGAATTACAGCAAAATCACCGTATCCGATCCGCGCACCGAGGTACTCTCCCACCTGTTCCGGCGTGAGGACGGCGGCATCCGTCCCCTTGCTCCCGCAGTGACGAAATTCCGCCGGGATGACGGAAAAATCACCGTTGTATTCTGCGGTTCGCCCTGTGCGAATTTCAGCTACACGGAGGGGTTTGCATTCCTCAATGAATCCAGAAAAGCACAGCTGACCGCCCTGCTTCAGGAAGCCGGTGCGCTTCCCGTTTATGCGGTGGGGGATGATGAGTTGTGTCTGCGCGCCGGATATCTGGCGGACGGATCGCTTCTCTGCGCCGTCTTCCAGCTGGGCATGGATCCCATGGATGCGCTGACGCTGCACCTGGAAAAAGCGCCGGCGGAAATCCGGCTGCTCCTGCCCGACGGAACGGATGTCCCGGTGGAATTCACGCGGGACGGGAACTGCTATATCCTGCAGGTACGCGTGGAAACGCTGTATCCCGTGGTACTGATTATTCGCTGATACAATTAAGGGGCAGCTTTCTCACATTATGTAATGCAAAACCACACGTCAGCCAAGGGGACTTCGCCCCCGGCGCCCCCCTTGATCTAACCAGTGGTTACTAAAGCATCAGGCTGCCGCCCGGGTGGGTGACAGCCTGACTTTTTACTTTCTCGTGAATTCGCTGACGCGGTTTTCCACAACGACCTTCCGAGCTTTGTTTTCGTAATTGACGTGGCTTTCAGTAAAATCGCCCACATCCTCAAGACCGGGAATAACCCGCATGCCCTGCCCCAGATTTCCGCCTGCGGCGATCAGTTCTCTCTGCAGTTCCTTTACATTCACCTGACGGGGCGTGATATCATGCTCCAGGGAAAGACAGCATGCCGTACCGGCGGCTTCGCCCATGGTCAGACAACAGAGAATCAGACGGGCTCCGGACTGTGCGTAAACATCGGAAGAAAGGTTGCGTCCTGCCGCCAGCATATTTTCCACACGCACGGGAACGAGGCATCCGTAGGGGATATCGTAGCAGCGGTTCGGCTCAAATTCCGCATATTCCGCGGTCTGGCCCTTGATATTGACAACGGGCTTGCCGTCCGGCGGCGGCGTAGTGGTGCCGAATCCGCCCGAGTTGCTGATCACGTACTGAAGCTCTCCGTTCAGTTTGATGGGCGCCCATTTGATGTTGCCGGTCTCCTCAAAATTGTGGATATCATAGCCGTGGCTGGATATGGCGATTACGTCATCGTGTTTGCGGCAGAAGGCAATATCATCCGCCGTCAGACGGTATTCGCCCACAATGCGGCGGCTTTCACGCACGCCCAGCAGGCTGGCGGTGGTGGTCAGGAACGAGTTCTGAAAGCCGGGGACGCGCTTTTTGATATACTCCGCCAGCATGGTCGCCTGTTCTCTTCCCTCGAAATACATACGGGTCAGATCGCGGTTGTCCAGCGGAAAACATCTGCGGGAGTGTGCAAAGCAGATGCTCACCTCATCCATGCCGCAGTGCTGGGGTCTGCCGGGAATATGAGTGATCCAGTTCAGGTGATTATCCGATTCATAGGCGAGAACGCCGCTCGCCAGATCCTCGCGGATCAGATTAACCCAACGGGGGTCGTTCTTCTTCAGATCGGAGTTCTGGTATTCCTCCCAGCATACGCCGCCCAGAATGAATTCCAGTGAGCACGCCTGGCTCATGCCGTCGCCCTCACGGCCGCTCTCTGTCTCCGCCCCCGCATAGAACGCCAGATCGGAATCGCCCGTTGCATCCACGAAACGCTTGCCCATGACGCACTTTCTGCCCATCTTGGTCTGAATAACCAGACCTTTCAGAGTATCGCCGTCCATGATCGCATCTACCACGCTTGTAACGAAGAGCACTTCCACGTTGTACTTTTTCACCATGCGGTCCAGCACCAGTTTGTGCTTTTCGATGTTGGTGTTTCTGTGCCAGTGTCCTTCAATCTTTTCCAGTTCCTCGATCATTTCCCTGCCGATGCCGGCAACGAAATCCAGCGGAATATTGACCAGTCCCAGCGTAACAAGACCGCCCAGGCAGGAGCCTGCCTCAATCAGCAAAACCTTACAGCCGCGTCTGCCTGCCGCCACCGCGGCGCCGAATCCCGCAACGCCGCCGCCGGCGACAACTACATCATAGTCGCCGTAAAGCGGGATTTCTTTTACCTTTTCCATAATTTTGCCGTTGTTGTAATCCAGCATTCTTCTTTCCTCCGTTATCTGTTTTCGTTTTCAATAATTGCCTCAGACGCGCAGTTATTCGCACATTTGCCGCATCCGACGCATTTTTCCTGATCAATATGAGCGCCTTTCGCATCCATGGTGATGGCTTTCACGGGACAGACATACAGGCATTCCTGACAGAAGCAGCATCCCGCCGCCACAATATACTTTTTCATACTCCTTCCTCCTCTGCGTTTTCCGCAAATTAATTCTATCACAGATCGGCGAGCCTGTAAATGAATGCATTTGACCAGAATCAGCACAAATTTTACCTTCCGTTGACAGAAAAGATAAATTATGCTATAATACCGTCCGGAGGTATAGTAATGAAACCAACAGACGATATTACAGAAATTATCGCCTCTCTGAAAGAATTGAGCGGAGCAGGCGTATGCTATTACGATCTGAAGAACTTTTTCCACTATTACCGCTACGGTGTCCGAAGCAATCAGGGACACTACTGTCGGCTCTGTGAGGAGACCCGTGCTCTGCCCGGCGGAAGAACACACTGTGAGCGCAGCGACAGAGAAGAAGCAGTGGCACTGGCGCAGCAGTACCGCGTGCCTTTCTTCTTCGAATGTCATATGGGGATGCGGGAGCTGGTCATTCCTCTGATGCACAGCGATATGCTGATCGGTATACTCTTCATCGGACAGTGCCGTATTGAGGGAGAAGATATGCACCGGGCAATCGCACAGCGTGCACAGCAGCTGGGCGGTGATCCGGAAAAATTTGCCGCACTTTACGATGCGCTTCCGCTGCTGACTCACGCAAACCTCATCAGCGTCGGAAAGATTCTGCAGCTTTTCTTTGACGTGCAGATTCTGAACAACACACTGCTCGTCCCCATAGAGACCGGCGAGGGGGAGCCCCTCGCGCACCGCATACGGAAATATATCGAAACCAATTTCTGGCACTACATTACCCCCGGAAAAATCGCGGAGAGTTTTTTTGTAAATGCCTCCTACGCTTCCCGTATCTTCAGCCGGGAATACGGAATCACCATCACGGAATATCTGCACCGGGTACGTATCAGTCGGGCAAAAACGCTTCTGACAGCCACCTCCGCTCCCATCTCCAGCATTGCCATCAACAGCGGATTCACCAACGCCAACTATTTCACCCGGGTTTTCCGGAAAAACACCGGCATGAATCCGGGACAGTACCGGAAACTCCACCAAAGCGGAAAATAATTGTGCCGCTGTATTGCACACCCGTCTCTTTGATGATATAATAGTAAAAACATTTCCCATTCTATATTAAGGAGATACCTATGAAACTCGGTATTCAGTCAAGTGCTTATCTGCGCTTTGATGATATGGCTCCCGGCGCACTTCTCATGAAAGAACACGGCTATGACTGTGCGGATTATCAGCATTTCATCAACACCACCACGGAATTTTTCAATCTGCCCGAAGCGAAATTTGAAAAAATTCTCCGCATACAGCGTGCCGCCATGGATGCCGCCGGCATTTTTCCCAATCAGGTACACGGTCCGTGGCGTTCCCCGCAGGATGCGACGGAAGAGGATCGCGCGGAGCGTTTTGCCGCCATGTCCAAGGGCATCCGCGGTGCGGCATATCTGGGATCGCCCTATTTTGTGATCCATCCCCTTATGCCCTTCGGCGGCTACAGCAGTGAGCAGCCCGAGGTTCAGAAAGCCATCAATCTGGAATTTTTCAGCCGGCTCAGCGAAGTGGGACGGGAATACGGCGTCATCATCTGTCTGGAGAATATGCCTTTCACCAAGCTGCCCATCACCACCGCCGCCCATGTGACTGAATTCGTAAAGGAGATCGGCAGCGATTATATGCGCGTGTGTCTGGATACCGGTCACTGCCTCGTCTGCGGCGAATCTCCCTCCGATGCGGTTCGCACGATCGGGCGGGATCTGCTCGCCGTCATGCACGTTCATGACAATGACGGCACGCACGATCAGCATGCACTCCCCGGCACGGGCATCGCCGACTGGGATGCTTTCGGTGCCGCATTGCATGAGATCGGATTTGACGGCACGTTCTCCCTTGAAACCATGGCAAGATGGGGCGATTTTCCTGAGGAGGAGTTCCGCCGGAACCAGAAAAAGCTGGCGGACCTCGCAAAAACCATCGCCGGCATCGCGTAAAGAGCAAAGAGAATTCCCCCATCCGGTTGACAATTCACCCCGCATCTGCTACAATATAGGAGCAATCCAAATTTAAAAACGAAAGGAAATTCCCCGCATGAAAAAAATCATCCTCTTTTTTATCGCAGCGGCTATGTGCCTGTGCATGATGCCCGCCTGCGGCAATGATAACGGCGGGAATAACGGTGATCCCATCATGGTTGAACTTACTATGGAAAACGGAGGCGTCATCAAGCTGGAGCTCTATCCCGATGTTGCCCCCATCACAGTCGAAAACTTCACCAAGCTGGCAGACGAGGGCTTTTATGACGGCCTCATCTTCCACCGCGTTATCAGCGGATTCATGATCCAGGGCGGCGATCCCACCGGCACCGGCTACGGTGATCCCAATCAGAAAAAGATCAAGGGCGAGTTCGCTTCCAACGGCGTGAAGAACGACATCTCCCACGTCCGCGGCGTTATCTCCATGGCACGTTCCTCCAATCCCAACAGCGCATCCT
>SVTS01000021.1 GCA_015063645.1 Oscillospiraceae bacterium | reverse complement strand
GCACCCTTCATCTGATCCAGCATAGCCAGAGATCGTGCATGCGTGCAGAAGGAGCCGCAGAAAGCATATCCGATGATCATATTCCGATCCCCTCGCTTTCAAGCAGACCGCTGATGGATTCAAACAGAATCTTGCCCGCCGTGTAAGGGGCAACCTGACCGGGCAGGGAAGCGGCGCGGATATAATTGCACCGATTCAGCTTCAGCGCTGCCTCATCAAATCCGCCGGGGACGGACGCAAGTTCGATCAGCAATGTGCCGGCAGGCAGTTTCCCGACCGTATCGGCGGTGATCAGCGGTACGGGAACCGTGTTGAAGAGTACGTCGGGCTGTCCCGGCTCAGCGAGAAAATCCTGTATGGATCGTACCGTGTATCCCTCCACGGCAGCATTGCTCAGATCCCGATCGCTGCGGGCAACGGCAGTGACAGATGCCCCCAGCGCTTTCAGCATGCGGCACAGCCGGCTGCCGATCCTGCCGCAGCCCAGTACCGTACAGCGGGAACTGTGTATCGTAATCGGAAGCTGTTCCATGGCGATGGCAATAGCTCCTTCCGCTGTGGGAACAGCATTTTTTATCTGAACAGCTTCGCTGTCATAATAATCCAGAAGACGGATGTTGGCATCCCGCGCCATGGAGCGCAGAACGTCCCCCGGTCGTCCTGCAAGGAGCAGAACATCCCCGCGCAGCATTTCCATCAGATGTGTCAGACGGAGTTCACGCCGCAGCGCGGCCGGTTCTTCCGCCATAACGGGACAGTGGAGCCTGACTCCGTCCGTTGTGGCGGGCAGAGGGAGAATAACCGCACGGCTTCCCGCGACAGCGCTTTCCGGATCGGAACACCGGACACCCCGGAAAGCGGGAAGCGAATCGCCGTTTCCCGCATTGCCCGGAGGCAGAGGTACGCCCCAGACCGCGGTTTCATATCCTTTTTGTGCCAGATGCCAGGCAAGTGCCGTCTGGCGGGTGTCGCCGCCCAGAAGGCAGATTTTTGTTTCGTTCATAACTTCTATCCTTTCCGCATGATGCTTGGTTTGACACCTCGCTTCATAATATGCCGAAAAGTGACGGGAAGTGCAGAACAGTCATCCGCTGGATTTACATGAAAGCAATTTACAACCGACTGCGCATGTGCTATAATTATATTGTCGGAAGTCAGTTTTCAATGGGAGGCGGAAAGTGAAAAAATTTCTCAGGATAATTTTCAGCCGTGTCACGGTGGTTTCTGTTCTGATTCTGCTGCAGCTGCTGATTCTGCTGGTGGCGGCACTGCGGTTTACAGAATACTTCGTTTATTACTATCTGGTATCTACCGTCGCCGCAGTAGCCCTGACGCTCAGAATCGTCAATCGGAAAGATGCGGCGGAGTATAAAATCGCGTGGATCATAACAGTGCTTCTGATCCCCGTATTCGGCGGTTTGCTCTATCTTGTTTTCAGCGGCAACCGCCTCTCAGAGTGGAAAAAGAAAAAGATGGCGAAAATCACGCAGTCCATGCGGAATACACTGTGTAAAGATCTCGCAGCCGCACAGCAGGTAGCGGAGGATGATCCCTCCGCCGGTTTCCAGTCTCGCTATATTCATGACGCGGCAGGATGTCCCGTTTTCGCCGATACGGATGTGCGGTATTTTGCTCTCGGGGAAGAAATGTTTCTCGCATTGCTGGAGGAACTGGAGAAAGCGGAGCGGTACATTTTTCTGGAATATTTCATTATCGAAGAAGGAAAAATGTGGAATGCCATCCTGGAGATTCTGGAACGCAAGGCGGCGGCGGGCGTGGATGTCCGGGTCATCTACGACGATATGGGATGCATCATGCTCCTGCCGGATGATTATGTGTACAAGCTTCGTGCGAAAGGAATCCGCTGCCACGTGTTCAATCGCTTCATTCCCGTGCTTTCCGCACGGCTGAATAACCGGAATCACCGTAAGATCGGCGTGATTGACGGCAAAGTCGCCTTCACCGGCGGCATTAATCTGGCAGACGAATATATCAATGAAAAAGAACGCTTCGGGCATTGGAAAGACAATGCCGTCATGCTCCGGGGCGATGCGGCATGGAGCATGACGGTCATGTTTCTGGCTATGTGGGATTATCTGGATGCCTCCGGTGCGGCGGCAGAATCCTACGATCATTACCGCCCGGCCGGTTTCGTAAAAGGACTGAATGATTCCGCCGGCTGGGTGCAGCCGTATACGGATAATCCCCTGGATGACGAACCGGTAGGCGAGACAATCTATCTCAATATGATCAACCGTGCGCAGAAATACGTCTATATCACTACGCCCTACCTTATCATTGACGAACTGATGGAAAAAGCACTGTGCACCGCGGCACAGTGCGGTATTGATGTGCGCATCATCACGCCGGGAATCGGCGATAAAAAAGCGGTTTACGAAACAACCAAATCCTATTATGAGAATCTGATCCGCCATGGCGTGAAGATTTACGAATACACACCCGGATTTATCCATGCAAAAACCTTTATCTGCGATGACCGGTATGCAACGGTGGGAACCGTGAATCTGGATTTCCGCAGTTTGTATCTGCATTTTGAATGCGGTGTGTGGATGTATAAATGCCCGGTGATCGGCAGAATCAGGGAAGATTTTCTGGAAACCATGCGGAAATCCAGGGAGATCACCCCGGAAGATTGCCGGCAGGGATGGGGACGTCAGCTGTTCCGTGCTGTTATGGCTCTGCTTGCTCCAATGATGTGAGCCTGTCGGAGGCACATAACTGCCCGGGAAAACCGTGCTGCCGGAGCACTTCAAAGACACCAACTGCGGCGGCGTTGGACAGATTCAGACAACGCTGACCCTCGCGGATCGGAATGCGTACACAGCGATCGGGATGACGGCGCAGAAAATCCTCCGGCAGTCCGGTAGTTTCCTTGCCGAAGAACAGATACACGGGAAGAGGATAGGCGATCTCTGTGTATGCGTGGGGCGCTTTTGCCGTAAAACAGTAAAACTGCGCATCGGGGTTCCCGGCAAAAAAATCATCCAGTCCGTCATAATAACGGATGTCCAGACTGTCCCAGTAATCCAGTCCGGCGCGTTTCAGCTTCGCGCTGTCAATGGCAAATCCCAGGGGACGGATGAGGTGCAGGGAAGCGCCTGTCGCAGCACAGGTGCGTGCGATATTGCCGGTGTTCTGGGGAATCTGCGGCTCAAAGAGAACAATGTTGATCGGATGCAAAATCAGTTTCCTCCACATTATCGTTGGATATGCGTATATTTTACCATCTCTGAACCTTAAATTCAACTCGAAAATTTTTATTTTCTGAAAAAACATATTTATAAATTTTATATAATTACGTAACACTATTGACATCTTGCGTAAAAAAAGCTATAATAATGCTGAAATAGAGTGGATTGATGTACATATATTCTTTTCACTCAAAAAATATTTTAATTTAGGAGACTTACTATGAAGAAGTTCCTCGCTCTGGCACTGTGCGTACTGATGAGCTTCTCCGCAGTTGCTGCAATCGGTGCTGCTGATGAGAAGAATGCATACGCAAATGATTTTGAAGCCGTTCCCGTAGGCGCAATTACTAAACTTGACAGTTCCGCTGTCAATGCGGTAAAGAAGGAAGGCGTTATTGAAGTAGTTAAATTCGACGGTGATAACGCTATCCGTGTTAACCATAAGGATACCGGCAATAAGCATGACCCTTACGTTAACTTCGTTGAGAACAAGAACGGAATCAGCCAGTTTGGTGTTGAAAGTCAGTTCGTTCTGGAGTATGAAGTATACTTTGAGGATTCCTGTGCAGAACTTTCCTGGCAGGTAGGTATGGCTCGTCTCTCCACGGATGACGGTACAAGTAAATTCCAGCACTCTGCTATCATCACCGGCGAAGATCTTGCTCTGACCGTTACCGGCGAGGAAACTCCTGCGATGAATCTTAAGACAAAAACCTGGTATACCATTGCAGTTGCCTTTGATAGTTCTGCAAAGCATTTTTCCGTTTATGTAGACGGTGTTTGCCTTGCCAAGGACGTTAAGTTTGGTGATGATTTCGCATCCTATAAAAATGAAATCAATCTGATTCGTACTGCATATCAGTCTTTCCAAAACGGTGACGTTTCTGCTTACATCGATAATGTAAAAGTTTACAACGCAACGCAGCCCCGCGTAGTCAAGCAGGCTACCCCCTCGGCTCCCGCTGTTCCCGCAATCGGCAAGAAGCTGACTCTGACAATCGATACCACCTATGGCGTAAATCCCAAGTCCACCAGCAGCAAGCACGGTGATGTCGTTAAGATCGCTGACAAGAACAGAATGCGTGCAACTGAGCTTGTAAAGGTTGATCCCAAGGCTTCCGTAACCTTCACGCTGCAGACCGATAAGACCGATGCAGGTCTGGCTGCTTCCATCATCTGGTTCAAGAGCGGAACCGCAAGCAATGCGAATGTTATCAACTCCACTACCGTAACCACCGACGGCATCAAGGGTACACTCGTGAACAGCTCCGATTCCACCCTCAAGAATTACTTCAAGTATCAGATGAAGAAGGGTGAATCCGTAACCTTCACCAACACGAGCAGCAGCCCTGTGTATGTTTCCATCGCTACCTGCTCTCTGGCTTCTCCCAAGACCGTTCTGGATCCTGCCAACTACGCTATCACTTACGAAGTTGTTCAGGATAAGCCCAGCACTCCTGCAGGCACCACCGCTGCTCCTACCGCTGATATCGCTGTTGTTCTCGCAGCTGTATCCGCTGTTGCTGCATCCGGCGCCATCATCTTCAAGAAGAAGAGATAAACTGCATAGACATAATCGGTCTGCCGTATCAGATATGGCAGACCGATTTTCTGTGACAGACGCTGTAAATCGGTACAGCGTCTTTTTTTGTCCGAATTTTTTACAAATTGGAAAATAAAATTGGCGCAAAAACTATTTGTTAATTAATCCAATAAATTTGCGTAATAATCTTGACTTTCTTCTGTAAAAAAGCTATAATAGTATTGACTTATAAGGTGGAGAATACAGAAATGTATTTTTTTCACCAAATTTACATTTTTAAGGAGACTTACTATGAAGAAGTTCCTCGCACTGGCACTGTGTGCACTGATGACCTTCTCCGCAGCTGTTGCTATCAACGCTGCTGACGAGAAGAACGTGTACGCGAACGATTTCGAAGCAGTTCCCGCAGGTGCGGTCGGCAAGCTTGACGGTTCCTCTGTGAACTGTGTCAAGAAGGAAGGCGTTATTGAAGCTGTCAAGTTTGACGGCGACATGGCTCTCCGCGTTCACCACAAGGATACCGGCAACAGCCATGACCCTTATGTAAACTTTGTTGAGAGCAGCAAGGGCATCAAGACTGCTTACGGCGTTGCAGATCAGTTCGTTATCGATTACGATGTATACTTCGAGAACTCCAGCGAAGAGATGAAGTTCCAGGTTGCCTGCGCTCGTATCGCATCTGATTCCGGCAACAAGTTCCAGCATACCGCAATCATCTCCGGTGCAGACCTTGCATTCACCGTTACCGGTGATGAGGCTCCCGCAATGAACCTGAAGGTAAAGACCTGGTATACCATTTCTGCAGCATTTGATATGACCAAGAAGGTATTCTCCATCTATGTTGACGGCGTATGCCTCGGCAAGGATGTTGCATTCAGCGCTGATGCAGCAGCTGCTACCGGCGAAGCAAACCTCATCCGTACCGCATATCAGGGCTTCAAGACTGGCGATACCGTTTGCTACCTCGACAACGTTAAGGTTTACAACGCAACGCAGCCCCGCGTAGTCAAGCAGGCTACCCCCGCAGCTCCCGCTGTTCCTGAGACCAAGGCTCCCATTTCCGGTGGTTCTGCCGCTGCTCCTACCGCTGATATCGCTGTTGTTCTCGCAGCTGTATCCGCTGTTGCTGCATCCGGCGCAATCGTCTTCAAGAAGAAGAGATAAATTCCGCCGCGTCTGTTTTCGGACACAGAATGTATAACTGAACCGAATAAAGCCGGAAGTTTTTGCTTCCGGCTTTATTTTTTACGAAAAAGTTTACAAATAACAATAGCAATTTCTACTCAGATGGTGTATACTATATACTGTATATTTACGCACATTCCATGGGGAATCGAACTACAGAAATACATTGGAGAGGACGGCTTCCTCATCCCGGGAGCCACAGGCTGTTCATGAGTCTTATTACAAAGCTGTTTGGTACCTACAGTGACCACCAGATCAAAAAAATCCGTCCGCTGCTGGCGCAGATCAATGCTCTTGCTCCCAAGTACAGTGCAATGAGCGATGCGGAAATGGCGGAAATGACCGATAAATTCAAACATTCCCTCGCAGGCGTATCTACCCTTGACGATATCCTGCCCGATGCCTATGCGCTGGTGCGCGAAGCGGCGGACCGCGTGCTGGGCAAGCGTCCTTTTGACGTGCAGGTCCTCTGCGGAATCCTTTTGCATCAGGGACGTATTGCCGAAATGAAAACCGGTGAAGGTAAAACGCTTGTCGCTGCTCTGCCGTCCTATCTGAACGCGCTGTCCGGTAAGGGCGTGCACGTCGTCACCGTAAATGAATATCTGGCACGGCTGGGCTGCGAAGAAATGGGACGTATCCATGAATTCCTCGGCTTGAAGACCGGTCTGATCCTGCAGGGACAGAATCATACTTTGAAGCAGCATGCGTACAACTGTGATATTACCTACGGTACGAATACTGAATTTGGATTTGACTATCTGCGTGATAATATGGTGCTGTATAAAGAACAACTTGTACAGCGCGGTCATAATTTTGCTATTGTGGATGAGGTGGACTCCATCCTTATCGATGAAGCGCGTACACCCCTGATCATTTCCGGTACAGGTGAGAAAACAAATGAACTGTATGACCGTGCAGATTCATTTGTGCGCACACTGTCCAAATTCGTGATCCGTGAACTGGATAACAAGGAGGATCACGATGAGATCAACGCGGATTATATCGTGGATGAAAAAGCCCGCAGTACAACGCTGACTGCATCCGGTATTGCCAAAGCAGAAAAATTCTTCGGTCTTGAAAACTTCTCTGATCCGGAGAATGCAGAGATCTCCCACCATATCTATCAGGCGATTCGCGCATACGGTGTGATGAAACGGGACATCGACTACGTAGTCAAGGATGATGAAGTACTGATTGTGGACACCTTCACAGGACGAATCTCTCCCGGACGCCGCTTCTCTGACGGTCTTCATCAGGCAATTGAAGCAAAGGAGAAAGTTAAGATTCAGAAGGAGAATCGTACCATCGCAACGATTACCTACCAGAATTACTTCCGTATGTATTCCAAACTGTCCGGTATGACAGGTACTGCACTCTCCGAGGAGAACGAGTTCCGTGAGATTTACAATCTGGACGTTGTGGAAGTGCCTACCAATAAGCCCATGATCCGTGTGGATCATCCGGACGTTGTCTATAAATCCAAGGAAGGCAAGGATGCCGCCATCATCAAACAGATCCGTGAATGCCACGAAAAAGGACAGCCGGTTCTGGTCGGTACGGTTTCCATTGAAAAATCTGAGGAGCTTTCCCGCAAACTGAAGCTGAACGGTATCAAGCATACTGTGCTGAACGCCAAATATCATGACAGAGAAGCGGATATCGTTGCGCAGGCAGGTAAGCTGGGGGCTGTAACCATTTCCACCAACATGGCAGGACGCGGTACAGATATCCTGCTGGGCGGTAACGCCGAGTATCTTGCTAAGGCAGAGATGCGCTTCCAAGGCTACGAGGAGGACGTTATTGCACTTGCAACAGGTTCTTCCCAGTCCATCTCCGAGGAAGCTATGTCGGCCCGGAAAGTGTACTGTGAACTGTACGAAAAATATCAGGAAGAGATCAAACCGGAAGCGGAGAAAGTCTGCGCCGCCGGCGGTCTGTTTGTTATCGGTACCGAGCGTCACGAAAGCCGCCGTATCGATAATCAGCTCCGCGGACGTTCCGGACGTCAGGGGGACCCAGGTGAATCCCGTTTCTTCCTCTCCTTCGATGATGATCTGATGCGCCTCTTCGGCAGTGAACGTATCCGCGGTATAGTGGATAAACTGGGGCTGCAGGAGGACGAGCCGATCGATGCCAAGATCATCTCCGGTTCTATCGAGAGTGCCCAGAAACGCCTGGAGGATAATAACTTCGCGCGCCGTAAAAACGTGCTTGCCTATGACGACGTTATGAACCAGCAGCGTTCGCTGATCTATAAGCAGCGCAGTGAGGTTCTGGACGGCGGCAGTATGCAGGCGAAGATTCAGTCCATGCTCCACGAGACGATCAACGAAGCTGTGGATCAGTGCCTGCATGAAGAGGATATCACCCTCTGGAATGTGGACGGACTCAGAGCCAAATACCGCGGACTCCTCTGCGGCGATGACGATTTCCAGAATATCGGCGGCGATCCCGCCGAAGCACGTCAGCAGATCCGGGATACTCTGATCGAGCGTGCGGAAAAACTGTATGATTTCAAGGAACAGCTCTTCGGTGAGGAACAGTTCCGCGAAGTGGAACGCGTAGTGCTCCTGCGCAACGTAGACCAGAAGTGGATGGCACATCTGGAAGCAATGGACAGCCTGATGGAAAGCATCGGTCTGCAGGCGTACGCGCAGCGTAACCCGATCAGCGAATACCGGATTCAGGGCGCGGATCTGTTTGATGAAATGATCGGCGAGATCCGTGACGATACCGTCCGTATGATGCTGTCCGTAATGCCGAAGACACAAAACGTTCAGCGTGTACAGGTGGTAAAGGAAAGCGGCAATAACGCGGCTCCCGCAGCTCCTGCCCGCGGTCCCGTTATGCGTCCCTCTGCACCGGCACGTGCTCCGCAGAATGCGGCAGAGGCAAAAACGCCTGCTCCGAACCGTCCCGTGGTCAATAAAAATAAAGTGGGACGCAACGATCCCTGTCCCTGCGGCAGCGGCAAAAAGTATAAGAAATGCTGCGGCAGAAGCGATGCTTCCGAGGATGGAGAAGAATAAAAGCAAAAGATTCCGGAAAGGATAACCGTCCCGCAGGACGGTGATACATACTATGGGTTTTGGCTATCTGCTCGTAGGCTATATCCTGGCGTTCATTTTTACGCTGGGGAATGTCTACTTCTTTCAGGATATCATCGGCGCTCTGGTGATGCTGGTTGGCTTGTCCAAACTGGCAATGCATCAGAAGAATTTTCTGCGCGCAATGTGGTGTGATATCGTATATCTCATGATTTCCACGGCGCGGGCGATGCTGATGATGTTCAAAATCATGCAGGCGGAAGGGATTCTTGTGACGGTATTCTCCGTCCTGACGCCCCTTGCCTCACTGGTGATGCAGTTCTTCCTCTTTGCCGGCATCTTCTATCTGGCAAAGGAAGTTGAGATGGAGAAGGAATCCCTGCGCGCCAAGGGCAGTCTCATGCGCATTCTTTCCTACTACATTCTCCATATTATCGCTGTGCTGATTACCCCTTTCCTTGGCAATACAGTGGGCAATATTACCGCTCTTCTCGTTGTGATTTTCGGATTGGTGATGCTTATTCTGAATGTGTCCCTGATTTTCTCCTGCTACTGCGGTATGTGCCTGCAGGGGGAAGAGAACGGCGCACGCCCACAGTCCAAATATGAATGGGTAAACCGTTTCAACGAAAAGACGGATAAAATGTTTGACGGAGCCTTCCTCAGACAGCCGAAGGAGAAAAAAGAGAAAGAAACAGTGGAAGCCGAACCCGGATATCTCCGGGTCAAACGAAAGAAAAAAGGAAAACATAAGAAATAAAGGAGGAACAAATGGGATTCGGAGCTATTGCAGCAGGTTTGCTTTTTCTGTTCAATCCGAACATCAGCGTAGTGGATGTTCTGCCTGACGCGATCGGCTATCTGCTGATCTATCGCGGACTGTTTCAGATGTCCTTTATTTCTCCGAAACTGCAGGAAGTGCGGAGCAGTATATGGAAACTGGCACTGATTACCGCATTGCGTTTTCTGTCAATTGTTTTTCTGCCGTATACATCGGAGACATTTGGTCTTGTGCTCGTATTTACCTTCGGTGTTCTGGAAGCGATCTTCTTCATTCCCGCATTTGTGGGACTGTTTGAAGGCTTCTACGGGCTGGGTGTGCGTCTGAACGTGGACAGTGTATTTGATTCCCGTACAATTTCTGTCAAAACCAAAGACGGAGAAGCAAAAACAAAAAAAGTCGAATACGCAGAACGGCTGAAGATTTACACGATTGTCTTTTTCCTGATCAAAACAACTGCCTCCATTCTTCCGGAGCTGACCGCGCTTCAGGCGAATGACAGCGGATCGATAATCAATACACGCCTGAATGTGCGTCTTTCCCAGTTCAAACCGTTGTTCTATCTTTTCTGCACGGCAATCGTGCTTGTGTTCGGTCTTGTCTGGCTTGTGCGCTTCCTTCGCTATGTGAACAGAATGAAGCGTGATACCGTACTGTGCAGCGGAGTGACAGAATATTTCCAGACGAATGTTGCTTCAAGTCCCGCACAGATGGCTGCTTTGCGGATGAAGATAGTACATATCCTGCTGGCTGCGGCTGCTGTCTGTACTCTTATTTTCCTTGTGGACGGCGTGGATATTATTCTGAATGCCTTTGCATCGGTGTTTGTCATTATTGCGCTGATTCTCATGTGCCGGGATGCAGAGAATAAACCTCTTGTGGCTGGCAGTATCGCGGTAAGCGTGGCTTCAGCCATTCTTTCCGTCGTGAGTCTGTTGATTCAGATCCCCTATTTCGAGGAATACGAAGCAATGGCGGCACGCTATATCGCCAATGCGTCGGTTGAATACAGAGCTGTCCGTTTCTGGGGCACTGCGGAGAATGTCGTCGTGATGATTATGTTCATTCTGGCATTCCTCGTGTACTGTCGTGTGCTGAAAAAGCATGTCTCGTATATCAATATCACAGGCAATGTGACGCAGTACAGCGCAGATGCGCGCCGCAGTGAGATCCTCCACGAAGTGTACGGCCGCGTTATCGTGACCGGTATCATCGGCGTGATCTATTTCATTCTCAGTTCTGCCTATTTCACCGTGGCTATGTATTTTGCTGAGATCTATCTGGTGAATACGGTTGTCTGCTTCCTTTGGATCGCTATGGTGGTTCATCTCATCACAACCGCATACGAAAATATCTACGAACGTCTTGAACAGAATTACTGAAAAAACAGCCGGAAGGATTTCCTTCCGGCTGTTTGCTTTATTTACAGAATCCGCTCACCCGATTCCGTGGAATACATCACTGTTTCGTACCCATTGGTGCTTACAGATAGTCTGCGTCCGTCGGGGAGTATCAGTGTCCGCACTCCGGCACGCTGGCAGTTGATGACCGCGAAACCGCCGCCCGCCATGACAGGCTCATCAGAATCGCACCAGATGTGCACACCTGCCTGGCTCATCAGTGCAGAGACAAGTTGTGCGGGCAGATAGGGAAGATGTACATACACATCGTTACCCCGCTGTGCCGCGGCGGCTTCTCCGTTTTCGTAGCGGAGCAGAACTTCCGCATCCGCATCCTGTACACAGAACAGAGGCGTCAATATGGCGGATTTTGGCATATCTGCCTCACCTGTTGGCGGAACCGTGCCGGCAGAGCGGACAATTTTCATGCCGACAGCGGAGGAAATATGCTTCTCTGACAGACTCTCACCGTCGCAGAATCCGTGTCCCTGCAGGAAAATGCGCAGTTTTCCCTCCGTGAGACGGCGGAATTTTTCTCTGTTCTGCGGGGTCACCATACGGCAGTTGACGAAGATTACACATTTGTACCGATCCATTTCACATGCATCCAAATCGGAAGCATAGATACTGTCATACACAATCCCGCGGCGCATCAGCGCATGATGCAGCTGGACGGTGCCTTCCGCCAGACGGCTTCCTCCGTAATCTATATCTCTGCCCGTGTAATAATAGGAGTCCGTATCATACACCAGCAGAACGTCCGCCTCTCCCCGGTAGGGATGCTGTGTGATCTTTTCTGCCGCAGATTGTATTTTCGCGACCTCGTCCATCATGTCTGCAGATTCCCACCAGCCTTTTTTGCGGTAGATGCTCACTGCAAATGTGTTGGCTGTATCTGTATTCTGCAGTGTGGGAACAACACGGTGATCGTAGTACCAGAATCCGTGACCGGCAAGCAGAGGCTGCAGCGTACAGCGGCGCAGGGTGGCGATATTTTCCGCAAGATACTCCGGCGTGCCGCCCGGCTGTATCTCAATCCCCTCGGGGTGCTGGTCCATCTCCGTCAGCCAAAGTTTTCCGTGCAGACGGATGGATTCAAGAACACCGCGCTGCAAAGCTGCACCATCGGCAGAACGACATTCCTTATAATAACAGAACGGTCCGCACAAAAAGTCCACACTGTCATCGTCATACAGCATTTCGGGACGCAGATGACCGCTGATCTCCGGACTGCCCACGCCGAAATAATAGGCGTAAAAACTGCCGCAGAGCAGATGGGGCATAATCCGCTTGACGGCACGGCAGAAGTGGAGAATCGCCTCCGGCGGAATCTGCTGGTTGCATCTTTGGGAGTCAATCGTATTCATGGAAAGCTGCGGATCACGGAACATCCCATCGTCGCACGGACGGAAGGGCTCGGGATGATATTCGGCTGTCTCAAACGTCACATCCGGCTGATTCCACGCGCGCTGAAGCGCTTCTTCTGTTTTGTATTTTTCCCTCAGCCAGCGGCGGAAACGTTTCTGGGCCGGTTTGCCTGTGTCACATCCCCACTGATGCCACTCGCCGTACAGTCCGCATGCCACCTGCACCGCCATGAGCGCATCTCCTTCAGGAGTCCCCTTAAGGGAAAGGAAGAACTGCTCCATCAGCTCCGTCGCCTCCCGCATCCATTTTTCGGATGCCAGACTGACACGCATGTGCATGGCATTGTCCCCGCGGATCAGTCTGTCGGATTCTCCGTCATCAATGCCGGGGACATCGCCCTCAGGTGTGCGGTATATGATGCACTCGTCCGGGTTGTCTCTCAGCCACCAGTAGGGCGGATTCAGATGCAGACGGAGCATCACCTTTGACTGGGGATCTGCATCCAGCACTGCGCCGATCTCCGCGCGGAGCGCTTCGGGATCAAAGGGGGAATTCTTGCGCCATCCGAGATGCAGACCGGTGTCCGCATCCACCATATGTATGCCCGCGGCGGCAAATGCCGCAATGTTGCGCTGTGCCTGCGCAGTATTTGCCGCTGAGCCGGGAATATCGCTGAGTCCGTACAGAATCGGTACTGTACGTGTTCCGTCCTGATATAAAGCGGGTTTGCCGTCTGTCCGGCGGATTTCATAGCAGCTCATAAGTTTCCTCCGATGCTGTTTACTTGAATTTATAACTATTATAGCATAAACAGCGGATAATTCTATAATAATCTTACTGAAAATTTGCAAATTTTTATTCATTTACGCCTCGAAGATATCTGCCGCTGGAAAAAACACAGGGAATCCCGTGCAGCAGGATTCCCTGATTTTTTATGTTCTGTTCTGGCGCAGTACCTCGTAGGCGAGTACCGATGCGGCGGATGCGGCGGAGAGGGATCCGCGGAATTCCCGTCCGTAATCAAGACGGACAATGGTGTCCGCTTTGTCCAATACCGCCCGGGAAATGCCCCGTTTTTCGCCTCCCACGATCAGAAGAAGAGGTCGGCGAAGGTCAGCATCAAAGGCGGATACGGAATCCCGGATGCCGGCACAGACGATTTTGTATCCGGTACGGCGGGCGATATCCACCGCTTCCGGCGGTTCACCGATGAACAGCGGCAGCAGCTCCGATGCACCTGCGGAGGAACGGCATACAACACC
Organism: Oscillospiraceae bacterium; assembly: GCA_015063645.1. Taxonomy (GTDB): domain Bacteria; phylum Bacillota; class Clostridia; order Oscillospirales; family CAG-272; genus SIG701. The sequence continues at coordinate 24,687 of SVTS01000021.1, read as the reverse complement.
GGCGGCGCTCATCCAGTTCCGCGGCGTAAGAATCACCGCGTCAGCACCGGCGGCGTAAATCGTGCGCAGTGCGTATCCAAAATTGTACGGATCTTCGATTCCTTCAATCATGACAACAAATCCGTCTTGAGGGAGCATTCCGTCACCCAGCGAAGGGATGGAACGTCCCGTACACTCCGCAATAATGCCGCCGTGTGAGTTACCCGTGGCAAGGGCATCGATTTCCTCAGTGGAGCAGGACTGTACGGCGAAGCCAAGCGCCTGCGCCTTGCGGCGGATATAGCCAAGCTCTTTTTCCTTGGATTTCTCCTTTGTACTGTCGTACAGTACCCGCAGAATTTTACGGTCACTGATTCCGCTTTCGTGCGCATCCAGAACGGCGCGCAGAGAGGTCATTCCCTCAAATACCGTGGATTCGCCGAAACGGGATTCTTCTTTAAGCATGGGATTCAGTTCTCCTCCGGGTCAGCGGGATCGAAGAATTCATCGATGGCGCGGTTCATGCTGAAATACTCAGCCGGATGGAAGCTGGCGGCACGGCAGTAATCCTCAATTACCGTGGCAATGCCGATGGAAGCGGCAGCTGCCGCCGCGGCACCGATTCCGTGCCATACGCTGCGTGCGCGGATCGCGGAATAGAGGAAAATACCGATGAAGAGCAGGGAAGATGCAAACACAGCGGTAAGCGTGATAAGTGTTCTCGGCAGTTTCATAAAAATCTCCATTCTGCGCACTGCGCATTATTTTTCAGCGGTCTGCTTCAGGTATGCGTTGATGAATCCGTCGATTTCGCCGTCCATCACTGCCTGAATATCCGTTTCCTCGTAGCTGGTGCGGTTATCCTTGGCAAGCGTGTAGGGCATGAAAACATAAGAACGGATCTGGGAACCCCACTCGATGTTGACCTTGGCACCCTGAATGTCCTCAATACGCTCCAGCTTTTCGCGCTCTTTGATTTCCATCAGCTTGGATTTCAGCATTTTCAGAGCGGTCTCCTTGTTCTGGAGCTGGCTGCGCTCTGTCTGACAGCCAACCACAATACCGGTAGGAATATGAACAATGCGGATGGCGGAGTCGGTTTTGTTGATGTGCTGACCGCCGGCGCCGCTGGAACGGTGCGCGGTAATCTCCAGATCTTCCTCGCGCAGCTCAATGGTGGCATCGTCATCATTGAATTCGGGCATAACTTCCACAGAGGCAAAGGAGGTGTGGCGGCGTCCGGATGCATCGTAGGGGGATACACGGACCAAACGGTGAACACCGTTCTCGCTCTTCAGGAAACCGTACGCGTTCAAACCTTCCACGATGATCGTAGCAGATTTGATGCCGGCTTCATCGCCGTCCAGCCAGTCTGCCAGCTTGACGGTGTAGCCGTGTGCCTCACCCCAGCGGGTGTACATACGGTAGAGCATCTGCGCCCAGTCCTGTGCCTCCGTTCCGCCCGCACCGGGGTGGAAGGAGAGGATGGCGTTGTTCTTGTCATACTGACCGCTGAGAAGAATCTCAATACGCTGTTTTTCTTCCTCGGTCTTGATTGCTTCCACGTCGGTGAGAATCTCTTCCGTCATGGATTCGTCGTTCTCTTCATTGGCAAGCTCAGCGAGGGTGATGGTGTCCTCCAGCTTGGCGCAGAGATCTTCATAACGCTGGATCTTGTCTTTCAGCTGCTTCAAAGTCTGGAGCGCTGCGGTAGATTTTTCCTGGTTGTTCCAGAAATCAGCCGACTGGGACTGTTCCTCCAGCGTTTCAGCCTGTTCTTTCAGTGCTTCGATGCGCAGAGCAGTACCCAGATCGCGGATTTGATCGCGGAAATTGGTCAGCTCAATTCTTGCTTCTTCAAGTGCAATAATCAATGGAAACCTCCGTGTACGGCAGATTGCGCCGTATCTGTAGTCACTTCTGAATTTTCATACACAAATAGTATACCATATTTTCGGGCAATTGTAAACAGGTAAGAAGAGAATATTTTTTGAAATCCGCATCCGATTTGTAATCGGACAAAACAGTACATAATGAAGTCAGAAATCCACCTGAAAATGGACTTCATTGACAAAGCAGAAAAAAACAGGTATAATTAAATCATAGAGTCTGAATCTGATTCGGGAGGCTGTAATGAACAGTACGCTGTATACATACATAACAGAGAAAAAACACCATGCATGGCGGCATCCCTTTACGGGGATGGATGCCGGAATGTGGGCAGAGTATTCTGTGCCGTACCGCCGCAGAATGGCGGAGCGTTTTTCCATGCTCTGCGCGCAGGAAGAACCGCACATTCTGCCGGAGCAGAAAATCGTGTTCATGCGTACCGTGACGGATGTGCCGGATATTTTGACCGAAGCGGAATGGGCGGAGATCCGCCGGACGCATTATATCCACGAATCCGGTTATCTCTCCAATCTCTGCCCCGATTACGCGGACGTGATCCGCTCCGGTCTGCTGGCGGCGAAGAATCATGCCGATGCGGCATCTGCCGCAGAGATCGATGCGCTGCTTCACCTTGTGGAACGCTACGCGGCAACCGCCCGTGCGGAGGGAAGAGAGGATATTGCCGATACCCTTTCCCGCGTACCCGCGTACGGCGCGCGTACATTCCGTGAGGCGCTGCAGGCACTGCGCATCTATCACTGGGCGCTGTGGGCAGAGGGAGAGTACCATAATACACTGGGCAGATTTGATGTATACATGAAGCCTTACTATGAGTATGATATTGCAAACGGAATTCTGACCCGGGAGGAAGCGTATGAGCTGATCTGCGACTTCTTCCTGTCGTGTAATATTGACAGTGATCTGTATCCCGGCATTCAGCAGGGAGATAACGGTCAGAGTTTGATGCTCGGCGGTGTGGATGCGGCAGGAAAATCCGTTTACAGTGAGCTGAGTGCGCTTTGCCTGCGCGCCAGCGGTGAGATCCGACTGATCGATCCGAAAATAAATTTGCGCGTCAACGCGGATACTCCCGACGAAGTGTTTCTGGAAGGAAGCCGCCTGACAGCCGCCGGACTGGGGTTCCCGCAGTATTCCAATGATGATGTGGTCATCCCGGCACTGGAGCGGCTGGGGTATTCCCACAGGGATGCCTCCGATTATTCCGTCGCGGCGTGCTGGGAGTTCATCATCCCCCGTGTCGGCGCGGATATTGCCAATATCGGTGCGCTGTCATTCCCGCGGGTAATTGATAAAGCTGTGCACGCGGATCTGGCGCTGGCGGAGACAATGGAAGGCTTCTGGGAAAGCGTTCGCCGTGTGATGCGGGAAGAGCTTGCTTCCATTATGGACGGGATCCGCGACGTGTGGTTTGTTCCCGCGCCGTTTATGGATGTTCTGACGGACAGCGATGATATCACAAAAGGCGCAAAATACAATAATTTCGGACTGCACGGTACCGGCGTTGCCTGTGCCGCCGATTCTCTGGCGGCAATTGAAAAGTATCAGTTTACCGACCATTTCCGTTCCGGCGGAGAATATCTTCGCGCGGTTGATTCGGATTTTGCAGAGGATACAGAACTGCTTGTGAAACTGCGCAGAGAAGCACCGAAATTCGGACAGGACAGCGGAACGCCCGAAAAATGGGCGAAACGGCTGCTGCATGAATTTGCATCCATTCTGTCAGGAGAGAAAAACTGCCGCGGCGGATGCTGGCGTGCGGGAACGGGTACGGCGATGTACTATCTCTGGCATTCTGATGAGATCGGTGCATCCCCCGACGGACGCCGCAAAGGCGAACCGCTGGGCACCAATTATTCCGCATCGCTTTTCGCCAAAGTGGACGGACCTGTATCCGTTGTGAATTCTTTCACCGTGCCGGATCTGCGTGAGACTGCCAACGGCGGACCGCTGACGCTGGAATTCCAGCAGAAAATGTTCGATGCGCCGGACGGCGTGGAGAAAGTGGCACAGCTGGTGCACTATTTCATCCGTCGCGGCGGTCATCAGCTGCAGCTGAATGCCGTGAACCGGGATACGCTTCTGGATGCACAGGCGCATCCGGAGAAATATCCTCATCTGATCGTGCGTGTTTGGGGCTGGAGCGCCTATTTTGTGGAGCTGGATGCCTGCTATCAGAATCAGGTTCTCCGCCGTCAGGAGTATACGCTGTGACAGATAATGATAACGCGGTAATTTTTGATATCAAGGAATTTGCCGTCCATGACGGACCCGGAGTCCGGACGACGGTGTTCTTCAAAGGATGCCCGCTTCGCTGTGTCTGGTGTCATAATCCCGAGGGGCTTTCACCGGAAAAACAACTGATGACGAAAACATCCCGGTGCCGCCAATGCGGCAGATGCCGTACAGAATGTACGCATGAAGCCTGTCAGCCCTTTGGGCGGTGTGTGTATGCCTGTCCGGATGCACTGATCTCCGTCTGCGGACGGGATATCACGGCAGATGCGCTGTACAGCCGACTGATGCGTGATGCGGATTTTCTGCGCACGGGCGGCGGCGGGATCACCTTTTCCGGAGGGGAACCGCTGATGCAGCATGCGTTTCTCCGTACAATGCTGAAGCGGTTCAGAGAAAGCGGCGTACACACCGCCGTGGAAACAAGCGGATTTGCTTCCGCCGAAATTTTCAGGGCGGTTGTTTCTCTGACGGATTATGTGATCATGGATCTGAAACTTGCCGATCCGGCGCTTCATAAAAAATATACAGGCGCGGACAACACATGCATTCTTGCTAACGCTGCATGGCTGAAATCATCCGGAATCCGCCACGAATTCCGCACACCGCTGATTCCGGGCATCACCGATACGGAAGAGAATATCCGGGCACTCCGTGCTGTCTCCGGCGGTTCGCCTCATGAATTTCTGCCGTACAATACGCTGGCAGGGGCAAAATATCCCATGCTGGCGATGGAATATCCGTATGACGTTATTGCATCTCAACTGCAAACCGAAAAGGAGTAAAATATGATTTCTGTTACCAATATCAAATCCATTCTGACGGACGGAGGAGAAGGTTCCTTGCCTTCCCTGAAAACTTCCGTACATAACGGCATCACCGCTTACACCGTATCCTCCCGGAGCGATGGAGCCTCTTTTCATCCGGACCGTGCTGTCATTGCCGATCTCCGGATAAACGACGAAATGGACGGATGCATGGCGATTGTCCTGTATGCCGTGTGGTGTGTCCCGGAATTTCCCGCATCACTCGCTGAGGTCAGCGAGAATACGCAGATGCTTCTGTGGAAAAAGAAATCCGGCGGATACGGATGCATTCTTCCTCTTCTGAGCGGCGATTATGTGACTGCGCTGCAGTCCATTGACGGAAATCTCTGCGCTGTTACCCGTTCGTATACGGATGATCTTTCCGTGTGTGAAAGCACCGCTTTTCTGTACGGGGAAGGGGAGCATGCGCATGCACTGGTTCATGCAATGGCAGCCGAAGCGGTACGCCTGCTGAATAACGGCGTACGACTCCGTGAGGATCGTCGTTATCCGGAAGTATTCGAATATCTCGGCTGGTGCTCCTGGGATTCGATGGAGATCTGGGTCAATGAGGCGGAGATCTTCCAGAAGTGTCGGGAATTTAAGGATAAAAATATTCCCGTCCGCTGGGGTATTCTGGACGATATGTGGGCGGACGTGCAGTGGACGGAAAAACTGCCAAAATTCACCCCGCACAGTATCTCCTTCAAAGTAATGCATTCCTCCTGGATGAAAGATTACGAAGCCGATCCGGAACGTTTCCCGCAGGGGCTTGCTCATACAGTCCGCGGTATGAAAGAGGATTTCGGATTGAAAGTCGGCGTGTGGCATCCGACGGCGGGATATTGGGCAGGTCTGTATAAAGACAGTCCCGCTTATGAAAAACTGAAAGACTATACGCTTGTTTCCAAGGCACAGGGAAAAATTTTGCCCGATCTGCGGGACGGTGGAAAAACGTATCAGTATTATAATACAATGCACGAATTCCTGCGTGACTGCGGAACGGATTTCCTTAAAATCGATAACCAGAGTTTTGTCCGTGCACAGTACCGGAACGATGTGCCGATCGGTACGGCTGTCAAAAATCTGCACAGAGGTATTGAATCCAGCGTCGGTGCCAATTTCGGCGGTGATCTGATCAACTGTATGGGTATGGCTACGGAAAATATGCTGAGCCGTACAGCCTCTGCGATTTCCCGCTGCTCCGGGGATTTCCAGCCGGAAAACCGCGCATGGTTCTCGCGCCACCTGATGGCATGTGCTTATAACGGACTTCTGCAGGGACAGTTCTACTATAATGACTGGGACATGTGGTGGAGCGATGACGAGCAGGCAAAGAAAAACAGCGTGCTTCGTGCGCTCAGCGGCGGTCCCGTGTATGTCAGCGACCGACTTGAGAGAAGCCGTCCCGAAATCTTCAAGCCGCTTTGCTTCTCAGACGGACGCCTGCTCCGTCCCGACGGTGTGGCAATGCCCACCGAGGACTGCGTTGTCAGTGATGCGACAAAATCGGAAAAGCCGCTGAAAGTATTCAATACCGCAGGAAAAGCCGGCTATATCGCCGCATTCAATCTGCATCATGAGGAAGAGCACAGCGTAAGCGGAAGTCTGTCCTCAGACGATATCCCCGGACTGTGCGGCGGGAAATTCCTTTTGCATGAGTATTTCAGCGGGGAATGGAAAATTATCGAACGCGGTGAAGAGTATCGCTTCACGCTGAAAAACGCGGATGATTTCCGGCTGTACGCACTGATCCCCCTGGAAAACGGCAGAGCAATTCTTGGGGATGCAGAAAAGTTTATCTCCACACTCTCTGTCACTGATACGGCACGGAATTTCATCCGAACCGTCGAAGGCGGAAGCATCATATTCTACAGCGAGACTCCCGTAACTCGTGCGGAAAATGCCGCAGGCGATGTGCTCCCGATGGAGAGGGATGGGGATCTGTACACCGTACAGGCAAAAGCATCGGAGAAAGAAATTTATCTGATGTAAAAAACAGGCTGTCGCATGCGCTGTCCACTTCTCCAATTATGTATATGGAATAAAAATCTGTCCCACGGCGGTGGGACAGATTTTTTCATTGACATTCTCTGTGTAATATGATATACTGAACTGAAAACAGAGATAAGTGCAGATTATCAATGGTATCTGTGCAGATTTTTTGTAGATTTGCCCCTGTAAATTTGCTATACTAGTCTTGCATAACATTATAAATATTTAATGGAGGTACTGTTATGAAATCCTTGCATAAACGCTTATCTCGGCGCATTACGGCAGCAATGCTTCTGGCGGCTCTTGTCCTGCCGATCACTTCCTGCTCGGAAGAACCCGCAGCCCCCGATACTCCGGATACAACTGCTCCTGCAGTTGAATCCACGACTGCTCCCGTTGAGACAACACAGGAAATTACCCGTGAAAATCATCCGGACAATCTGCCGGAGTTGAATCTGGGCGGTCGTACCGTCAATATCAACGTAAACAGTGATGCTCTTTACAATATTGACTGGGTTGCGGAGCAGACGGGCGATCTTGTACAGGATGCGGTATACAACCGTAATCTCGCTGTAGAAGAGCGTCTGAAAGTCAAACTGAATACGCAGATGACCCACGGGGCGGGTACAGCAAAAGCCAAGCCTCTGCTCACGGCTATTCTGGCAGGCGATTCGGAAATTCAGATCATCAATATTGCCGCACAGGATACGACGAAATTCATGCAGAGCGGTATTCTGCATAACCTGCCTGATCTGAAATACCTGGACTTTGATATGCCCTGGTGGAACCAGGATGTAATGGATATCTGTACCTATAACGGTAAGGCGTTCTTTGCGACGGGCGAGATTGCGTTCCGATATCTGGACGGTATGTCTGTCTTCCTGTTTAATACCAAGATGGCAGAGGACAATAATATCGGCGATCTGTACCAGCTGTTTTTTGACGGGAAGTGGACCTATGACAAAATGTTTGAGTACAGCGAAGCTGTCAAAAAGGATCTGAACGGCGACGGTACCATGACACTGGATGATGTGTGGGGACTGGCAACAAACGGTTATGCCAACATGGATCCGTGGTACGCCTCTTGGGATCAGCCGATCACCAAAATGGATAAAGACGGTTTCCCCGAGCTGTGTGTCAACAATGAAAAGATGGTCAGCATGGTGGAAAAGCTGTATAAGCTGTACTGGGAGAATCCGGGTGTATCTACTCAGGCAGGAACCTATACGAACATGACATACCGTCCTATTTTCATCGACGGTCGTGCTCTGTTTGATGCAGATACGCTCTATGCGCTCAAGCTGCTGCGTGAAGTTCCCTTTGAGTTCGGCGTTCTTACCTATCCTAAATTCGATGAGAATCAGGAGAACTACTATACGCATAACCGGAACGGCTATTCTCTCTATTCTATAGCCAGCCCTGCAAAGAATCCTGATGAAGCTGCAGCCGTTCTGGAGGCAGCCGCTGCTGAATCCTACCGTTCTGTAACCAAAGTGTATCTCGAAGAAGGATTGAAGCTGAAATATTCCCGCGATTCCGAGAGCGGAAAGGTTATCGATATCATGCTGGAGAATACCAAGACGGATTTCGCGTTCTTTACGGATATCATGTACATCCTGCGCAACGTACTCAAAAACAGCAAAGATCAGTCTCCGAATTTCGCATCCTTCTATGCAGCCAATGTAAATACCTATCAGGCGATCCTTGATCAGATGAAGGCAGAATTCGTTAAAACTGCCGGCTGAGTTTTTGCAGTCTGCAGCGGAATACAGGAGAAATACAGATGACTGAACAGGAAAAAAACGAAATAAGAAAACTGTATATCGACGTGTTCCGTTACCTTGTTTTTCTGCAGAAAACCTATAACTGTTCTGTTTCTCTCCATTACGGCGGTACGTTTTTCGCCTCACAGTCCGGCATTGTCCCCATTCCCGAATATCGCCGGTGCAACCGGCACAGCTGTGCACTCTGTGAGAAGATCAAAAGCAATGCGGCCTTGCAGCTTCACTGCCTTGAACAGCAGCGCCGCGTCGCCCGTGCAGTGGATACAATGCGTTTCGGCATGTGCTGGTGCGGTGTGGAGGAATATACCATGCCTGTACAGTGTGACGGCAGAACCGTAGCGTTTATCAGCGTGTCCGGTTACCGGGTAGATTCGGAAAAAGCCATGCGCCGGCTTCGCCGTGCGGCGGAAGAAAGCGGTATGGACTTTACCGAATTGAAACAGAGGTACATGTCCCTGTCCCCCTCACCTCCGGATGCAGAGACCGTGGAAGCTCTCCTGACTCCCGCGGTAGACCTTATTGCGATTCTCTACCGTGAAACAAGAAAAGCAGAAGCGGATGCAATGAGCGCCCCGGATACAAAATCGGATACACTCTTTGGTATGATCGTGGAGTATATTGACAATAATTACGCATCTGTCATTACAGTAAAACAGCTTTCCGAGATATTCCACTACAGCGAGTCCTATATCAGCCATACGTTCAAGAAGCGGAGCAGCAGGAGTATCAGCCAGTATGTGAACAGCGTGCGCATCACCTATGCACAGATGATGCTGCGGGAAGAAAAGAGTTCCGTATGCGAGATAGCCTCCCGATGCGGTTTTGATAATGCATCCTATTTTGCGGCTGTGTTCCGTAAGTGCACGGGCATGTCTCCGCAGGAATACCGCAGAGAGCATACGCTCCTCAAGCAAAAATAACAGAAAAAGAATCCGCCCCATAGAGGGGCGGATTTCTCATTATAACGTCTTCTCCAGCATCCAGGGAATCAACTCCGGATCTGTGTACGCCTGTGCCCAGCTGTTGTGTCCCACACCGGGATAAATCGTCAGTTTCGGATTGCCTCCGCGTTTGCGGATACCCTGTACCATATTGATGCTCTCCGTAACGGGAACAACATTGTCTGCCTCGCCGTGGAATACCCATACAGGCTTGTTTGCCAGCTGTCCGCCGTACCAGTAGACACCGGTACCGCAGATCGGAATAATCGCGGCAAAGCGCTCCGGATTGGCAAGGGACCACAGCCATGTGCCGGTGGCGCCCATGCTGAGTCCGGTCAGATAAACCCGGGCGGGATCCACATCGTACCGTTCCAGCGCATCCGTCAGAAACGCATTCAGAGACTCAATGTAACATCCCCAGTATTTTCCGTCGGGGCATTGCGGCGCCAGAATGACAAAGGGGAAGTTCTCTCCCTCGCGTACATGCTTCAGCCAGCCGTGTACGGCTACCTTTTCCAGATCGTCACCCCGTTCCCCTGCACCGTGCAGGAAGACCACAAGAGGAAATTTCGAGCCCTGTCCATATCCCTCGGGGAGATATTCCAGATAGGAAAGGGAAGTGAGATTTGCTGGTGCGTGATATCGCTGTTGTGTGTACATGGATTGCCTCCTTACAGTATGTTGTTCGTACAGTGGATGTATTCTTCTATGATCCGCGCCGTATTGGCAGCGAGATCATTCCCTCCTTCAATACGGAGTGTGGGGCATGGAAGGTTTTCCGCCCATGCCAGATGTGTTTTCAGATTGGGTGAGCCGTCGGTGTCATAGCGGGCGGCGGAGTCCAGAAATCTCCGGTGCTCTTCATACATGTCTCCGCCTTTCAGGATCCGACAGCCGAACAGGGCGAGTTCCCGACGATGCAGACGATCCAGGCGAAGCTGTACATCTGCTGTAACAAGAACTGCCAACTCAAACAGTGGATCAAACGGTGCATGAAAGCTGTCCATAGAGCCTGCCATCACAAAATGATTGTGGTCGGCGATAGCCTCCATAAGGCGCGTGGCTTTCTCCTCACGGGAATACATTTTCGTAAAAGGAATTTCCGTATCCCTGCGCCAGATGTAGTCATCAATGTCGAAATACGGATAGGAGAGCTGTTCGGCGGCAAGCCTGCCCAGTGTTGTTTTTCCTGCTCCCGGTGCGCCGAATAGAATAATCCCCCGCGGCATCAGAGATGCATCTTTCCGGTGTACTCCAGCAGCTTGATGAATAATCCGCCCTGTACGGAACGGTGCTGGAAGCCGCGCTTGGCAGCGGTGACGGTGAAATACCAGTCTGTCAGCGGAACGCGGGTCAGCGAGCGGTTGTATCCCTCCCACATAGGTGCGACAAATTCCTCAAAATCTGCGCGTTCAGCTGCGAGCGTAGCGGTCCAGACCAGCCAGTCACTCTTGGTGTATGTCTCACGGTTGTCCAACGGCATACCGTAGGGTTTCACATGCTTTTTGTAGGATGCAAATTCAGAGGCGATCACGGACTTGTCCATGATGTCCGTGCCCCAGAGCTTATCCCAGACGATGTTGTACTTCATGCTCCATGTGTCCTCGCGGTCGAATGCGAGACGGTAGCTGCCGTCCCCGTTGGAGGCGCGGATTGCCCAATCCTTTGCCATATCGCGGGCTTCGGCGAGATAGTGCTCTTTCTTTGCCTCATCGCCCAGCTTGCCGTAGATGATGCCCAGGCCGGCAATGCCCACGATCGCTTTCAGGGAAAGATTACAGTTGTGTGCCAGATGACCGGCGAAGTCATCGGTGCAGAGCTGATTCTCCGGATCGCGTCCGTTTTCTTCCAGATATTTCACCCACATTTCCAGCAGATCCATGTTCTCACGGATGAAATCCAGATTGCCGTCAGCAATAACCGTGTTGACAGCCATGACCAGCATATTGCCGCATTCCTCAACGGGCATCTGCTTTTCAAAGAGAAGTTTGCCATCGCGCAGACCGTAGCGCTGACCGGTTACAAACGGATAGCGTCCTGCATCATGAGGCGCGAAATCGAATTCCCATGCGTCCGAACGGGCGAAGCGGAAGATTGGACGCATCATGGCGCGTACCAGCTCAGGATTGTAGAGCAGGAACAGCGGGATGGAGGGATAGCTTACGTCTACCGTGGCGGCACATCCGTTGGAGAAACATTCCTTGGAAATAAAGAGCAGCTCACCTTCGCTGGTCACAACTGCCTTGTGTGCCGCGATGGACTGACGGTAGGCGATCTCCAGAATTTCAGCATACTTTTCACCGCCGGCACGGACAGCGTCCAGGAACATGCGGTCGGAGAATGCATCGCATTTTTCCTTTACAGCCGCATAATCCGCATACGATTCGGCAATGGCAGTGAGAATCGTCTTGCCGTCGCGGTTCCAGTAGGAAACCAGATCATCCTCAAAATAGCGGATGGATTTGATATCGTCATAGGCGAAAGTGAACAGTGCTGTGTTCTGTGCTTCGGTGGAAAGAACGGCTTCCGCACAGACGAAAGTCATTGCAAACTTGTCTCCATGGGGCATTTTTTCATCAATCGGTACTTCGATCACGTCCGTGGAGACAGCACCGTACTGTGCGGGAACGGAGAGATAGAAATACCCCCAGTCGATGCGGATATCATCGCCGTCCTTTTCCAGAACAGGCTGAGAAACGCTGCCCATTTTCGCAGAAAGGATGCGGTCGTTCTCAAGCAGTTCGGCAGTCACTTCATCCTGTCCGCGGTAATTCAGGCATATTTCCTCACTGACGCATACCTTGATCTTGAGGTTGTGTACATTTCCGTCCATGGATGCGGCGGTGATGTACATATAACTGACGGGGCGCGTCATGATGTCCAGATCATCCAGCAGAAGGGGAGTCGTAAATACTGCTGTCAGTTTTACGCCTGCGGCAGCAAATACATAGGTGGTGGACAGGGCACTGCAGTCCGCCGAGAGCTGCTTCATGACAGGCGCCGTATCACCGTCATGCAGTTTCCCGAGAAAACGGTAGACAGTACCGTCAATTTCAGCGGTGCCAACGATGGTGTTGGGCTTTCCGGTCCAGTGTTCGGTGACTGTGTCAGTCAGTTTATCGGCTGGAGACCATACGGAAAAATACGGATCCACTGTAATCAGCGGCATGGAGGGAGCACGAAGAATCATATCGGATAACCTTCCTTATAGAAATTTTTTATATATTGTTTGTTCACGCTTTAATGCGCACATTTTCCGAATACGGTAAAACTGACAACGCCGGGCTGAATGCCTTCCGGACATCCGACGATTGAAAGCCGGACCTTCCGCGCATTCACTTTCTCAAACGTACGGTAATCAACGCACAGATCCCTGTCATTGCCAGACGCATCAATAAGCATTATCCATTCATCGGAATCGGGTTTTGCATATTCCACCGTGTACTGAAATGCACCGGGATATATTCCGTCGAGCGTTTCCATACCGATATCGCGCCATATAAGGCGCATTGCTTCGATATCATATCCCTTTTTTGCACCAAGGTCAATTTCAAGGGTTCTTTCCCTGTCGCCTGCTTCCGGCTGCCACCAGGTGATCGTACTGTCGTCGGTGGCATAGATTTCCTCATGTCCGCAGATTCTGCTTGATGCCCTGACCGGCTGATAGAATGTAAGCGGCAAAAGTCCGGCATCATTTCCGCTTTCCGGATTCGTCATGACACCGGGCGCGTATTGCGGTGTCTCCGTAAGCACCGGGCAGAACAGCTCACCGTTTTCATCAATACCGAGCGGATCCATGCCTACTCTGCGCTCAAACTTGTAGTTGAAGCCGAAGAAATATGTATAGAATATCCAGTACGTATTATTCGGTCCCTGTGCAATGCTTCCGTGTCCCGCACCGCGGAGAAGCCCCGTCCTTTTACGCGTCAGGGGATCATGCTTTTCCTGTCGCTTAAAGCCGGAAAGCGGTCCCTCATCCGAATACACAATTCCGCACGCATAGGAGGAGTACTGTGTCCCGCTTCCTGAATAAAGAAGGTAATATCTTTTACCTATCTTTATCATCCACTGACCCTCTGTCCAGCCAATGCGCTCATTCTGGTTGTATTCGCCGTGGCGTTCCCATTCCTTATCCGGGGAGAACGTATTGATCCAGACAGGCTCGGAAATCAGCTTCCACGGCTCATTGGGATCGCACTCGGCACCCACGGTTCCGACAACCATCTCAACATCCTCACCCACTTCAGGTTTTCGGGTAGCGCACCAATAGAAATACAGCCTGTCATTCTCCGTAAAATAGCATCCGTCGGGGACTTTTATTTCATTGCCATGGACATCCGTAAGATTTCCGCAATGCTTAAACGGACCAAGCGGACTGTCTGCAATATACATCTCGGGCATCCCGTGTCCGCTCAGATACCATTTGCCGCGGAACTGAATCACGGCAGGGCTGTACCGGAGATGCTCTATGCCGATATCGACATGCTTCCAGTTGACAAAATCCTCACTTACATATGCTACGCTGTAGCTGGGATACATAATCCACTTCCCGTCATGGTATATGACGCTTGGATCTGAAATGGAGCGGTAATCGTTCAGGGACCGTATATCAAGCTTACTTAGTGAGGCATCCAGCCATCTTCCGCTTTTTACATTTTCCACGCAAATAGGATTGCAATAAGTAGGTTTCATAAAAACGAATATCCTTTCATGCGAGATGTACATTCCCGGTGTGCAAAATACAGAAAGGACAGGAGAGAGTCCTGGGGGATAAAATCCACCTGCACGCCGCGCCAGCACGGAAAATTTTTTCTGCAGATATCAAGGGGAGTTCCGGATATCTGCGTACCAAATACTGTGTACATTATAACATACCGGAAAGATGCTGTCAATGGATTCTGCGGGAGATAATAGGATCATTCGGGACAGATACGTTGACGAACGGGGGAGAATCTGCTATAATAAAAACAGAAAGCTGAAAAGGAGATTTCCCGTGAGCGAAAAGGATTCCCGAATCAAAAGCTATAATGAAGAGAACCAGTATCAGTTCTTTTCCAGACAGTTTCTGGCTGATCGGGGCGTGCACGCCAGATGTATTTTGCAGCGTCAGGATCCAAGCAATCCGAAGACCGTTACTTTACCCCATATGCACGGATTCTTTGAAATTGAACTGGTTCTGTCGGGAGAGGGAACGCACATCATTAATACAGACCGCTATCCGCTTTCTCCCGGTGTTCTGTATCTGATCCGACCGGGAGATGTGCATCAGTACATTTTCAGAGACGAACCTGTGTTGATGTGCACCGTACAGTTTGATGCAACAGCGATCCTTCCCGCCCTTGTATCCGAGGCATCCCTGGCGGATACACCTCTGCAGTGTGATGCAGGAGAGGACAGAGAAGTGCTTGCAGGGATTCTCCGTATCATTATCGCGCAGGAGAATACGCAGAGTGAGTATGCCAAAGGGCTTCTGCGCTGTCAAATTGAGATTCTCACCCGCTATATTCTGGAGCATGTTCCGCATGGGGAAATAACCTATTCTCCCCTTGTGCGGGAGGCGCTTTCCTTTATAAGTATTCACTATTATAAAAAGCTGACGCTCGAAATGCTGTCGCGTCAGCTGTCTGTCTCCCCGGAACACCTGGGAAGAGTATTCAAAACGGAAATGGGATGCGGCATCCCGGAGTATGTCAATCAGTACCGGCTGCGCATCGCTGTCAATCTGATGCGCTCCACGCGGTATACCATGCGCCAGATCTCCGCCGAATCCGGCTATGCCTCCTACAGACATTTCGCACGGGAGTTCAGCCTGTATTACGGTATGGCGCCCGCTGAATTCCGGAATACGCTCAGTCTGTGATTCCTCCGGAACGGCGGTATTCCCCTGGTGTCATTCCGTATTCTGCGGAGAATAGCTTGATGAAATAGGCCGCTGAGTGAAAACCGGATGCAAGGGCGATCTCCTTGATAGAAAGCGAATAGGATGTGAGCAGTTCTTTCGCTCTCTCAAGCCGGCAGCGGCGCAGATATTCGGAAAAGTGAATTCCGGTCGTATGTACGAACAGGCGGCTGAAATAGGTCGGCGAGACCCAGGCAGCTTTCGCTACCTCTGTCAGTGTGATATCTCTGTCGCAGTGCTCACGGATGTATTTTAGTGCCATAGGAATAGCGTTTTTTCCGCATGGGACAGCGTTTTCCCTGCTTTCGGTTGCATCCATAAAAAGCATCCCCCTTGTTTTTCTTCCTCTTCCATTATAGATGGAAAAATACAGAAAGGCAAGGAGGATGAGTGGACATATTCTGATATTTGCGGCAAATAAAAAACAAAAATTGATACAGACAGGGGAATAATTAAACTGACTCAATTGCGCAGAGTACAGTGTCGAGCTGAGCAATCTTTTTGACCTGATCTTTGCGGACCATCTTTTTGCGCAGGAGAACAGTTGCCTCTATGCCGATATGGTTGGCAATGCCGCTGCGTGCGGGTGTGATCTCAATCTCTCTGAGTCCATATTCCGGAGAAGTCAGCGTATCCATCAACTCGTTCAGACGGGTGATATCTATGCATTCCACATATACCTTCATGGAAGAACGGGCATATTTGCCGGAACGTTCAAATTTGGTCAGGAATGCGAATGCGATGAATGCCACGGCCGTGCAGATGAGCGCGACGGAGTAGAATCCCATACCGACTGCAATACCGATGGTGGCGGTCATCCACAGACCTGCCGCGGTGGTCAGACCGGTGACGGTGCTCTTTCCGCGGATCAGAATCGTACCGACACCGAGGAAACCGATACCGGAAATAACCTGCGCGGAAATGCGCAGAGGATCCGCTTCGGCGAAGTGCAGATTATCTACCGCATAAATACCGGTGAGCGCTGTTACAGCGGCTCCGATGCCGACAAGGATATGTGTGCGAAGACCGGCGGCACGCCCGCGGTAGCCGCGTTCAAATCCGATGGCACCACTGCAGAGCGTAATGACCAGTATGCGGAAAGCGACCGTCCAGACGGACAGAGGATGCGAGTAAAGAACAGAATAGAAATCAGGCATGATATGTACCTCTCCGGCAGATTGTTGGTGTATTAAATCATTATAGCATACTCTGCGTGAATATGCAAGTCAAAAACAGGCGTTTTTTGGACAATTTATGCATATGCGGGTTGACTTTTTGTCTGTATGTGCTATAATGAATCGAAAATAACCCGCTTCGGCGGGAAATAAAGGAGAATCGTATGCAGGCATACTGGATGTGGCACTGGGGAGATTACGAAATTTACCATACGTATATCATGAGTAATCGCCGCCAGGAATTCGGCGCGGATTATCCGACACTGTGGCACGGGGAAACAGCGTATCCCAATGTGGAATTTCATCTGACGGCGGAAACGGATAAACCCGGGTATCTTACTCTGCATGTAAACGGAAAGGGATATCTGCTGGTGGATTACCGCCGCTATGCTGACGGTGTGCGAGTGGAAATTGGTCCCGGCAAACATACGGTTGTTGTCCGCGTAACCAAGGACGGGGGATTGCCGGCTGCCTATGTGGAAAGTGATGTCCTGCCTTCCGGCGACGGATGGCTCTGTACTCATATGACTGCGGAGAAAATGCCTGTCGGCTGGCGGCCGGTGTATGATTCACCTGCCATGTCACCGGAACAGTTCCCGTTTTCCTATGAAAAGGTGAATCCTGTAAAGAAAGAATCTGTGCAGAATGAAAAGAGCGCAGACGGCGTACTGTTTGATTTCGGTAAGGAACTGTTCGGCTATGTGGACATAAACGGACTGCAGCCTGAAAATCAGTACGGAGTATTCTACGGAGAATCCCGCGAGGAGGCGCTGGCGGATAAGGATGCGCTTCTGTTTGAATATGTGGAAGGGAAGACTTCCGTCCGTCTTACCCAGCGTGCCTTCCGGTACATATTCGTTACTGGCAGTGATCAGGACCAGATCAGCCTTTCCGCTGCATACGAATACCTGCCGCTGAAACAGCGCGGAACATTCCGCTGCGATAATGAAATGTTCAACCGCGTCTGGGAGATGTGCCGGTATACCTTCCATCTGAACTGTCGTGAGACCTATCTGGACGGCATCAAGCGCGACCGCTGGCCATGGTCCGGAGATGCCTATCAGAGTTACGCCATCAACCGGTACCTGTATATGGACCGTGATATCGATCAGCGTACAATCGTCGGTCTGCGCGGCAAGGATCCCGTGGAGCAGCATATCAATACGATTCTGGATTACTCTCTGTACTGGATTATTGCTCTCGAAGATTATCATATGACGTACGGGGATGAAACGTTCCTGAAACTCATATGGAAACGGGTGAAAACGCAGTACGAATTTGTCAGCACAAGAGAGAATGAACAGGGATTTCTTGTGGGACAGCCCGGCGACTGGACCTTTATCGACTGGTCAGAGATCGATAAAACAGGCGCTGTCTGTGCAGAACAGATGCTGTACATCCGCGCTCTGCGTGCCATGGCGTATCTGGCAGAGCTTGCCGGTGAGAGCAGTGCGGCGTATCTGGAAAAGGCGGATACGCTGATTTCCCGGATAAACAGCTTCTACTGGGATGCGGAAAAAGGCGCCTATATCGACAGCTACGAATCCGGCAGACGGAATGTGACACGGCATGCCAATATTTTCGCCCTTCTGTTTGATATCGCAGATGCATCCCAGCGGGAGAGCATCATACAGAACGTACTTCTGTCCGATTCCGTGAGGAAGATCACCACGCCCTATTTTGAGGGATTTGAGCTTGATGCCATGTGCCGCATCGGTAATTTCGGATTCTTTGAAGATATGCTGACCTCCTATTGGGGTGGAATGCTGGAACTGGGCGCAACCACCGTCTGGGAGCAGTTTGATCCCACCAAAAACGGCGCGGAGCATTACGCTATGTACGGCAGCCGTTTTTCGAAATCTCTCTGCCATGCATGGGGATCCACTCCGGTATATCTGCTCGGCAGATATTATCTGGGCGTGTATGCCACAGCACCGGGATATAAATCCTTCCGGGTAGAGCCGCAGCTGGGCGGTCTGGGCGAGATTGAGGGAACTGTACCCGTTGGAGAGGGCGATGTATACGTTCATCTGACAAAATCCGCACTGACTGTCAAAGCAGATATCGCCGGCGGTACGCTTTTGTGGCAGGGAAGAGAATACGCGTTTCCAGCCGGAGAAGAATTCCGTTTGGTTTACTGATGCAGAAAATGGGTATATCGCTTTTCTTAATGCGATATACCCATTTGTTATGATGCGGACGTATTTTCTTCGGTATTTGCCGTGTTCTTCGGTGACATGCGGGACATCTGTCTCTGTGCCATAACAAGACCGAAGTAGATACCCTGCTTTTTCATCAGCTCTTCGTGCGTGCCCATCTCGGCAACAGTACCTTTGTCCAGTACCAGAATCTTTGTGGCGTTGCGCAAAGTGGAGAGACGGTGCGCGATGGCGAGCGTAGTGCGATCGGCGGTCAGCTTCTGCAGGGAGTCCTGAATCTGCTTTTCCGTTTCCGTATCCAGCGAAGCGGTGGCTTCGTCCAGAATCAGAATCCGCGGATCGTGGAGCAGAGCACGGGCGATAGCCACACGCTGCCGTTCACCGCCGGAGAGGGTGTGTCCGTTTTCGCCTACTTTGGTGTTGTATGCATCCGGCAGCTTCATGATAAAGGGATGCGCGCCGGCAATTTTTGCGGCGTTCATGACCTCGTCCCGCGTAGCATCCGGCTTGGCATACGCAATATTGTCATACACCGTGCCGGCAAACAGGAATGTCTCCTGCAGCACCACGCCGATCTGGGAACGGAGGGAGTTCTGAGAAATCTCTCTGAGATCGGTTCCATCGATCTTGATGGAACCTTCGTCCACATCGTACAGACGCATGACCAGATTGATCAGGGTGGATTTGCCCACACCGGATTTTCCAACGATGCCGATGAAATCACCGGGATGGATTTCCAGATTGATGTTTTTCAGTACATTCGCGGTATTGTCATATCCGAAGGAGACGTTTTCGAAGGTGATATCTCCGCGGATATCCAGCTCCTTGGCGTTTTCCGCATCGGATACATCGATGTTTTCATCCACAACATCAAAGATCTTGACGATGGAGGTCATAACACGGACAAGCATACGGGGAATGTTGGACATCCAGCGGAGCGGTCCGTAAATGATGCTGACATACGCAGAGAACTGGCTCATTTCGCCCAGCGTCATCTCACCGCCCAGAATGCGGGAACCCACATAATAGAGCAGGAAGAATTCGCCGATACCCATGAGGAAGTTCAGCGGGGGGAAGAGCAGTGCCCAGAACCTTTCGTTGGAGATGGATGTATCCCGCTCTGCGGCAATGATCTCATCATAGCGCGCTTCCTCACGCTTCTCCATACCGAATGCTTTGACAACACGGATGCCGGAGAAAATATCGTGGAGAACGGTATTCGCCTTGGCGTTCAAAGTCCACTGACGGTTGTAGCGGCGATGCGTGTAGCGCCAGAAGCGTCTGTGCAGAAACATAACCACCGGCATAGGAAGAAGGATCAGCAGAGCCAGCTTCCAGTCGTAGACGAACAGGATCACCGATACGGCAAGGAAGGTGATCAGCTGTTCCACCGTAGTACCGAGTTCGCGGGTCAGGAACTGCTGTACCGTTGAAGTGTCGCTGGAGACACGGTTGATCAGTTCACCTGCCGTACGTTTGGAGATGCGGGAGATGGACAGCATCTGAATTTTGCCGAAAACCATCTCACGGAGCTTGACAACCACATTGTTGCCCGCTTCGATCAGAGTGAGCGAACGCACCATGGAGAGAAGTCGGGTGATCAGATTCACGCCGAGAATGGAGAGAATTACCAGCAAAAACTGCTGCCAGAGCGGCTTTGTTTCTGCCTGAATGTATTCATCCACCAGAATTCTGTTCAGATACGGCGGAACCAGATTGACGATTGCGATGAAAATATAGAGAAATACAGATGCGTAAATGTAGAAGCGGTACGGCTTGGCGATCTCCCACAGACGGGCGAGATATTTGCGCTTGTCCACACAGTGATCGCAGAAAGTGGCGCCGGGACGGAACGGACGTCCGCATTTCGGACATACCCGATCCAGATCTTCCTCATAGTCGTATCTGATTTTTTCACCTTTCAGATATCTGCTCATCTGTTTCAGCGCAGCGGCGTACAGATCTTTGTACTTCATATCCGCCCGGGCGAGGATGCGATGCTCTCCGTTTTTCAGCCTGCAGTCGGCGAACACACAGCCGATTCCCATGCGGAAAACGAATTCCTCGATCTCCTCATTGGGGATGTCCAGCTGTTTTTCACCGTTTACAAAAACAACGGTGCGTTCTTTCAGCAGCGCCGCAATACCGTCCACACTTTCCCGTCCGATTTCGGCGGAAAGCAGATGGGGCAGGGGCAGAAGGACATCCTCTTCCCGTATGGAAGAATCCAGCGCGGCAAGCCGCCCGGTCAGGGATTGTCTTTTTTCCATAGGTTATTCCTCTCAGAGATACAGCTCAATCTTCTTGAAACTCTTGCGGTCCAGCTTTTCGATGTCTGGAATCTCATAGCGGTTGCCGTCAATATCGGTGATCACAACCCGATGCTCATCCACCTTCAGAATACTGCGTGCGGCATCACGGAGCGTGAACGTGATCTCTCCCGCATCCGATGCAGCGGTGCAGTAGGCGTAACCGTAGCGGTCTCTCAGGGAGATGATGGCGGAAAGCTGCGGCGCATAGTATTTGCGCGCAAGCTCGCGGCGCAGCAGAACAACCGTATCTTCCGGGAAGACGGACAGATCGGCGATCATGCCGATTTCGTTCTTGTCGGCATCCTGCACGGAGATATACGCTTCCGGATGATCAAAGGGGAATGCACGGTGCAGAAAGACGCGGTCATATTCCTTGGTCTCTTCCTCGCCGCTTTCATTCCTTGTTTTCAGGGACAGAGTGAGAAAATTATTCTTTTCGCCGATGGCGGCGTTTTCGGGGGTGATGTATACGATCGAAACAACATCCCGCAAAGCGGTTCTTGTATCGGACATGGTAACTCCTTTCACACAAAGCGGGGCATCAGCCTTCGATGCCGATATTCTTCATGGCTTCCAGCTGCAGCTTGTACAGCTTGTAGTAAATACCCTTCTTGTTGATTAATTCCAGATGGGTACCGAATTCCGGCATCTTGCCGTTTTCGATGACGATCAGTTTATCTGCGTCACGCAGCGTGGACAGACGGTGGGCGATCATGATCGTGGTGCGTCCCACAACCAGCTTTTCCAGTGCGGACTGGATCTTTCGCTCCGTCTCCGTATCCATCGCGGCGGTAGCCTCGTCCAGAATCAGAATCTTCGGATTACGCAGGATGGCACGGGCGATGGAAATGCGCTGTCTTTCACCGCCGGAAAGATCCTTGTAGCCGAATCCGATCTGTGTTGCATAGGCGTCGGGCAGCTTGATGATGAAATCGTGTGCGCCGGCGATCTTTGCCGCTTCGATTACCTCCTCATCGGTAGCGTCCGGACGGGCGTACTTGATGTTGTCCAGAATCGTTCCCATGAACAGATACGTTTCCTGAGAAACGATGGCAATGTTTTTGCGCAGATCCTCAAAGGCAATGTCCCGGACATCCACACCGTCAATAAAGATGCCGCCGTCGCCTACGTCATACAGACGGATCAGCAGATTCGCCAGCGTGGATTTACCCGCACCGGTGTGACCGACGATACCGATCACATGTCCCGGCTCAATCTCAAAGGAAACGCCGTCGATAATCTTGCGGTTCTTTTCATAGGAGAATTCCACATTGCGGAATTCCACACGTCCCTCGGGATTTTCCATACGGACGGGATTTTCTTTCTCCACAACATCGGGTTTCGCGTCCATGACTTCGATCAGGCGGCTCATGGCATTCATGCTGTCGGCCGCCATATAGGTCATGTCCACAAAGAAGAACATCGGGCTGTATACCATGTTCATATATGCGATGAAAGTCATCAGCGTACCGTAGGTAAGTGTGCCTTCAATCACCATCCATCCGCCGACACCGAGGATGATGATGTTGCTGATGTACAAGAGAAAATTCAGGGAGGGGAATGCAACGGTGGCAAAACGGGAGGATTTCTTTTCCGCATCTGCGACTGCTTCACTGGCGCGGTTGAAACGACCGACTTCTTCCTGTTCTTTGGAGAATGCTTTGACTACACGCATACCGGTGAGTACGTCGCTGAGAATGGCATTCATGCGGCGTGAACGGGTGTAGCGGCGGTAATGGAACGCATCCATGCGGCTGAACAGCGCTTTGATAATGTAGAACACCAGCGGCACTGTCACCAGCGCAAGCAGCGTCAGAAGGGGATTCATGACCAGCATGATGATGATCAGAACAAGAATCTGTACGCTGTTTACGAGAAAATAGGGAAGCGCATCGCAGAAGAACCAGTAGATCGTGGTTGCGTCCCGGTTCACCTGATTCATCAGACCGCCGGTCTGACGTCCGGTGAAAAAGCTGATGGACAGCCGCTCAATAGAGGTGAAAATCACGCTCTTCAGATCATACGTGAGCCGTGCCGCCACGGTGGATGTGACAGCGTTGTTCAGCATGGTGAATCCGAGACTGAGCAGGCGTGTGCCGATGATGATAAACAGAACAAGAAGAAGCTGTCCGTAGAATTCGCCGGCAGTGTTCAGCACTTCATCGTAATAGAAGCCGGAGCTGACATACGGGGTGATAATGCCCAGTACACTGGATAACACCAGCATCAGGGATACCGCAGCCACGTGCCATTTGTATTTCTTCAGAAAAACCATCGTGCGGGAGAGGATCTTGCCCTTGTCCATGCACTTGGCGCAGAGCTTTCTCTCAGGATCCACATAACGGTTGCCGCATTTGGGACAGTACAGATCCGCCTGACTCTTGGCGTCCCCTTTCGGCAGCTCGATTTTTCCGTCTTTTTTCAGCTGATTCAGGTATTTGACTCCCTGATGGGCATCATTTTTGTAGGTGTTGGATAGATTCGCCAGCAGCTCGTACGTCCCATCCGTTTTCTTGGCGGTGATGCGTGCGGAAGAGAGCAGCTCTTCCACTTTGCATTCCTCAATTTCGGAGAGGGAAATGCAGTCATAGCTCAGCTCAGCAAAATGGGATTCGCACTTTTTGCCGGGTGTTATGTGGGTTCCGGATTTCCCGGTGACGGCAGAGGAACCGCTGATGAGCAGAATCTCCGTATCGGTGGCAAGTATGTAATTGTCGCACCGGAGAAGATCACGGTTCATATCCGTGCGGAATACAAGGCGGATATCCTCTGCCCGGATTCCTTTTCCCTCCAGATGCTCCGCCAGAGCAGGGGGAAGCCTGTCCGGCTCGGCGGGATTGAAAAACCATTGCTTCAGTGTCATGAAACCATCCTTTCTCGGTGTGTGCACAGGTGAAAATGCACGGAGAAAACAAAACAAACGTACTATAATTATAATGTATATGCCAACAGGTGTCAAGAGAATTACTAAAGAAAAAATAATTATATGGAAAAATTACCGGAGATGGGAACGAAAAATGTTGCCGGAGGACGATGCTTTTTGGTGAAACTTACGTGTTTCCTCTTGACAACGGAGCAGATATGCGGTATCCTGTAATTGAGAAAAATTTTTATTTTCCTATGTACAAATCCGTTTTTTTGTGATATAATAATCAATCATTTATTGGGCAAAGGAGAGACGTGCGTGAATACAATAAAACCCACACGGTTTGCCGATGAGATGTATCCGGATGCCGCTGCTCTGCGCCGGGCATTCAATGATCCTCACCAGATGTTCGGCCCATATATATATATGCCTGTAGTGAACAGCGGGGAAAATGCCACCGCACTCCGGGCTGAAAAACTGATTGCTTCCTATAAAAAAGACAGGTATGCCGGGGTGATCCCCTATTATCCCTCCGAGGCGGAGAGCCGTCCTTTTGAGACCGGATATGAAGAATCCCTGCGCGCTATTTATGATGCATGTGCCGCATACGGACTGAAGAGTGCCTATT
>SVTS01000020.1 GCA_015063645.1 Oscillospiraceae bacterium | reverse complement strand
GGGGTCCCTGCGATGGTTCCTCCCCCGCCTCGCCGCGTTAGCGGCGAAAAAAGCTGCACTTGTGCATATTGTATACAGTATGTGCTTAAGTTAATGACATTGCCTGTCGGACGGCAGTTTTATTATTTCTTCTGTTTCGGCGGATGTTTTCCTTTTTTTCTAACGGAAAAGCCGAATGTTCCGATTCTTTTACCGAGTTCATAGTACTCGCCGTGGGCAAATGCCGCAAGTCCGGCGCGCTCGATATGGAGTTTCCCCTCTTTATCCAGCAGATGCGGATCCACGGATACGCCTACGATATCCGCCAGAAACATATCATGCGTTCCAAGCGGTATGATCTCCGTCACCTTGCATTCCAGCGCCAGCGGCGACTCGGCGATCAGCGGGCACGCCAGATTGGCGGCGGGCTCCTTGGTCAGCGCGCAGCGGGTGAATTTATCCACTTTGCGTCCCGTATAAATTCCGCAGAAATCCGCAGTACGCACGAGTGAAGCAGGTGTCAGATTGATAGCAAACTCGCCGCTCGCTTTGATGATTTCGTAAGAATGGCGGCTCGGACGCACGGAAATATACGTTTTCGGCGGGATCGTGTTGATCAGTCCCGTCCACGCCACCGTGATGATATTGGATTCCTCCATGGTGCCGCAGCTGACCATTACCGGCGGCACGGGCGCAAGCAGTGCGCCGCCTTTCCATTGTATTTTAGCCATAAATCCTCCATCAGGCGAAAATCTCATGAGTATGTACTTACATCAGTACGGTTGCCAGTGTGAAAATCAGCGGAATTGTCACGATGGACACAAGCGTTGTAACACCGAACATCTGGGACGCATACGGCGCATTTTTATCGTACAGCACTGCAAACATGGGGCATGCCGCAGCGGTAGGAGACGCGGCAGTCAGCACCGGAATCAGCACCAGCATAGGTTCCATGGGAATGCGGGTCAGCACAATTGCCGCACAGGCGGGAATCAGAAGCATTTTACACAGCATTACCCAGTAGATCCGCCTGTCCTTCAGGCAGGCGAAAACATTGGTTCCCGCCAACGTAGCACCTGCCACGATCATGGCAAACGGTGTATTCATCGCCGCGACAGACCGTACCGGCTCCATGATAAGTTCCGGCAGACGGATGCGAAGAAGCAGAAGAACCGCGCCAAGAACAACGGAAGCGCTCACCGGCGTCATCATACCGCAGAGTATGGATTTCAGGGAAACCTTTCCGGACATGATTGCATCGCCCACCGTCCAGATCAGCAGATTGAACAGGGTAATGGCGGCGGTGATGTAAATTGCGCCCTCTGCACCGTACAGACTTTCCACAAGTGGAATTCCAAAATAACCGCAGTTGGCGAAAATCAGACTGAGCCGCTCGATCTGATAATCCGGATTATTCTTCTTTCGGATCAGAAAAATCCCCAGCGGGATCTGCACCGCAAATCCCACGATTGCGAGAATAAAGGACAGCCCCAGATTCCGGATGATATGATCCGAGAAATCCGTCTGGTAGGAGGAAAGGATCAGCATCGGCGTGACCAGTTTCAGCGACAGTGACGACAGCCGCTTATTGGTCTGGGCATCGATCATGCCGACGCGGGCGCAGATATAACCGATCAGCACAAGAATGAACATCATCACAATCTTGCGCATGATAATCAGGGACATTTCCATAGATCGGATTCCTCTTATCTTGCCTGCCAGCCGCCGTCCACGGGAATCGTTACTCCGTGTACATACGCGGCGGCATCACTTGCCAGGAACACGGCGCATCCGCCCATATCGGACGGTTCGCCCCATCTGCCTGCGGGAATGCGGTCCAGGATTTCGCCGTAGCGCTTGGGATCCTGGCGGAGTCTCTCAGTATTGTTTGTCACCATATAGCCGGGCGCAATAGCATTCACGTTGATGCCGTACTTCGCCCATTCGTTTGCCATGGCTTTTGTCACGCCCATAACGGCACTCTTGGATGCGGTATATGCCGGCACGCGGATACCGCCCTGATAGGACAGCATGGATGCCACATTGATGATTTTTCCGCCGCTTCCCTGTTTCATGAACTGTTTTGCTGCTGCCTGGGAGAGGAAGAACAGCGTACGGATATTGGTATTCATGACGTCATCCCAATCCTGTACGGAGTAATCGATGGCATCCTCCCGGCGGATAATACCGGCGTTATTCACCAGAATATCGATTTTCCCGAAAGCATCCACGGCTTCGGCGATGATACGGTCAATCGGTTCCAGCGTCAGAAGATCCGCTTTTATGGGAAGAAAGCGGGCACCCGCCGCCTCCACGATCGCACCGGTTTCGCTCATATCACTGCGGCCGACGCCGGCGATATCGGCACCTGCCTGTGCCAGCGCGGCGCACATTCCCTGTCCGAGTCCTGTATTGGCTCCGGTCACTATCGCAACCTTACCATGCAAAGAAAACATATGCATTTTCTCCCTTTCATTTTCTGAGTTATATTGTAGCACATCTGCCGGGGAAAATCAAGTAAATCCCATCTGCGGAGGATTCTTTTCCCATACTCTTGCAATCACTCCTATAATATGATACAATACTTTTATGAATAAACAGTCAAGGAGTACACAATGGACAAAGCAAAAGTATATTTTACCGACATGCGCACCGGCAACCGCACCAGTCTGCCGGAGAAGCTGAAAAAACTGATCCGCATGGCAGGCATCGGCGAGATCGATTTTGTGCAGCGGTTTGCCGCAATCAAGATCCATTTCGGTGAAGCGGGCAATCTGGCGTTCCTGCGCCCCAATTATGCCAAAGCGGTGGCGGATACTGTCAAGGATCTGGGCGGCATTCCTTTTCTTACGGACTGCAATACACTCTACACCGGTTCCCGCAAGCATGCGCTGGAGCATATGGACACGGCTGCCGAAAACGGATTCTCCTACGAGAGCACCGGCTGCCGAATCATCATCGGAGACGGACTGAAAGGTACGGATGATGTAGCAATCCCCGTAGAAGGCGGCGAATTGGTCAAGGAAGCCAAGATCGGACGCGCGGTGATGGATGCGGACATTTTCATCTCCCTCAACCATTTCAAGGGACACGAATGTACCGGTTTCGGCGGTGCGATCAAGAATATCGGCATGGGCTGCGGTTCCCGTGCGGGCAAGATGGAACAGCACAACAGCGGCAAACCGCAGGTAAATGCGAAAAAATGCCGCGGATGCCATATCTGTCTGAAAGAATGCGCCCACGGCGCCATCTCCTTTACTGAGGGCAAGGCTGTGATTGATCACAGCAAATGTGTTGGCTGCGGCAGATGCATCGGTGCGTGCAACTTTGATGCAATCCGTCCCACAAACGACTCCGCCAATGCGGATCTGTGCAAAAAGATGGCGGAATACGCCAAGGCAGTTGTGGACGGACGTCCCTGCTTCCACATCAATATTGCTGCGGACATTTCACCCTACTGCGACTGCCACGGAGAAAACGATGCACCGATTCTGCCGAACATCGGCATTTTTGCCTCCTTTGACCCCGTGGCGATCGATCAGGCTTGTGCCGATATGTGCAACGCACAGAAGCCTCTGCCGAACAGCGTCCTCGGTGAACTGGCGCAGTACGATCCACTGAAGGATGATGCATTCACCGCTACATTTCCCACTACCGACTGGCGCGTGACGCTGGAACATGCGGAAAAGCTGGGTATTGGCACGAGGGAGTATGAACTGATCGTGATGAAATAAGCGGAGGAACACCATGTCTGCAAAAGCCATCCGGATTCTGCGTATCGTACTCTGTGCCGCAGTGGTGATTTATGTGCTCGTTCGTGTCGGCGGCTGTGTTTTCCGCTGGACAACGGCAAGATTTGAAGGTACAAAGCTGATCATCGGCGGTGTAACGTATATTCATAAAGAATTTGATTATACGGAAACGGACCGCACCATCGCCTATGTGGACGGATGGACTGTCAGCACCATAAAAGAAGATCCGTCCCGGACATTCTTGCGCGTACGAAGTTTTCTGGACGGATACGGCTACATGCGCGAAGATTACGAGATTCCCACAGAGGGTGAGATCACCGTCATTTATTTGGATGACAGACACCGATACACGAGCCGCCGCATGTGTGGGATGATCGCCGATCTGCAGGCAAATCCCCCGCAGGAGACGTTCACCATCCGCACAGATGCGATCTACCGCTATACGAAATCCGTTTCCGTTGGCTATGAGGATTGTCCCATCGCCACGGATTTCGTCGGATATCTGGGTCAGATAAATGGAGAGTGGGTATTCATTTTCCCCACGGAAATCCGCTACGACAACGGATATGTGGAGAGAGATTTCGTCTGCCACATTATTCCGGAGAAATACGATTCGGTTTTGTCCCTGATTCCGTATATTGAAAACACTGAACTGGAGGCTGTATCATGAAACAATGCCCACACTGCCGTATGACCGTGGATGCGTCGGATGAATGCCCGATCTGCTTTACCTCGCTGACATACGAGTCATCTGTACCCGCAGCACGTGAGAAATTGGTGTGGAACCGGTATCTGCTTCTGCATCTTCTGCGGCATATGTGGTTTTCCCTGCTCTGCACCGTCGCCGTGCTGATCCGCCTGCTGATTGTACAGCCCGTACTTACACAGCTGTATCTCTACGGTGCAGTTTTGCTGATCCTTTCACTGATCACCGCGCTCTTTGAGCGGCGATTCGTGAAATGGAGTCAGTGGAAATACAACGAGCGGTACGCATATTTCTCCGTGGGACTAACGAAATATTTTGCCGCCATCATCGGTGTTGTATTCTGCTTCATAGCCTGAATGAACGGGAGCTGCTGTACGCACGGCAGCTCCTTTTCTACGCTCCGTTGATGTTTTCAACCGAAATTCAACACAGCGGTTCTTGTGGATTTTTTCGCACGGCGGTATAATAATAATGGAACAAGCGCTTGTTACTATTATTTCCGGAGAAATTTTATGGAACTGTATATCGCCGACAATCTGAAAAAAATGCGCCGTGCGCGCGGGAATACATAGGATGATCTGGCTAAGCATCTGGGCATCTCTGTACAGGCGGTGAGCAAATGGGAGCGTGATGAAGGACTGCCGGACATTACCCTGCTGCCGCGGATCGCATCGTATTATGACACCACCGTGGACGCACTACTTGGCTGTGACGATATCCGCCGCCGAGAGGAAATCTCCGCTTTTGAGGAGGAAGCGCACCGGATGATCAATCAGGGAAAGCGAGCCGAACGGCTGGCTCTGTGCCGCGAAATGCAGAAGAAATATCCCAACGATGAAACGGTACTGCGTAATCTGATGTACGATCTGTACGCCGTGGACAGAACAAAAAACAGCGAGGAAATCCTGTCCATCGCCGCCGGACTCCTGCACAGCGAAAGCGAGGAGTGCCGCTTCTCCGCCATACAGATGTCTGCGTTCACACACGCGGCATTGGGGCATTACGATGAGGCAGTGCAGTACGCCCGCATGGTACCGGATCATGAAGATCTGCTTGTGCATGTGCTGAAGGGAGAGGAGCTGACAGAGCACTGCCGCTGGTTCTTCTGGCATGTCTGCGACAGTATGACCCAAACGCTTGGCTATCTGCTCAGCTGTCCCGAGGCGGGATATACCGCAGAAGAACGGCACCGTATGCGCCGTCAGCTGTACGATTTCTATCACGTGATCTTCTCCGACGGGGATTTCGGCTTCTGGGAGGATCGGCTGGGACGCCTCTCGTACGGCATGGCGCTCAGCTCTCTGCAGGCGGGCGATGCGGATACCGCCCTCGATGAGCTGAAAAAAATGGCAGAGCATTTCGAGAAATTTGAACGGTTTGCATCTATCGATCACACTTCCCCATTCGTCCGAGGACTGCATTACGAAGCCAACCAGATCGGCAGATCCGACGAGAGATCCCTCACGGAAACCTATCTCCGCAAGCTGGAGGAACCTCTCTGGGATGCCCTGCGGGATAATCCTCGTATGCAGACAATCAAAAAACGGATGAAAGCATAAAAACACAGCGGAACTTCCCTACGAAGTTCCGCTGTACTTTATTTTATATATGTTGGAAAGGTTTTAGGGAGGGGCGAGGGAACCCCTTTTGTCAAAAGGGGTTCCCCTCATAATCATAATCTTAAAACAGTCCGCTGATGACACCGTCATCCGATACATCGATCCGCTCGGCGGCGGGGACCTTCGGCAGACCGGGCATCGTCATGATATCGCCGGTCAGCACTACGATAAAGCCGGCACCGGCGGAAACCTTTACGTTTTTCACCGTGACGGTGAAATCCTCAGGTGCGCCCAGTTTGGTCATATCGTCGGAAAAGCTGTACTGGGTCTTTGCCACGCAGATCGGCATCTTATCAAAGCCCAGCGCGGTGAGCTGATCGATCTGCTTCTGTGCCTGCGGCATGATGGATACGTCCTTGCCGCGGTATACACGCTGTACAAGCTTTTCGATCTTCTTCTCAATCGGCAGATCCAGCTCATAGCTGAATTTGAATTCGGAGGGCTGCTCACACAAACGGACAACTTCCTCAGCCAGCGCCTTGCCGCCTTCGCCGCCCTTGCCCCAGACTTCGGACAGAACGGTATTCACGCCCAGTTCGCGGCACTTGGCGATTACCAGATCCAGCTCCGCTTCCGTATCCGTGGGGAAACGGTTGACAGCAACCACTGCAGGCAGACCGTATACATCGCGGATATTGGAAACATGACGCAGCAGGTTCGGCAGACCTTTTGCCAGCGCATCCAGATTTTCTGCGCCAAGCTCGGTCTTCGGCACGCCGCCGTGCATCTTCAGCGCACGGACCGTAGCAACAATTACCACAGCAGAGGGAGTCAGCCCGGCCATGCGGCACTTGATATCCAGGAATTTTTCCGCACCGAGATCGGCACCGAAGCCCGCCTCCGTTACGGCATAATCGCCCAGCTTCATCGCCATCCTCGTGGCGGTAACGGAGTTGCATCCATGGGCAATGTTGGCGAAGGGACCGCCGTGGACAAGCGCGGGAGTTCCCTCCAGCGTCTGCACCAGATTCGGCTTGAGAGCGTCCTTCAGCAGAGCTGCCATAGCACCCTGTGCCTTCAGATCGCCTGCAGTCACGGGTTTCTCATCATAGGTATACCCCACGATGATGCGCGCGAGACGCTCTTTCAGATCGGAAATGGAAGAGGAAAGGCAGAGCACTGCCATAATCTCGGATGCGACGGTAATATCATATCCGTCCTCACGGGGAACGCCGTTGACACGTCCGCCCAGACCGTCGGTAACGAAACGGAGCTGGCGGTCATTCATATCCACGCAGCGTTTCCAGGTAATGCGGCGGGGATCGATATTCAGAGCGTTGCCCTGATAGATGTGGTTATCCAGCATAGCGGCAAGCAGGTTATTTGCCGCGCCGATGGCGTGGAAGTCACCGGTGAAATGGAGATTGATATCCTCCATGGGAACGACCTGTGCATATCCGCCTCCGGCGGCACCGCCCTTGATGCCAAATACAGGACCGAGAGACGGCTCGCGAAGTGCGACCATAACATTCTTACCGATCTTTGCAAGACCGTCGGCAAGACCGATGGTCGTCGTTGTCTTGCCCTCGCCAGCAGGGGTCGGAGTGATCGCGGTAACGAGGATCAGCTTGCCCTCGGGACGGGTATTTTCTTTGAGAAGAGACAGATCGATTTTTGCCTTATATTTGCCGTACTGCTCCAGGTATTTGTCGTCCACACCTGCGCGGGCAGCAATTTCACCTATGGGGCGCATCTCAATGGACTGAGCAATTTCAATATCGGAAAGATAAGCCATGTCTGCTCCTTTTCTTTCAGTTATATTTGTTGATCAGGCGATTCTCAACCTTGCCGGTGGCAAGATCGGTGTAGCGAACGTAGAGAGAGATCTTGTTCTGTTCGTTCAGGCTGTCCCACAGGGACTTGGTGAAGGTATCGATATCACCTTCCATGGCAACGCGCTCCGGCTCGCCGGTAAAGGTGGGAATCGGATTGCCGTCACAGTTATAAGTGTGCAGGAAGTGACCCAGACCGTCGATAGGCGTATAGGAGAACGTATAGCGGTTGCATGCGGAGCCGATCTCATCGGCGCTCTTGAGA
This sequence comes from Oscillospiraceae bacterium, assembly GCA_015063645.1. Lineage (GTDB taxonomy): Bacteria > Bacillota > Clostridia > Oscillospirales > CAG-272 > SIG701. Next base: position 30,645 of record SVTS01000020.1, on the reverse strand, counting down.
ATGCTCATCTGATAGCTGAAACCGCCATCTGCAAAGGTAAGCATTGCGCTGATACGGGGTGTGAAATTGGGAGCATCCGGCTCAAATTCGCGGGCTGCCAGTGCATCGGCAAAAGATTTGCCTGCTGCAAGTCCTTCGTAAACGGTATCGGTCTGATCACCGTTGGTCACGATCAGATTGTTCTCATACTGACGGATGGGGGCATAGATGATCAGGCTGGGATCCTGCACCTTGGATGCGTCAAAGGGATGCGTAAATACCGCGTTATCCTTTTCAACGAAGATGCGGTTACGGCTGTTCTCACTGCGGCCCATGATGAAGTATGCGATCACAGCATTGCCGCCGTTCTTACCGACGATAATGCCGCGGCCGGGGTAGGTATTGCCTGCGAGAAGCTCTGCGGGATTTGCCTTGTTGTAAATGCTCATGATATACCTCCGTATTTTGAATGAAAATCGATTTAATTTTTGCCCGCAAGGCGGGAGAGAATCGGCATCAGCCATCCACCGACGGCATTGCCGAGGACAACCAGAAGAAGGAATACAACCATATCCATGGAGTATTCACCTGCGCAGAAGAAATAAAACATATCCGCGATGGAATGTTCAAAGCCCGCCAGAATAAATACGGGCACACAGAAGAACACGCCTGCCGTGGAATTCTTCTCTTTGAAAATCTGCACCGCCGTGTACATCAAAATACCGCAGAAGATGCCTGCAATCACGGCATACACCGCATCCTTCTGCAGTTTCGGCGCCACCAGAGCCTTTGCGGCTTCGATTACGGAAGGACGGCAGATGCGCACACCGGCGGCAGCCAGCCAGCATCCCACTGCATTGCCAAGCAGTCCAGCGATCACAGAGAAGATGTCCGTCTTTGTATGGGAGTTTACAAGATATCCCACTTTGCCCGTAAACAGATACAGACCAAGCATGCAGATCGACAGCAGAGCGACGGAAAACAGTACGGATCCGACGATGCGGTTTTCAAGGGAAAGCAGAACCGTTCCGCCGATTCCGATGAAGATTCCAGCGGCGACCGCCAAAACGAACGCGCTGACAACCGGGGATTTTTCTCCTTTTTTCAGAGGCTCATACTTGGGGAAATCGGGGAAACGAACATACATAGCGGCTCTCCTTATCCTGCGTAATCAAAAAGGGCAATCCGGCGAAATGCAGGATTGCCCAGGCGGTCGGCATAAATTGAACTGTTTCTGCACGTGGTTAATCCCACTTATCCGCCAGCAAAAACAGCATCCATGGTTACAGTATACCATGAGAAATCCGTTCTGTCAAGCGGATTTCCTGTTTTTTTGTATTTTTGTGCGATTCTCACACATCCAGCTTCATATCACCGTCTCTGACCCAGCCGATTTTCCGAAGAATTTCGTTAAATGCAAAGGACAGAACCGCGGGAAGCACAAAGCAGACCAGCACAAGACCGATCCAATGCAGTGCGGTTACCTCGCCGGGATAGCCGTTCTCCGGGGAGATCCATCCCAGAATCAATCCGATAGGACCGAGCAGTCCGCATGTGCCCATACCGGAGTTGATCGCCGCACCGTACATGCGCAGATCAAATACGCAGACGGCAAGAGGTCCGGTGACGGCGGATGCCAGCGTCGGTGCAATCCAGATGCGGGGATTGCGGATGATATTGGGCATCTGAAGCATACTGGTTCCGATTCCCTGGGACAGAAGTCCACCCCATTTATTCTCACGGAAGCTGATCACGGCAAAGCCGACCATCTGCGCACAGCAGCCAGCTACTGCCGCCGCTCCTGCGATGGCAAGTCCTGCAGAGGATCCAGCAGCAGCGGCACTTCCGGTCAGGATCAGTCCGGCACAGATCGCCGCACTGGAAATCGGCAGAGTAAGGCAAACGCCGATAACGACGGAGATGATCACGCCTGCCACAAACGGCGCCTGCAGGGATGCCCAGCCGATAAAATCACTGATATATCCGGTAAGTACACCGATCGTGGGAGCAATCAGCAGAGAAAGCACACCGCCGACAAAAACTGTCACAAAGGGCGTAACGATAATGTCCACCTTGGTCTTTTTGGAGACAAGCAGACCGCATTCCACAGCAATAATGGCAATGATGAACACAGCAAGCGGTCCGCCGGCTCCGCCCAGAGAATTGGCTGCCTGACCAACCGCAGCAGCGGAAAACACCACCAGAGGATGTCCTTTCAGCGAATAGGCAATTGCCGCTGCCATGGCAGGACCAGCCATTGCCTGCGCGTATTTACCGATATCCACCATAAAGGAAAGCCCCGGAATCATGCCGAGCGCCACAAAAATTGTTCCGATCAGCAGCGATGCAAACAACCCCTGCGCCATCGCGCCCATCGCATCAATAAAATACCGTTTTGCGTAATAACGCACAATTTCTTTTGCACTGCGTTTCTGCTGTATCTTCTGTTCCATCAGCCTGTGCCCCCGTAAATATGAAAATGCATACAGCCCGAACGAAAACCGTTCGGGCTGATGTGGTGCCGGTGGCGGGGGTCGAACCCGCACGGTATCGCTACCAATGGATTTTGAGTCCACCTCGTCTGCCAATTCCAACACACCGGCATGTCTGTGCTGTGCTATATTATAACACAGCACTTTGTGTTTTTCAATACACATCCGCAAATTTTTTTGAAAAAAGCAAAAAAACAGCCGGTAATTAATACACCGGCTGTTTTACGGATATTACTTCTTGATGGAATCCAGCTTGTAGAGGATCTGGCAGAGTCTTGCCTTATCCACTGCACCGTTGGGATCGATCTTCTCAGAGGACTTGTTCAGAACCTTTGCCTTGACAGCCCATGCAAATGCATCAGCGTACTCGGAATCCAGCTCAGCGTAATCCTTGAAGCCGCCCAGAGAAGCCTTACCGGACACATCCAGTTTCAGGTGCTTGGCTACATTGTAGATAACCAGAGCGATTTCCTCACGGGTAATGGTCTCATCGGAATCTTCGTAGGAGAAGAGTTTCAGAGCAGTCAGTTCCTCTTCGGTTACACCCAGGTATACGCAGAGAACATCTTCCAGAACAGCCCAGCTGATCTTATCAGCGGTACCGAAGGTTACATAGTCAGCGTTGCCGGAAACATAGCCCTTTTCAAGGCAGTAAGTTACAGCATCGGTGTAGTAGGAATCGCCCCACAGATCGCTGTAGACCTCATACCACTCCAGCTTGCCTTCCATAGCCTTGGCAATCTTTTCCTTCAGAGCAGCTTCCTTCTTGGCAGCTTCTTCAGCCTTCTTCAGTGCTTCAATTTCTTCCTTGGTCAGCGTAGAATCCACTTCGGGAACCTTGGGCGTCTCAACATAATCCACAGGAGTACGGATTGCAACAACGGTCCACTCACCGGTAACATATACACGGCGGACAGTGGTATCATAATCCGTTACATCGGTACCGTCCTTGGGGATCAGGGTGAAGGTTCTCATCCAGGTACCGTTGACATAGGAATACTTTCTCTCCACTTCGTAGGTATCGGTATCAATACCGAGAATCTTTTCCCAGTTGATAGCAGAGTTATTATTGAAGGAGGGAGCGGTAAAGTTCCACCACGGATAGGTACCGTAGATGTAATCATAATCGAACCAGGGGTAGTTGTAGTTCGGATAGTCAAACCAAGGATAGCTATAGCTGGGGTAGGAAGGAACAATAATGGTCTTCTCAGTGACATAAATGGTTGCGGTCTGTTCTTCCAGTTCGCCGAAAGATGCGGTAATCGTTGCCTCACCTTCCTTGAGTGCAGTGATGGTTCTGCCGCTCAGGCTGATAACGGAATCATCGCTGACAGTCAACTCCACTGCGGATCCAGCATAGGAGCCTTCCCAGGGGAAGTTACTATACTTGGAGAGATACGCACTGACAGTCGTGCTCTGTCCGACATACAGAGTATTATCGGATACGCTCAGAATGATTTCCAGATTTGCATCCTCAGCAGACACTTCATTTACCGTAACGGTAACAAGAATCTGCGTATAATCGCCGCGGTTGCAGATGATAGTAGCTTCACCGGCACTTACGCCATACACATGACCAAACGCATTAACGGTTGCAATGCTGTCGTCGCTGCTGTAGTAGGTATAAGCCGTACCGTAGCCCAGATTGGCAGAACTGTACTGATCCACGGAAATGGAAGCAGTAAAGAAAGGATAGTAGTTGCCAATACCGGGATAAATGTAGTTGGGGAACTGAGTCGGATACATAAAGCCGAACAGATACTGCTTATACAGGTTTTCGTACTGTTCGCCCGAAATCATACCAAAGCCGGGTATCCACCAGTTTCCATCGCGCATCGGAATAGCTTTTTTCAGCTGCTCCAGGATATACTCCTGATGAGTCAGTTCTTCAGTTTCTTCCTCTTCGGAATCAGTCGCCATTACGGTGGTCATGGCAGCGCTCATCAGCATAATAACTGCGAACAGAGCGGAAAGCCATCTCAGGGATTTTTTCATTCTGGTTCTCCTTTTTCATTGTTGATATTTGCGGAAATAACTTCACATAGTCATTTTACTACATTTTCCCTATAGTTGTCAAGGGTTATTTAACAACTGTAGTAGAAAAATTGTGAATATTTTCCGTTTTTCAATAGTTAGACGGAGGATATCCGGATTTGTTCCCGAATCCGGGAAATATTTTCCTCTGCATAATACACGCACCGGACACGGTTTTGGTCACACGGAGAAAAAACTTTTATCCTTCGCGGTCTTCTTCCAGTGTGGTGAACTTGGTATACTGACCGAACCAGCCCATCTTTACGTTGCCGGTGGAACCGTGGCGGTTTTTTGCTACGATTATTTCGGCAGTATTCTGCGGTTCATCTTCCGTTTTATAATACTCATCACGGTACAGGAAAAGGACAATATCCGCGTCCTGCTCGATGGCACCGGAGTCACGGAGGTCGGACAGCATCGGTCGTTTATCCGTACGGGATTCGGGTCCGCGGGAAAGCTGTGCACAGCAGACTATCGGCACCTGCAGTTCTTTCGCCAGAAGCTTCAGACCGCGGGACATCTCGGCAACTTCCTGCACACGGTTCTCGATACGCCGGTCACTCTGCATCAGACCGAGATAGTCAATGACGACCATACCCAGATTTTTAACACGGCGAAGTTTTGCTTTCATCCCCGTAACAGTAATGCCCGGTGTATCATCGATAAGAATCTGGCAGTCGGACAGTCGTGCGGCGGCGTGCGCCAGTTTGTTCCAGTCCTCATCCTCAAGCTCTCCGGAACGGAGCCGGTAAGAGTCGATCAGCGCTTCGCTGGACATAATCCGGGAAACAAGCTGTTCCGCCGACATTTCCAGAGAGAAAATACAGACCGCTTTTTTTGTACTTTCAGCGGCATAAGACGCCAGATTCATGGCGAAGGAGGTTTTACCCATACCGGGACGTGCGCCTACAAGAATAAGATCGGATTTGCCCAGTCCGACAAGAACACGGTCCAGCGCGGAAAATCCCGTGGGCATACCGAGCACTTCGGCTCTGTTCTCTTTCAGCATATGCAGACGGTCATACACCTGCACCAATGCATCACGGATATGGATAAAGTTTTTATTCTCGTGTCCTTCGGCGATGGCAAATATTTTCTGTTCTGCCATTTCAACCAGATGCGGCACGTCATCCTGTTCGCTGTACGCGGCATCCGAAACCTCATCACAGACACCAATCAGGGAACGGAGGATACTTTTATCCCGCACGATCTCCGCGTAATCCTTTACGTTGGATGCGCTGGGCACCACCTCGGAGATCAGACGTATGTAATCCTTGCCGCCCGCTTCATCGTAAACGCCGGCTTTCACCAGCTCATCGATAAGCGTAACGACATCGATCGTTTTCGAGCGGAGATACATGCCCTGCATGGTCCGGTACAGCTCCGCGTGCTCCTCAAGCTGGAAGTCTTCCGCAGAAATAATACCTGCCAGCTGATCCATGCATGCCGGATTGATCAGAATAGCACCGAGAACGGACTGTTCCGCTTCCAGCGAAAAAGGCATCCGCCGGCTTATTTCACCGTTCATATTTCACGTCACGTATCGGAGACAACCAGATTGATTTTACCGGTGATCTCAGGATACAGTTTCACGTCCAGAACGTAGGTACCGAACGCCTTGATAGTGCCGTCCAGCTGAATCTTGCGCTTGTCCACAGCGATACCGTGCTGTTTTTCCACAGCTTCGGCGATATCCTTGGTGGTGATGGAGCCATAGAGGCGTCCGTCAGCGCCTGCGGTGGAAGTCAGCTTCACGGTTACTGCGGAGAGTTTCTCTGCGGTTTCACGGGCTGCGGCTTTTTCCACTTCGATCTTATGGAGGCGTGCCTCTTCCTTGGTCTTGATTTCATTCATTGCCTTGGCATCTGCCTCAGCGGCAAGTCCCTTGGGAAACAGGAAATTCCGTGCGTATCCGTCGGATACGTTGACAAGATCGCCTTTCTTTCCCTGACTCTTTACATCCTGCAGAAGTACTACTTTCATGATTATTTACCCGCTCCAGGCGGAGCGTCCTTTCTTTGATATACAGATTGATTACAGATTATTTATCCGATGCGGCGTTCTTTTTATCGCCGCCGTCGAAATAATTGTCGATTGCCGCTTTCAGCTGCACAAGAGCTTCCTGCATGGTGATGCCCTTTACCTGAGCCCCGGCAGAATCGAAGTGTCCGCCGCCGTTCATCTGTTCCAGAATCAGCTGCACGTTAACCTTATCCGCGGAGCGTGCGGAGATATGCACCGTATCCCCGATGCGGATCAGGGCGAATGCCGCCTGCACACCTTCCACGGTCAGCAGCTTGTTCGCCGCTTTTGCCGCGCCGATATAGTCACCGGCATCGCCTTCACCCTCACCCAGTGTGATGGCTGTAACGTCCCGGTAGATCACCACGTTGGAGCGGAATTTCGCTTCGCGCATGAAATCATCCAGATCCGTCTTGAACAGATTCTGTGCTTCGATGGGCGATGCGCCGCGGTCACGGAGATACAGTGCCGCGCTGAATGTACGGGTACCGGTATTCTTGGAGAACTGATTGGTATCCAGAAGAATTCCCGCAAACATGAGCGTCGCTTCAGCCGGCAGAAGCTGCCCGTCGGGCAGAACCTGTTCCAGCATTTCGGAAATCAGCTCGCATGCGGCGGAAGCGGAGGGTTCGATGTACGAGATCAGCGGCTGACGGGGGAATTCCTGCGTTTTGCGGTGGTGGTCCAGAATCACGTAATTCTCCACGTTCTGCGCCAGTTCCGGAGACTCGAATTTCTCCATATTATTGACGTCCACCACGATCAGCAGGGTATTGGGACCGACCAGTTCCAGCGCCTCACGGCTGTCATAGAGCACATCCGCATAGGCGGGTACACGGGACAGCATGCGCCGACAGCCTTCCAGATTCGGATCCCGCAGATCGGTGACGATATTCACGGGGATACCGCAGAACATTGCCAGCCGCGCCGCACCGATACAGGCGCCGAACGCGTCGAAATCCGCCCGTTTATGACCCATAATCACCACATTGGAAGCACGGGAGATATGCATAATCAGTTCGTTGGCGATAACGCGGGCGCGGACCTTTGTCCGTTTCTGCACGGTCTTGGTACGTCCGCCGTAGAATTCGATACCGTTGTCGCTCTTGACAACGACCTGATCGCCGCCGCGCTGCAGTGCCATATCCAGAGCTGCGGCTGCCGCGCGTTCCTTTTCATCAAATTCACCGCGGACATTGGCGATACCGACGGAAATCGTAACGGACATTTTGCCGTCGCCTACGCGGATATCCCGGATCTTATCCAGCACATCGAAACGCTGTACCACGAAATCGTCCAGATGACGTGCCTCAAAGACGAAGAGATATCTGTCGCGTTCGTATTCTTTCAGAATACCGTCCGCCTGCGCGGACCACTCGCGGAGAACATTTTCGATCTGCACGGCAACGGTGCGGAATTTTTCCTGCTCATACTGCAGCATTTCATCCAGATTATCCAACAGAATATACGCAACCACCGCTTCGCTCTGCGCCAGCTGGGTGTAGAGATATTCTGTCTCTGTCACATCCGTCAGCATCACAAGACAGAAGCCTTTTTCCTTTGCACGGAGTCGGTGCAGCTGTGCCCGATAGGAATGCTCGCCCATCTGCACGGCACTGCCGTCTGCGGCATTTTCCGCCAGCATGGATGCTACATCGCGGCTCAGATATTCGCCCGCTTTGTGTCCGTACAGCTGTGTTTTGGATTCACAGTCCGCCGCCATGGCTTTGTTGTACCAGATGATGCGCTCTTCCGCCTCATCGCACAGAAAGGCGGGGGAGGGATGCTGCATCACCGCATCCAGCATGATATTGCCCAGCACCGGACTGATGATCTGGCTGTCCGCACCATGCGGTCCCCGGCGTCCGTTTACCACACGGATTGCGGCATATGCCGCACCGAGAAGCCCCAGGGAAATCAGTCCCAGAATCCACAGCGGAATCTTCGTCACACTGCCCAGCACTACGGTAAGGATAATCAGAAGTGCCGCCGCGGCACCCAGAAGAAAATGGGTTCCCAGCGAATGGATTTTCACAGCGGATTTATTTTGTTTCGGCATAAACGTCCTTCTTTCTATTCACCGCCTGCCCTGCGGCGAAACACAATATAATTCCCATAAAGAGCGGCGGCGGTAAAGAACCAGTACAGTCCCGCCGCGGCGACCATCACCATCAGAAAGACAATGGCGACACGTCCGAGTGTTCCGAGGTTTTCCATGGAACGCAGCTGACCGAACAGAACCGCAAGTCCCGTCAGAGCCAGCGGAATCATAAACACAATAACAATATTATACACGGCATAATACATCGGCCGCGCGTTCGGTGTTGTCACAGCCAGCAGAAGCAGAACCTGCGCCGTACACCAGATTACACCGCAGCTCTTCCCTGCCCGCATCGGCCAACCGGCAGGAAAGAAATCCTGTCTTGCCCCAAGGGCGGTGATGATCAGCAGAACAATCCCGCAAACAGCACATCCGCCAAGGAACAGAACCACTGAAACAATGGCAGGAAAGACAGGGATCAGATAAGTCAAGAGTGTTTCTGCGGCCTCCGGCGAAAACACCGCCAGTTTGCCGCCGCCGGGCACTGTAAACTGCAATGAACACAGCAACCCGTACAGCGCAGTCCGTCCCGCTTCGGCACCTTCTGCTGCGGTCATCCCCTCAAGCACGAGACGGATACCGCAGGCAATGATGAGATATCCGCCTGCGGACACAGCAGCGAGAACAGATGCCGCCATGCGGCTCATACCCCGATACACAGCCGCTGCCGCGGCGATCCCCAGGGGAATACACACAAGCGTAAGCACCGCGGACAGAATATCCGGTGCAAACAGAATGACAGCTCCGATCACGGGCAGAATGGCCGCCACGGACAGAAGCGTTCTGCGCAAAAGCAGAAGTGATCCCAGAATTGCGCCCGCAAAAACAGCGGCAGGCAGAGCAAAAACGCCGAGCTGCGTACAAAACGATGCGATCAGACAAAGCAGCAGAACGGATGCCACGGCACCTGCCGCAGGCAGAGATGGCAGCTGCTGACGCCGCGCCCACAAAGACAGTGATCCGCCGGACGAATTCTCCATGTCTCCTCCTCGCATACTTAGTGCATTGTACTGTATTATTGTACCACAAAGAGGCAGGTAAATCAAGGATTTCCCGCAAAATCCCTTCCCGGATTCAGAAGATATCCGGCTCTGAGGAAATTTTTTCGCCAAATTGCGCTTTCCCTGTTGCATCCTGCCGATTTTGGTATATAATTATATATGTATATCTATATTCTGAGAGGTATCGTATGTCTCTTCCGGATTTCAAAAGCAAAACCGTCACGCTTCTCGGAGCGGGCGTTTCCAATATGCCCCTCGCCGGTTATCTTGCCGGGCGGGGTGCAAGCCTCACCGTACGCGACAGAAAGTCCGAAGCCGATCTGGGGGACGCCGCCGCAAAATTGAAGGCGCTCGGCGCCCGGCTGATCTGCGGTGATGACTATATGAGCGGCATGGATGAGGAATTCATCTTCCGCTCCCCCGGTTTCCGTCCTGATCTTCCTGTTCTTGTGGAAGCAGTAAAAAACGGTTCTGTCCTCACTTCGGAGATGGAACTGTTTCTCGCACACCGTCCCTGCCCTGCCATCGGCATCACCGGCAGCGACGGAAAATCCACCACAACCACACTGATCTCCGAAATTCTGAAAAAAGCATTCGCCGCAGGCGACGGAGAGGTATTTCTCGGCGGTAATATCGGTGAGCCGATGCTCTACCGCATCGACCGGATGAAAGAGACGGATATTGCCGTTGTTGAGCTGTCCAGTTTTCAGCTGATGAGCATTGAGCGCGCGCCCGATGTGGCGGTGATCACCAACATCACACCGAATCATCTGGACTGGCACACCGGCATGGACGAATACATTGCCGCCAAAGCGAAAATCCTTGCAGGCTGCAGCCGCGCCGTGCTCAACTTTGAAAATGAAGTGACCCGCACGCTGGCGGCTTCCGCTTCCTGTCCGGTAACGTTGTTTGCCCATGATCCCATTCCGGATGAAGTTCTGCGGCAGGAGGACAGCGCTGTTTATGAGCGTGACGGTATGATCGTTTTCCGCATGGCAAGCGAAGCGGAAGAATTCCCGATTCTGGCTGTATCGGATATTCTCCTGCCCGGACGGCACAATGTGGAGAATTACATGGCGGCGATCGCCGCGGTACGCGGTTATGCCGGTCCGGAGGAAATCGGCGAGGTCGCCCGGACATTCCGCGGTGTGCATCACCGGCTGGAACTGGTCCGGGAAAAGGACGGCGTTGCCTATTACAACAGTTCCATTGATTCATCACCCACCAGAACAGCGGCGGCTATCGGTGCGCTGGGCAGCAGATCCATTGTGATCATCTGCGGCGGTTATGATAAGAAAATCCCCTTTGAACCCCTGGCGGATGCACTGATTTCCCACAAAAATATCCGTACTGTAGTGCTCACCGGCGCTACGGCGGATAAAATAGAAACAGCACTCAGAGGTCATGCGGATTTTGCAAACCGTGCGCTGCCTGTTGTACGCGAAGCGGATTTCACCGATGCGGTGCTCCGCGCATCCGCGCTTGCTCAGGAAGGGGATGCGGTACTGCTCTCTCCCGCATGCGCCAGCTTTGATGCATTCCCGAATTTCGAAAAGCGCGGCGAGCGTTTTGCGGAAATCGTAAACGGTCTGACATGATAAAATTCACAAAGAAACGAGGTGGCAGCCATGCTTGCCGGTGATTCCCTGCGTGCGGGACGGCTGGAAAATACCGCCGTATCGCTGGATTCCCTGATTCCCGAAGATCACATCATCCGCCGTATTGATGCGGCTGTGGACTGGGAGAGGCGCTGTGCTCCCATGCGCGGATGCTACAGTGCGGAGCGCGGACGTCCGGCATTTGAGCCGGAAATACTGCTCGCTATCGCGTTGCTCAGGCACATCTATCATCTGGATTCCCTGAGAACTGCGGCGGCGGAGATCCAGACAAATCTGGTGTACCGCTGGTTCATCGGCTGTCCGCTGGGCGAATCCATTCCCCATTTTTCCACGGTCAGCGCCAATCTGCTCCACCGGATTCCGAAAGAAATTTTCGAGAAGGCCTTTGCCGATGCGCTGTGCGACATTATTGACGCGGGGGTGATGGCGGCGGAAGCACTGCTCTACCCTTCCGTTTTCCTGACGGAAGAAGGAGAATTGTACACGCTCTGCGGGAAATATTTCTCCGCTTTTGATCAATTGACGTTGGCGATCCCTGATAACGATGCGGATAAAGCAGAAGAAGTTCTCGCTGAACAGCTAAAGATTCAATAAAAAAATGGAAACCTCGATGAGGTTTCCATTTTTTATTTCACTGTCAGCTGTTCTTTGCAAAGTCTTCCAGAATCTTCTTGTAGTTTGCCTCGGCGGCATCTTTCAGAGCAGCAAAGTTAGATGCAAAATCGGCGGATTTCTGATGCACCAGCTTAGCGGGAAGCGTATACATACCGACCTTGTTGTCATACAGCATACCGAAGTCAACCACAGTACCGGCACGGATTATGTCAAACAGCTGGGATGCGGTATTGTCAGCGGAGAATTTCAGCTTCATGGAATGCTCGAAGTATGCGGGAGCTACTTCCTGCTGTCCCTCATATGCCAGCGCATCATAGACAGCGGAAGACATTTCCTTATCCTTGGCGGATACGGGAACCATTTCCATATGAGAGGAGGAGTAGGAAATCGTGGTATAGTACTCTTCCTGATTCTCATCCCACTTGGGCATGGGCAGACAGACGAAAGTATCAGCCATATCGCGCATATAGTTGCCGGCGTGCATGATAATGGCGTTGAAGAACAGCATCTTGCCCTCCGCGAATGCCGTGGGGCCATCTGCACTGTGTACGGTGTTCGCATTGCGGTTGCCGGTATAGATCATATCGATCAGCTTTTCCATGGCGGTAACGGTCTTTTCGGAATTGAGAGTCAGCTGTACCGTACCGTCCTTGTTCAGAACTGCGGTCTTGATGCCGAAGCCGTACAGGTAAGTCATCGCGGTATCGGTGGTAGCATTGTCAAATCTGCCGTACTGACCGACACCGTACTGGTCGTTCTTGTCCCATACGCCGTCATTGTTCAGATCTTTGGAAATATTCTGGGAATATTCCATCATCTTATCAAAGGTAAACTTGCCGTCCAGAGCCAGTTTATCCACATCCTTGATGCCGTTCTTCTCGCCGAGAGATACATTATAGAACGTACCGTATGTACAGCAGAGAGTGATGCAGGTCATGTCGGAGAAGAACTGATACTGCTTGCCGTTTATCTGCAGTGCGGAATTCAGATTCGCATTGAACCAGGGCTTATCGGAAATATCCGACTGATACGGGAGTTCGGTATTGGCGAGGAACAGTCCCTCCACACCCAACGGGGACATGCCGCCAACGAAACCGGCAATCAGATCATACGCATCGGTTGAAGCCTGAATCTCGGTACGGATCTGCGCGGGGAATTTACCCATATCGGCAGGCATCAGGTGCTTGATGTTTACGCCGAATGCTTCGGATACATTCAGATTCCGGCGATAAGCGGAGTCCATGATGATATCGCCGGTTTCTTCCTCAGTGAGGAACTGACCGGGGATGTAACGGGTGCCGGAGGAGGGAGTGCCGATGGTATAGTCCTTGCCGTCCCACTTCTTGGTGATGTAGTCATAGGGAGTCGGCGGTGCGGTTTCAACGGGAGTGGTATCTGCGGTGGTGGTGTCGGCAACGGTTGTGTCGCCTGCACCGCTGGTCTCGTCGGACGTGCCTTCGCCGTCGCTGCAGGATGCGAGCATCGCCGCAGAGGAAGCCAGCATTGCCAGAACCAGGAGGAGTGAGGTGAGTTTCTTCTTCATGGAAGTTCCTTTCCGCTGCTCATGAGCAGCATTCGTCATTTTAAACAAAATACACAATGCATTTTTGACAAACACTGGTTGTCTTTATCATTATAGCATATTCCTATAATAAAAGCAAGTTTTTTATTAAACATTTGACAATTTTTCGCGAAACAAACAGGAACTTCTCTTCACAAAAAAATCCGTGCGGTAAAACCGCACGGATTTTAATTTACGGATGGGCTCAGCCCAGCTTGGCGAACTCTTCAAGAACCTTCTTGTAGTTTGCCTCAGCGGTATCCTTCAGAGCTGCGAACTCAGATGCAAAGTTGGTGGACTTGGTGGAGAGCAGCTTTGCGGGGAGGAAGTACAGCTTGACGTTGTTGTCGAAGAACATACCGAAGTCAACAACGGTACCGGCACGGATGATATCAAACAGCTGGGATGCGGTGTTGTCTGCGGAGAACTTCAGCTTCATGGAGTACTCGAAGAATGCGGGAGCTACCTGCTGGTTGCCCTCGTATGCCAGAGCATCGTAGATTGCAGAGGAGAATTCCTTATCCTTGGCGGATACAGGAACCTGCTCGATGTGAGAAGAATAAGCGGAAATGGTGGTGTAATACTCTTCCTGATTCTCATCCCACTTGGGCATGGGCAGTGCTACGAAGGTATCCTTCATATCACGCATGTAGTTGCCGGCGTGCATGATGATAGCGTTCCAGAACAGAATTTTGCCTTCTGCAAATGCGGTACCGTTTTCCTTACCGGCAGTTATCATATGCGCGGTACGGTTGCCGGTGTAGTACATATCAACGAGTTTCTCAATAGCGGTGACAGTCTTCTCGGAGTTGAGCAGAATCTCAACCTTGCCGTCCTTCATCTCAGCGGTCTTGATGCCGAAGCCGTACATGTAGGTCATAGCGGTATCGGTGGCAGAGGAGGTAACATTACCGAACTGACCAACGCCGAACTGGTCGTTCTTATCCATAACGCCGTCGTTGTTCAGATCCTTGGAGATGTTTGCGGAGTACTCCAGCATCTTATCAAAGGTGAACTTGCCGTCCAGAGCCAGCTTATCCACGTCCTTGATGCCGTTTGCCTCACCGAGGGATACATTGTAGAACATACCGTAGGTGCAGGAAAGGGTGATACAAGTCATGTCAGAGAAGAACTGGAACTGTCTGCCGTTTACCTGCAGGGCGTTGTTCAGATTGGCATTGTACCAGGGCTTGTTGGAGATGTCTGCCTGATAGGGTAGCTCGGAGCTGGGTACAAACAGACCGGAAGTGCCTAGAGGAGCCATTTCCTTAACAAATGCGGCGATCAGATCGTACGCATCGGAGGAAGCCTGAATCTCAGTACGGAACAGGTTGCCGCTCTGAGACTGATTGGCAGGCGCCAGATGCTTGATGGTTACGCCGAATTTCTCGGAAACAGCCAGATTACGCTTGTAAGCGGAATCCATGATGATGTCGCCGGTTTCTTCCTCAGTCAGGAACTGACCGGGGATGTAACGGGTACCGGAGTTGGGAGTACCGATGGTGAAGGTCTTGCCGTCCCACTTCTTGGTGATGTAGTCATAGGGGGTCGGCGGAGCGGTTTCAACGGGGGTGGTGTCTGCAGTGGTGTCGGCAACCGTCGTGTCGCCTGCACCGCTGGTCTCGTCGGGCGTGCCTTCGCTGTCGCTGCAGGATGCGAGCATTGCTGCAGAGGAAGCCAGCATTGCCAGAGCGAGCAGGATTGCTGTAAGCTTCTTGTTCATAGGAACATCCTTTCTTGTGTCCGCGCGGCGGACATAGATAAAATTAGTTTAACCGACATATCCGTTTCTGCATCGGGATAAGGCGGCACAGTATCATTATAGCATACATATAAAACAAAAGCAAGTTTTTTATAAAGAAAATTTTCACTTTTTGCTTGCGTTTTGTATATTTTTTTCTTGCAATTTGTCTAATTTTTTATAGCCGGTGCAGGATCCCTGGATTGCAGAAAAACAGGAAAAGGACTTCACATGCGAAGTCCTTTTCCTGTTTTTCGGTTTATTTCAGTTTATCCATCATCGCCATGGTGTCCTTATACTGCGCGAGTGTTTTTTCTTCAATCGCCGCATATTCGGAAGCAAAAGAGTTGGAATTGCGTGCCACCAGTTTTGTCACCAGTGTAACCATACCACTGTTATCGTAGGCAAGTCCGAAATCCATTGTCAGACCGCCTCGGATCAGATCAAAGAGTTTTGTTGCCGTTTCATCCTTAGCGGCTTTCAGCTTCATGGCATTTTCAAAGAATGCGGGAATAACGGATTTATTGCCTTCATAGGCAAGCAAATCAAACACCGCAGAGGAAAACTCCACATCTTTCACACTCACGGGAATATAGGAAGAAATAGAAGATGCCTTACTGATAGTCACACGGTACTCTTCCTGCTTCTCGTCATACTTCGGCATGGGAAGAGCCACGTAATCATTTTCCATGTCACGCATGTAGTTCGCCGCATGCATAATAATCGCCGCATAGAAGAGGATATTGCCTGCGGCAAAAGAGAGTGCGGATGCCTCTCCGTTCTGCAAAGTGGTGCGACCGGTATCGTAAAACAGTTTATTCAGCTTTTCTGTGATGGCAACACTCTTTTCCGTATTAAGAATCAGTTCAGGTTCACCATTTTTATTCATGGCGGTGGTATACTGACCCATTCCGTACTGAAAAATCATCGGAAGTTCACCCGATTCATTGGAAATATCGCTGTACTTACCGAAACCGAAGCGATCTCCCACATTGCTCGCACCGTCATTATTCAGATCGGCGTAAATGCCCTCGGAATACTCAAAAAGCTTATCAATTGTCCACTTGCCATCCAGTGCCAGCTGATCCACACCCTTGATGCCGAACTGCTCACCCAGTGTGGTGTTCATAAAAATGGAGCAGGTACAACTGAGCGCGATACAGGTCATATCGGAGATAAAGATGAACTGCTTTCCTTTATACTGCAACCCTTCATTCACGCTGGACGGATACCATTCCTTATCAGTGATGTCCGCCTGATAGGGCAGTTTTGTATTCGGATGAAGCAGCCCCTCGAGTGCCAGAGGAACGGAATCGGAGAAAAATCCGTGATACAGATCCCATGTACCGTTCTGGGCAAGAATTTCAGCACGGTACAGATTGACGGAGTCCTGCTTGGAGGCAGGAGACTCCAGTTTAATTTTGATGCCGAAAGTCTCCTCAACCGCCAGATTGCGGCGGTAGGCAGCATCCATGATCACATCGCCCGTTTCCTCGGTGGTAAGCATCTGTCCGGGCAGATAACGGGTACCGCTGTTCGGCGCCACCATGGTAAAGCTTTTGCCGTCGTATTTTTTGAGGTCTTTAATATATGTATAGGGGGTAAGCAGTTCTGTTTCGGCGGCTGTGGTTTCAGCAGTTGAGGTTTCTGTACCCGTGTTTGCCTCAGTCCCATCTGTCCGGGCGGGGACATTCTCCTTCGCATTACATGAAACAAGCACTCCGGAACAGGAAAGCAGCATCGCTGCCGCAAGAGCAAGGGCAGTAAGTTTCACTTTCATTAGAGAAAAACCTTCCTTCTTCAGTATATCCATTTTTTTCTTCCATGAATACCAATTTCGGGATAAATACCAATAATAATATACACTTAGTGTAGATTCCTGTCAAGACTTTCGCCGAAAAAAACGAAAACTTCTACATTATACAACAAAATAGTGTACCCCTCCCCGATTTTTGTGCATTTCGCACAACACCCGGGGGTTGTTGCGTACACTCAAAGCTGTTTAAGTTCTTAATTCCTCAGAATTCAGGATAATACTGTCCGCCGCCGGATATCCATTCCGCGCGGCGCACGGTCAGATTTTTATATTTCACCCGGGTGCAGAACGCTTCAAATCCGATTCTGCCGTAGGCGTTGACGTCAATGGGATCGGGATCGCGGATCTGCAGTCCGAGTTTTCCGTCCACAGCAAGAAAAAGTGTATTCCCCACGTTGCCGACGGTGATATGATATACCCGCCCCGGCTCGAAATCGAACATTTTCGTCGCCGCGACGAACTGATAATCGGGAGAGCGCTCAAAGCCTATCATGCCCTCCCACCAGCCTTCGACACCCATAACGTACGCGGTGCCGCGGCAGTTCTTCTCTTCATCCCATTCGCCGTGCCATGTGACATTGATATCTCTTGTGGCAGGCAGGACGGTAGCGGCATCGAATTCGATCAGAACATCGCCGAAATACTCCGCTTTGGACATAACCATGGCGGCGGAGCATTCCCGGTTCTCGCCGATCAGCCAGCCGTCCGCATCCACATGCCATTTACCGCCCTTGATTTCAAAATCCTCGGCGATACTCTCCGCCGAAAACGGGCGGTTATACAGAATCTCCAGCTTTTCGGGAAAAATCTGCTTGCGCATCAGCTGAATCATGATAGCCTCCGGAACACCGTCTTACGGTCTCTCAAGCCGCTGACGGGAAATATTGATCGCGCCCTCCGGGATCACGGAGATGTGATCGAGGGATTTGCCCGTGCCGATAGCGACACAGGATACCGGGTGATCCGCCACACGTGTGCGGATATGGGTCACATTGGCAATCAGGCGGTCCAGTCCGTAGAGCAGGCTGCCGCCGCCGGTCATTACGATGCCGTAATTGAGGATATCGCCGATCAGCTCCGGCGGAGTCTGTTCGATTACGGAACAAACCGAGCCGATAATCGCCTGAATGGGATCTTCCAGCGCATCCAGCATTTCCAGTGAACTGATGCGCACCACACGGGGAAGTCCGCGCAGAAGGCAGCGTCCCTTGACCTCGATCATGCGGGGTTCATCCCTTGGCCATGCGCATCCAACTTTGATTTTAATTTCTTCGGCGGTTCGCTCGCCGATCAGTACGTTATGTTTACGGCGGACGTAGCGGATAATCGCCTCGTCAAATTTATCGCCCGCCACCTTGATGGATTCCGACACAACAACGCCGCCCATGGAAATCACGGCGATATCCGTGGTGCCGCCGCCGATATCGACGACCATATGCCCTTTCGGCATGGAGATATCGATGCCGGCACCGATAGCTGCCGCCACCGGTTCTTCAATCAGATATGTACGGCGTGCTCCTGCCTGAGTCGCCGCATCAAGCACCGCGCGCTCCTCCACCTCGGTGATTCCGCTGGGCACGCAGATCACAACCCGCGGACGGAACAGAAACGATCCGCAGGCACGGCGGATGAAGTACTGCAGCATCCGCAGAGTCACATCATACTGGCTGATGACGCCGTCCCGCAGGGGACGGATCGCCGTAATATTACCGGGGGTTCTGCCCAGCATCTGCTGTGCCTCACGCCCCACTTTGAGAATTCTGTCCGTATTTCTGTCAATGGCGACAACGGACGGCTCCTTGAGGACAATCCCCTTGCCCTTCACATACACCAGCACCGTCGCTGTACCAAGATCGATTCCTATATCTTTACCCATCCGCACTCATCCTGTCCGCGGGAAAATTCCGCTGCGAAAAAACATATATATAATATTATATCGGATTACGGACATTTTTGCAATAGGATTGTGCCGATTTGCTCCCCGTAAATATTTTTGGCTGCTTCCTCCGCGTTTTTTTCACAGATTTTTTTTGAAAATCATATAATATTACGAAAAAGTTCAGGTATTTTTCAGAAAAGTATGTTATAATAGTAGCTAATGTAAAAACTCCCGCCCTGCGGCGGGAAATTTCTGCATACATGGAGGAACACGTTTTGATTGAAGTCAAGCATCTGACAAAGAAATACGGCTCCTTTACCGCAGTGAAGGATATCAGCTTCACGGTAGAGAAAGGCCGCATCTACGGTTTTCTCGGTCCCAACGGCGCCGGAAAATCCACCACGATGAATATCATCACCGGATGTCTCGCAGCCACCTCGGGTGAGGTTACTGTAAACGGTCACGACATCTATGAAGAACCCGTTGAAGCCAAGGCTTCCATCGGCTATCTGCCGGAGATTCCGCCGCTGTACACCGACATGACCCCGGAGGAATTCCTCTATTTCGTCGGCGAAGCCAAGGGCGTGGATCCCGTTCACCTGGACGTACAGGTAGAGCAGGTCATGGAAAAGACCGCCCTCACCGGCGTACGGGACCGTCTGATCAAGAATCTCTCCAAAGGCTACAAGCAGAGAGTCGGCATTGCGCAGGCGATCCTTGGTGATCCGGAGATCATCATTCTGGACGAGCCGACCGTAGGTCTGGACCCGCTGCAGATCATCGAAATCCGTGATCTGATCAAGGAACTGGGCGAGAATCACACCGTGATCCTCTCCAGCCATATTCTCTCGGAGATCAGCGCTGTCTGCGATACGATCATCATCATCTCCCACGGCCGTATTGTTGCCAGCGACACCATCGAGAACCTGACCGCCTCCGCTGACGGACGCCGGCTGATCACGCTGGACATCCGCGGTGCGATGGATCAGGTACAGGATGCGCTTGCCGAGATGACGGATGCGGTCAGCACTACCGTTACCTACGGCATGGGCGGCTGTGTCCGCGCAGTGGTTGAAACGCCTGCAGGCACGGACATGCGTGAGGAACTGTTCCGGCTGTTCGCAAAATACGATCTGCCCATCGTGGAAATGTCCTCCAACGATGTCAGCCTGGAGGACGTCTTCCTGCGTCTGACAGAAGACAGGGCCGAAGATGAAGAGGATATTCCCGGCATCCGCGAAGCGGAAGAAGCTCTCACCGAAGAAGCGGAAGTCGCCGGCGACGAAACCGAGGAAGAGGAAGACTCTCCCTATTACGACGAGCCGAAAGAATCCAAGGCATCCAAAAAATCGAAAGACGAAGACGACAGCGATGATTACAAGCCGCTCTTCGGCGGAAAGCAGTGAGGTAAATCATGAGTGCCATTTATAAACGGGAACTGAGATCCTATTTCTGCGGGATGACCGGTCCGATCTTCGCAGCATTTCTTCTGCTGATCACCGGCATCTTTGTAACCGCGCTGAACTTTACCAGCGGTTATCCGGGTATGGAAGCCGCCCTCTCTTCCGTAATCTTCATTTTCCTTCTGGTGGTTCCGATCATCACCATGCGTTCCTTCTCCGAGGACATGCATAACCGCACGGATCAGCTTCTTTTCTCCCTGCCCATGAAGCTCTCCTCCGTGGTACTTGCCAAGTATCTTGCCATGGTAACGGTGCTCTTTCTTCCCACCGCTGTCATGTGCCTGTATCCCCTGATCCTCTCCTTCTACGGCACGGTGAATTTTGCCGCCGCTTACGGCGCTATTCTGGGCTTCTTTGCTCTCGGCTGCGCGCTGATCGCCATCGGCATGTTCCTCTCTTCCCTTACGGAGAGTCAGGTAATCGCCGCTGTGCTTACCTTTGCCGTATTCATTCTTATGTATCTGATGACCGGTCTCTCCACGCTGATTCCTGAGACCGCAGGCGCATCCCTTGCTGCATTCCTGCTTTGCGCCGTAGCTGTCGCACTGATCCTCTATGCTCTGACCAAAAATACCACCGCCGCCGTATGCGCAGGCGCTGTGCTGGCGCTGGGAATCGCTGCATTCTATCTGGTCAATGCATCCGCTTTTGAGGGCGCATTCCACGATCTTCTTGCCGGTCTGACGCTCTTTGATCGCTTCAGCAATTTCGCCAACGGCATTTTCGATCTTGCCTCTCTTGTTTACTACATCTCCGTAGCGGGACTGTTTGTGTTCTTCACGGTTCAGTCCATGGAAAAGAAACGCTGGGCGTGAAAGGAGCATAACAATGGAAAACAAACAGACAAAAGAAACGAAGCCCGTCAATACCCGGGCACTGAAAAGCGGCTCCTACAGCCTTATGATGTGTGCGCTGGCACTGGTGCTGGTAATCGTGATCAATCTGCTGGTCGGCGCGCTTCCCTCCACATTCACCAAACTGGATGCATCCAGCGTGGATGTACTGACTCTCAGTGATGAATCCAAAGAAATCGCCGCAGGAATTACTACCCCCGTCACACTGTATCTGATCGCACAGAGAGGTGCGGAGGATGTAACGATCCGCAGCCTGCTGGAGCGTTACGCCGATCTGAACAGCAACATCAAGGTCGCGTCCGTGGATCCGGATACAAATCCGGCATTTACCTCCCAGTTCACCACTGACACACTGTCCCCCAACAGCGTTATCGTGGACGGCGAGCTGCGCGATTATGTGATCGACTATTACGAGATCTACGTTACCTCCTACGACAACATCACCGAAGAAGATCTCTACAATTATTATTATTACGGCATTGAACCCAAGGGTACCCCGTATTTCTACGGTGAGCTGATGCTCAGCTCCGCCCTGGATTTCGTCACCTCCGAGAAAATCCCCACCGCCTACTATCTGAGCGGACACAGTGAGGATCCTCTGAGTGAAGCCCTGCAGGCATATTTCACCACGGACAATATCATCACCGCGGAACTGTCCCTGCTCAGCGAAGAGAAGATTCCCGCAGACTGCTCTGCCATTATCCTGAACAACCCCAAAGCGGATCTCAGTGCATATGAAGCAGAACTGCTCACCTCTTATATGAAAGCCGGCGGTAATCTCATTCTCGTTACGGATTTCCGTTATTACACCAATGCGAAGATGCCCAATCTCGCCTCCATTGCGGCGCTGATGGGTATGAAGAGTGAGGACGGTCTGCTGGTGGAAACCAACAAGTCCAACTACAACAGCTATCCCACCTATCTGATCCCTGTACTCGGCTCCACCGGTCCCGTGGAAAAGCTGGAAGCCTCTTCCCTGTACACGCTCATCCCCAACGCTCACGGTATCGTTCTGACGGGTGAAGGCAGTGCATCCGCCGCATCCCTGCTGAAAACCACTGTGGATTCCTATGTAAAGAAGGCCGGTCAGAATCTGACCACCTATGAAAAGGAAAAAGGAGACGTGGACGGTCCCTTCAGCGCAGCCGCATCCTCCACGCTGGGCGAGAGCAAAATGGTCTGGTTCGCTTCTCCCGCCATCATTGATGGACAGTGGGATTACTATGTCAACGGCGGCAACTCCGAAGTATTTATGGCATCCGTAAACTGGATGTGCGAAAAGGCAGTTTCCCTCTCCATCCTTGCCAAGCAGATGCAGGTGGAAGCTCTGGTTGTTCCTGCCGGTGCTGCAGGGCTTTGGTCCACCGTGCTGACCATCGCGCTTCCCCTCGGCATTCTCGCCGGCGGCTTCGTGATCTGGTACCGCCGCAGACGCAAATAAGGAGTATCCCATGGCAAACAAGAAGAAAAAAACATCCCCCATTCTTATGCCGTTGATTCTGGTCTGTGCCATCGCCGTACTGTTTCTCGTATACAAAGTAATGGATGCCCAGAATCAGAAGAATCTCGCCGGCAATGCAGCAGCTTCTGAAACGGATGTGACCATGATCCTGGAAAAAGCCGTGGAAGATGTCACCGCCGTCGGTTACACATGGAACGGCGAGAAGAATTCCTTCACATGGAACGGCCGCACCGGACTGTGGGAGCTGGACGGAGCAAAGAATTTCCCGCTTCAGCAGGAACCCATCACGACCATGGCGAATGCCCTTGCCGCCATCGGTGTCTTCCGTACACTGGAAGACGGCGACAGCGGTCTGTACGGATTTGATTCTCCCGAAGCGGAAGTCACAATCTCCTTCAAGGACGGTGAAACCCGCCGCTTTGCAATCGGTGATCTGAACACCGTTAGCGGCAACCGGTATTTCAAGGATCTGGACAGCGGCGCTGTGCATACGATCGCCGCAGCTCTGCTTCCCTATTTCCAGTACACGCGGGAGGATCTCTTCTCCTACGCTTCCCTGCCCACGGATATTGAGGCATCGTATATCGATTCTGTCACGCTGAGTCTCAACGGCAAGGAGCAGAAGATCACCGACACAGAAAAGACAAAATCTTTCTACACCAAATTCCAGCTGCTGACACCCACGGAATATGCCGACTGGAGCGGCTCGGATGATGCTCTCACCAAATACGGCATCGGGGAAGGTTCGCTGACGGTCAGTTACAAAAAAGCGGTGACGGTAACGGATACCTCCGGAAATTCCAACACCACCCGCATTGCCTCCACCTACAAGGTGCGCTTCGGTAAAACCACTGCCGAAGGCAAGATCCCCTATATGATCGACGGCTCGGATGTGATCTATCTGACAGACGCCGCCGATCTGGACATGATCGCAGAAGTTTTCAAGTAATACCGCACGAAAAAGCAGATTTTGTAAACAAAATCTGCTTTTTCTATTTCATTGCTTCTCCGCTTATGTTATAATAAAGGAAGACTTGTGATTCAGAAGGAGTAACGTCTTGAAAAAACTGTTTATTCACATGAAGGGTTATGTCAGGGAATGTATTCTCGGACCTCTGCTCAAGCTGTTTGAAGCAACGCTGGAATTGCTTGTTCCTCTGGTTATCGCCGGCATGATCGACACCGGCATCACGGGCGGCGATACCGGATACATCTGGCGCATGGGACTGCTTCTCGCCGGACTCGGACTTGCGGGACTTCTCTTCTCCGTAACTGCGCAGTATTTCGCTGCAAGAGCAGCGGTGGGATTTGTTGCGCGGATCAAACATGCGCTTTTTGCCCATCTGCAGAAGCTCTCCTACACAGAACTGGATACGCTCGGTTCCTCCACCATGATCACCCGCATGACCAGCGATACCGCTCAGCTGCAGAACGGCGTCAATCTGGCGCTGCGGCTGCTGCTCCGCTCGCCCTTCGTGGTATTCGGTGCCATGATTATGGCGTTCACCATTGATTTCAAAGCAGCACTGATCTTTGCCTGCGCCATCCCTGTGCTCTGCGTAATCGTTTTCGGCATTATGCTGATCAGCATTCCGCTGTACAAAAAAGTACAGAGCGCGCTGGACCGGGTGACAAAAGCTACCCGCGAAAATCTCAGCGGTGTGCGTGTACTGCGTGCCTTCTGTCGGGAAGAGGCAGAGATCGACAATTTCCGCGAAAAGAATGAATCTCTGACCCGCGAGCAGAAATTCGTAGGAAGAATCGCCGCTCTGATGAATCCGCTGACTTATGTGGTGATCAATCTGGCAATCGTCTGGCTGATCCACACGGGGGCTGTCCGTGTGGAAGAGGGACTCATCACGCAGGGCGCTGTGATCGCGCTGTACAACTACATGTCCCAGATTCTCGTGGAGCTGATCAAGATGGCAAATCTGATCATCACCATTACCAAAGCCGTTGCCTGCGGCAACCGCATCTCTGCAGTGCTGGATATCCCCACCGGTATGGAGGCACACCCGGAGATCTCCGCCGAGGCGCAGAATGACGACGCAGTGCGCTTTACGGATGTATCCCTCCGCTACCGCGGAGGCGGTGATACTTCCCTCTCCGGCATCAGCTTTTCCGCACGCCGCGGTGAGACAATCGGCATCATCGGCGGTACCGGAAGCGGCAAGTCCTCGCTGGTCAATCTGATTCCCCGTTTTTATGATGTGGAAAACGGCAGTGTCACCGTGAACGGCGTGGATGTCCGCGCATGGGATATAGATAAGCTCCGCGGAACGATCGGCATCGTACCGCAGAAAGCGGTGCTCTTCCACGGAAGTATCCGTGACAATCTCCGCTGGGGCAATGCCGCCGCAACGGATGAAGAGATTTTTGCCGCGCTGGATATTGCGCAGGCGCGCAAAGTCGTGGAAGACAAGGACGGCGGTCTGGATTACATGATCGAACAGGGCGGTCGGAATCTCTCCGGCGGTCAGAGACAGCGTCTGACCATCGCCCGTGCGCTGGTTCGTCATCCGGAAATTCTGATTCTGGATGACAGCGCATCCGCTTTGGATTTTGCCACCGATGCGGCACTCCGCAAATCCCTCCGTACACTGACGGACACCACGGTATTTATCGTATCCCAGCGGACTTCCTCCATCGCCCACGCAGATCGGATCATCGTACTGGATGACGGTGAAGCTGTCGGCATCGGCACCCATGAGGAACTCCTGCAAACCTGCGCGGTCTACCGCGAAATCTATGAATCCCAGTTCAAGAAAGAGGGTGAGAGCGCATGAAAACCGACAAAAAAGTCACAGCTGCCACGCTGAAAAAAGTACTGCAGCACATAAAAAACTACCGTCTGCTTCTGATCTGCTCCATTCTCCTTGCGGCACTTACCGTCGCGCTGACCCTTTATGTTCCGATTCTCATCGGCGAAGCAATCGACTGCATTATTGAACCGGGCAAGGTGGATTTCGGCACAATTCTGCCGATCCTCCTCCGTACTGCAATTATTGTTGCGATTACCGCGGCGGCGCAGTGGATAATGAACACGCTGAACAACCGCATCACCTACAACATTGTACGCGACGTACGCGATGAGGCGTTTGTACGCATCCAGTCCCTGCCGCTTTCCTATCTGGATCAGAATCCCACAGGCTCCATCGTCAGCCGCGTCATTGCGGATGCGGATCAGTTTGCGGACGGTTTGCTGATGGGCTTCACCCAGTTGTTCACCGGCGTGGTGACGATCCTCGGCACACTGATCTTCATGCTGACGATCCATCCCGGCATTACGGTGGTTGTCGTCGTTCTGACGCCGATTTCTCTGCTGGTTGCCCGGTTTATCGCATCCCGTACCCATTCCTTCTTCACTGCACAGGCAGAGGTGCGCGGAGAGCAGACGGCGCACATTGACGAAATGCTCCAGAATCAGAAGGTTGTGCAGGCATTTTCCTATGAGGATGATTCTCTCGCACAGTTCGATGAAATCAACGACCGGCTGCACAAGTGCTCGCTGAAGGCGATCTTCTACTCCTCTCTGGTCAATCCTACCACCCGGTTTGTCAACAGCCTCGTTTATGCCGCCGTGGCGCTGACCGGTGCGCTGACGGTGATTACCGGTTCACTGAGCGTGGGCGGACTTTCCTGCTTCCTCAGCTATGCAAATCAGTATACAAAGCCTTTCAACGAAATCTCCGGCGTAATCACTGAGCTGCAGAATGCGCTGGCATGCGCCGCCCGTCTGTTTGCTCTGATTGAAGCCGAAGCCCAGCTTCCCGATGCGCCCGATGCACGTCAGCTGGCTGATGCGGAAGGTACCGTTTCTCTCCGGGATGTGGCATTCTCCTATACGCCTGACAAGGAACTGATCCGCGATATGAATCTGGAAGTACAGCCCGGTCAGCGAATCGCCATTGTCGGTCCCACCGGATGCGGAAAAACCACGCTGATCAATCTGCTGATGCGGTTCTATGATGTCTGCGACGGCTCCGTCTCCGTGGACGGAACGGATATCCGGGATATGACGCGGCACAGTCTGCGATCCAATATCGGTATGGTCCTGCAGGACACATGGCTGAAATCCGCCACTATCCGCGAGAATATCAAAATGGGTCGTGCCGATGCATCCGACGAAGAGATGATTGAAGCGGCAAAGGCGGCACATGCGCACAGCTTCATCCGCCGTCTGCCGGACGGATATGACACCGTGATCGGTGAGGACGGCGGCAGTCTCTCCCAGGGACAGAAGCAGCTTCTCTGCATCACCCGGGTTATGCTCTGTCTGCCTCCGATGCTGATTCTGGACGAGGCTACTTCCTCCATCGATACCCGTACGGAAATCCGCATTCAGAAAGCGTTCCAGCACATGATGCAGGGACGCACCAGCTTCATCGTAGCGCACCGCCTTTCCACCATCCGCGAAGCGGACTGCATCCTTGTGATGCGGGACGGCAGTATCGTGGAACAGGGCACACACGAAGAGCTCCTCAGCAGCGGCGGTTTCTACGCCCAGCTGTACAACAGCCAGTTCGCATCCTGACACAGATCGCGGAGGTGCTGCATGACCGATGCGGCATCTCCGCTTTGTTAATTTAACAGAATGCAGGAAGGAGAATGCTTATGGAATCCATCACCCGCCGTCCGGCGGCTTTGTTCTGCATCGTTTTTGTCGGCATGGGCTTTGCGGGGATCCATCTCTCCTCCCCTGTACGGTGG
The DNA here is from genome assembly GCA_015063645.1 of Oscillospiraceae bacterium. GTDB lineage: Bacteria > Bacillota > Clostridia > Oscillospirales > CAG-272 > SIG701. The sequence continues at coordinate 3,296 of SVTS01000020.1, read as the reverse complement.
CTGGCGGCTTCGCTGTGTGCCGTACTTCTCATTCTGTTTTTCTTTATCCGTCCCGCCGGACTCTCCGCTGTATTACGGCGCACACTGTGCATTGCGCTCTGCGGGATTCTGCTCGGCAGTACAATCTTCTCCGTCTATACGGATCTGATCATCCGTCGGGATATCCGCCGCTTTGACGGATGCGAAGCGGAGATCACCGGTGTTGTGGAACAGTGCGAATACGCGACAAGTTATATGGCGGAATACCGCGTTCGTCTGCGCAGTGCGGATGGCGAATCCGCCCGCTTCACGGTTCTGCTTGAAACACCCGATACGTCGCTCTCAGCCGGGGATGGCATTCTGTGCCGGGCTGTATTCACGCCTTTTGAAGAGATGAATGCCGGATTCGCCGAAGAGCGGTACTATTTTTCCGAGGGGATCCGCATGCGGGCAGAAGCGGAAAAGGTCACCGTCACCGATACGGTACCAACCGGTATCCGCACTCTCTTTGACAACATTCGCCTTTCCATGCGGGCACGTCTGCGCGTTTCTCTGGGACGGGATGCCGCCGCATTGCCTGCCGCACTGTTTCTCGGGGACCGGTCGCAGTTATCGGACAGTCTCAGCCGGGATTTCCGCCGCTTGGGCATCTCCCATCTGCTGGCGATCAGCGGTCTGCATTTCATGCTGATTCTCGGCGGGACTGAGAAAATTCTCCTCGCGTTCATCCCGGCGAAAAGGACGCGTCTGTTGATTCTGGCAGGCGTTACCGTATTCTATATGCTGCTCTCCGGCATGACGGAAAGTGTCTGCCGTGCCGGACTCATGATGCTTTTCTCCTATTCTGCCGTGCTGTTTTCCCGCCAAGGAGACATGCCTACAGCGCTGGGCGTATCCGCATTTCTGATTTGTATCGCAAATCCGGCAGCGTATTATTCTGTGGGACTGCAGTTGTCCGTCATCGCTGTCGGGGCTTTGGCATGCTGTTCCCATCTGAAAAAACGGCTGCCATCCGCGAAAATAAAATCCAGGGTTCTTCGTTTTCTCGCTGAATCCGGTTATTCTTTACTGACTGCCACTGCAGTGCAGTTGGTTATTCTGCCGCTCCTCTGTCTGTATTTCGGGGAGATGTCCCTTCTGACACCGGCGGCAACTCTGCTGTTTTCTCCTCTTGTGCAGTTGATTCTGTTTCTGACGCCTGTGCTTCTGTTCATCCCCTCCCTCACTCCGCTGATTCTGCTGATGCAGCATCTGACAGCATGGACGGAACAGCTGGCGTCCTCCGCCGCTTCCCTGCGGGGAATCACCGTTCCGCTGAATTATGCGCTGTGTCCGCTTTTCGCGCTTCTGATCACCGTTTCCTTTATCTGCCTGACATTCTCTAAAGGACGCCGCTGTACTGCGGCTGCGCTCAGCGCATTCTGCCTGCTCACGGCAGGATTCGGCGGTTATCTGGCAGCATCCCTATCCGCTGACGCAGCACAAACTGCGCTTATCTCCTCCGTATACAAGAAAAACGACGCTGTTACCGTCGTTTCTGAGGGGAAATATTTACTGTGCGATATGTCGGACGGATCCTATTCTGCCATGCGTGCGGCATATGAGACAGCCCGTCTGCATCATGCAACGGAGTTGGAGGCGATACTGCTTACGCATCTGCACGCCAGACACATACACACCTTTGACCGGATCAGCAATACAACCTATGTCCGTGCGCTGATTCTGCCGGAAGCGGAAAATGAAAATGAGACGGCATTTGCCGCCTTGCTTATTGCCTGTGCCAATGAAAAAGGAATTCCCGTGTATCAGTACAGCACATCCGCCGGCAGCACGGTACAGTTTGCTGATGTACATCTTCAGATGACCCGCTCGTACATATCCCGATCCTCACATCCGATCCTCTCGCTTTCCGTGAAAGCGAACGGAAAAACGGTACAGTATCTGGGAACATCGTTCAGCGAAACGGAAATCATTGATCCGTCGGCGGATACACTGATTTTCGGCATACATGGACCGATTTACAAGAAAACCTACACCCTGCCGCAGGGTGCGGCTATCCGGGCGATCTGTTTCCGCGGAGAGAGCGCGGTGTACCTGCGCGGCATGCTGCCTGCTGATACACGAGTACAGGAAGAGGATATTCTGTATATCTCTCTATCCCCGTGATTACGGAATCAGCGAGACAAGATACAGAGAAATCACCGCTTGGAAAATCAGGATGATGGGCAGTCCCAGCATGAATTTGATATGGCGTGTCTTATGCCGGATCATCAGCATGGTGATCAGCATTGCCCCGGCTCCGCCCAATGCTCCAAGCAGCATCAGCGTATTTTCCGGGACGCGGCGCCCATTTTGCCGGGATGCCCGGAATTTATCCACGGATGTGACTACAGCGGAAATAAGGGAAATCCCCGCCAGATAGAGGAGAATTCCGTAAAACAGGATATCGCCGCACTGACTGAGGAATCCGCTCATAGATATTTCCCCGATTCTGCCTGCGCCATGGCATCACAGCGCTCGTTATACGGATGTCCGGCGTGTCCTTTCACCCAAACGTATTCGATTGTATGCTTTTCACACAAATTCAGCAGTCTCTCCCACAGATCGGGATTCAGAGCAGGCGATCCGTCGCCCTTTTTCCAGCCCCGCGCGCGCCAGGATTTTGCCCAGCCTTTGGACAGACCGTCCAGCACATAGCGGGAATCGGAGGTCAGGGTAATCTCACAGCTCTCTTTCAGCCGCTCCAGTGCAGAGATCACAGAAAGAAGCTCCATGCGGTTATTGGTGGTATCCGGATCACCGCCGCTCAGTGTCAGTTCATGTTCGCCGTATACCAGAACAGCGCCCCAGCCGCCCGGTCCGGGATTTTTCCGGCATGAGCCGTCGGTGTAAATATCTACGTGTTTCAATTTTCAGCTCCTGTTTTTATCTTTCTCCGAATATTGTACCATACCGCACCTGTTTTTGCAATAGGCATCTGCATTTGTCCCGGAGGGGCGTGAGAATAAAGTTACCGCGCCCCTCTGTCACATCCCGTATTTCGTCGCATATATTGTAATGAGGTCGAAAGCGGCCTCACCCGGGGAAAGTCCCCGGCGAAAAAAGGGAGGAGTTCCTGCCTCTCGGCAGGTCAATAGCAATATGAATAGTAAAAACGAGAATTTCATCCCCAGAGAACGGGTTGATGCCCAGCTTCTTGCGCGGCTGCTGGAAGAGAGCGATGAAACCTCTTATGCGGCATCGGTCTCTGCCTCCGCGCAGCCGGTAATTCACTGCAGAACATGCCGCCGCACGCCTCAGCCGCACCGGCAGGATTA
>SVTS01000019.1 GCA_015063645.1 Oscillospiraceae bacterium | reverse complement strand
GAAATTCCGTAGGAATTTGTGGCGAGCGTTTCCGGTTTTTGCCCGTGAACGGGCAAAAATGACCGTGTAAACGGTCAAGGAAAACTCGCGGAGGTGTTGCATTTGTTAAATGCAACACCTCCTTTTTGTCGTTTCTGATTTTCTCCCTGCGACAGTCCGGTACAATGCGCGAAAAGCCTCCGGGATAATCAGAGAATGTTCAGCTGATCTTCTTTCAGCGACACCATTTTTCGCTCTGAGATTATATCCTCAGAGGATACCTCACCGAAAAGCAGGGGCGAGGCGGGATTATGTGCCTCCGCATTTCTGCTGACGACGGAGGGAATATAATTGGCATAGCAATATCTGCATCCGTTTCGGCAGGTATTATAGGCACCTATGTCAATACTCTCCACACATCCGCATGCCGCACGTTGATTTTTATCCGCGGACAGCTTCAGTTTACAGTGCAGAATTTTCTCGAAGCGCATGCGGTCAACGCAGTGTCCGTGCTGTATGCCGAACTGTTCAAGATGGACTGTCTCCGCACAGCTTTCCAGCTTCAGACCATTTTCACGGGCTATCTCCGCAAGGCATTCAGCCAGCTCATACATACAGGATTCATCCAGCGGAAGCATATCAAAATCCCTGAGCTGCGTGCGCGTATTACGGTAGAAATCAATGAAACTTATCACACATGTGTGCGTATATCCGGCAAGTCTTTTTACCAGTTCTCCAAAATATTTCACATGATATTCTGCAGTATATTTTGCGGTAAGCATGATGGGATCATACCGCCAGATGACGCGTTCCGCGCCGATCCTCTCCGAAAGTTCCCGGAAAGCGGGGATAAGGACATCATTCTTACCGGGGACGCCCGGTTCTATATCCGTTCCGTAGGCGTTCAGGGTAAACTGAAAGTAAAAGGCATACTCATCCAGCTTATCCAGATGTGCAGTCATGGGGATCGGATTTTTAGTCCAGAACACGATTCCGTCCACGACGGAGGGAGAGAGGGATATTTTACTGATCCGATGCGCGTGCATGGGATTGCGGACATACACATAGCCGGCTTTCAGACGATTGAAAAACCACTCACTGTAGTATGTCGGTATATCCGTGCGGCGGCTTGCACTGATGATCATATTCAGCCATCCCGGTCTTCCGCTGATTATTCAGCTTCGCTGAGCGCTTCAAGCAGTTCCCGTCTGGCAGTGCGGAATGCGGATACATCATATTCCACATCCCGGAAAGAGCGGAACACCCTTGCGCAGATTGCATCGGCTTTGGTTTTATCACTCTTCGCGAGAGCGCAGAGCATTTCATATTCCTCGACGCTTTCTCTCTGGGCTTCGCCGCGGATGGACATCCAGGGACCGTCTTCTCCGGGATAGATCAGATGGGTATCACCGGAGGGGAGATAGCAGACGCTGTCCGTATTATGATGTTCCGGACAGTTCAGGCGGAACGGATCCTGACCGGGCTGATAGCAGTTGGATGCCCAGTGGAGATAACCGGTAAGATTATATGCATAGTTGCCCCAGAACAGATACCTGGTTGCCAGCAGGGGATAATCCATCAGGCGGTTGATATATTCGTCACGGCGCGGAACGCAGCAGACATAGTGCCAGATTTCGTCGCCGTTGGCGCGGAGGGTTTCAATTTCCGTCCGATGTCTGTCATACTCGGCATTCAGCGGCACCCAGATATCCAGCGCACCGTGGAGATTGCCGTAGCTCATGGCATCAATCAGGCGGATATCCGGCACGAATTTACGAACGAGACCGCAGAGCGCACGGAATTCGGTAGCGTTGTGATCATTGGGCTCGTCTGCAATACCCATCACGAAGCGATCCAGCCATCCGTTTTTCTCCAGCATATCGTGAAGGGCGGGCAGATACTGGGACAGATAGCAATATCCTTCGTAACTCATGGAGGGGATTTTACCGTTGAGCAGGATGGTAGAGCCCTGCCAGCTCTGGCGCCAGCCCACGGACGGGCCGTTGAAGTACTGCATTCCCTGTGCCAGCTGCCGGCGCATTTTTGCCTCCATCACGGAGAAATCAAACTCATATTTGTTTTTCTCCACTTCCGTGACTTTTACGCCGCCGGTATACATCATATTCTGCCGCATACGGCGAAGTAATTTTATGTATGCATCGTCCAGTTCATTAAATTCTTCGGATCCGTATTCAACGCCGTGGTACTTTGCCACACGGTCTGCGCTGTACCCCTGGATGATTTTCAGACTCTCCCGGGGCAGGACGGCTTTATACACTGTCAGCTGCAGTGGGATCGACAGGGCTTCCCCTCCTGCGGTGATTTCTACGGAAGCGGTATATTCACCGGCTTCTGCATCTTCCGGCACACGAATCGCGCCGTACAGACCGCCGATGGCTGTGTCCGGATTTCTGCCGTCGCCTACGCCCACGTCCAGCGTACAGTCGAAGGGACGGAGGCAGTCATACACGCGGTAGGGAGCGACACGCTCCGGGAAATGCGGTTTGTATGCATCGGGATTCAGACCGTGATTCCGCTCCACGGTAACAGGCACCAGCGAATACCATTCCACAGGCAGAGAAAGCTCTGTCTTTACGGAAACGCCGCCCATTCTGGGGAAGCCGATCTCTGCCTGCTCCCGCACGGCAGGGTCATTGTAAATGGATTCCGGAAGCCAGTTTTCCCGCCGATGATCGGCATGCAGTCCGTCAAGCAGAATCTGGAAAGTTGCCCAGCCGCCCCGGGGTGCATCGACGGTGACGGTCTTTGCGGCAGAGGAATAGTTCATCTGATCCGGATAGGTGAATTCAGCAGAATCTACAACAATGTAACGCATGGTTTTCTCCTTTTCCGCGGTAAAAATTTACGCTTTTGTTCTTCGATTATTGTAACACAGCCCTGCTGCTTTGTCAAGCATCCGCACAGCTGTGTTTCTTTCCTTATTTCAGCACCTGGCGGATCGCCCACAGCTGCATGCGTTTCGGCAGGATATTCAGCAGAAGCAGCAGCGGATTGCGGTTGATGCTGTATGCAAATGCCGGATTCTTTTTTGCAAGGATGGATGCCGTTTTCGCCGCAATTTTTCCGGGCGGAATACATCTTGCCTCTACGCGATTGACAATTTTCCTGAACCGATCCGCGTTACAGGTATACAGCGCGGTTTTGCTGCAGAATCGGTCAAGTGCATCCGTGGATACGCCAAGCATTCCGGTATCCACCGCACCTGCACGAAGCACCGATACGGAAACACCGAGCAGCTGCAGTTCCATGCGGAGCGAATAGGCATATTTATCCAGCGCACCTTTGGTTACGGCATAGATTCCAGTGAACGGAAGCGGATCCAGCGGCGCAAGTTCACTTGTGGTGATGAGAATGCGGCTGCCCTTTGGCAAAAGAGGCAGAAAGAGTTTATCGACAAGGAATGCGCCCTGCAGATTAACCTCAAAAATGTGCCGGAATTGTGCAGTGTCCATTTCGACAAGAGAATCCAGCATATATATTCCCGCAAAATGCACGATTGCGTACAGTGCATCGGTATAGCTGCGCACAGTCTCCAAAGCGCATCTGACGCTCTCCTCAGAGGTAATATCCGCTTCGATCGGGATGATGTTTTCACTCTCCTCCCCGGTCTTACGGTCAAGGGCAAGAATCCGGAATCCCTGCTGTGCAAGAAGCTTTGCCGCTGCACGTCCCATACCGCCGTATGCGCCTGTGATCAGAATATACTGTCTTTTTTTATTTTCCATATTTTTTTATAATTTCCCGCAGGATCTCCTCATCCGCCGGACAGAAAGCGTATTGCGGAATCTCCTCCGGGGTGATCCAGCGGATATCGTTATGCTCCAGCATAACGGGAACGCCCTCCGCAATTACGGCATTGAACAGTGTCAGATGCACGGTAAGATCCGGATATTCATGGACAACGTCCATAAATATCTCCTTCACCGAAAGGGTAACAGCAAGCTCTTCCCTGCACTCTCTGACAAGTGCCTGCTCTCCCGTTTCTCCCGGTTCCACTTTACCGCCTACGAATTCCCACAGAAGCCCACGTGCTTTATGTGCGGGTCTCTGGCAGATCATGAACGTATTATCTTTCCATATCAGGGCAGCTACTACTTCCGTCATATTATGACTCCCTTTTCTATAAATAGCTATCTCTTATTTCAAAAATCCGGATCGATGCGTCTGTCCGCGCAGTTCATATCCGGCACGGATCAGGCAATCCGCTTTCAGCGCCACCAGATTGATATCCGTTTCGGACGCAGCTGCGATCTGCACGGTATCCATTCCGTCCCGGATCATATCCAGCACCGTTTCATCCTCAAGCAGCAGTTCTGCCGCGAAGATATTGGCTTCGTATTCCGGACGGGTGGACATATCGTACAGGGCGAATTCCTGCAGCGCATGCTCCGTGGCAAACACGCGGTGCAGCTGATCATGTCCCAGCTCATGTGCGCATACGATACGGTTCATCTGCTCGCTGTTTTTGGCATTCAGAATGATGAAGCGGTTCCGCTTGATCACCCGGTACATGCCTTTGAGCCGTTTCAGCGCATCCGTATACAGAATATGGATTCCCATCGCTTCCGCCAGGCGGAACGGATCTCTTGTGCCGTATCGGGCACAAAGTTCCCGTACCGTCCGGGAAATGGATTCACACTGTACCATCGGTCACTTCTCCCGGTATTTCTTCGGCGCATATCTGGCGTTGGACTTCTTTGCGATCCAGTACGCTTCGTTCAGCGCCGCCATAATACCGTCCTTTTCTTCTTCATCAATATCACCGCCGGCGAACAGTCCGATGACCTCGCTGACCAGTTCATCCACGTCCCGGGCGGCTCTGGCACCGCCTTTTTCCGCTGCTTCGATCACATAGGTATCCGAATCGCTGAGCAGGGACTGTGCCGTGGTGCCCAGCACCGCCGCCACTTTCATCACCGGATCCAGACTCTTCGGCAGTCTGCCCGCTTCCCATGTCTGCACGGCACGCCAGGATACGCCTGCCTGCTCCGCCAGTTCTTTCTGGGTCAGGGATGCCTCTTTTCTCGCTTCTTTCAGTTTATCTGCAAATGACATACTCATTCTCCCAACAAATGACACATAAAATTGTGCGCAAACCTATTGACAAGACACATTTTGATGTGTATAATATAATCAAACACACCGATATACGTCGTTCACATGTCGCAAACGCACATCGTCATGTGTGTATTATAGCACACATCCGGAAGTATGTCAAGGATTTACAGAGAAAAACCATGGAAGAACGTACAATTCTGCACAGCGACCTCAATAATTTTTATGCATCTGTGGAATGCATGCTGCATCCGGAGCTAAAGGCTTATCCGATCGCTGTATGCGGTCGGAAGGAAGACCGGCACGGGATTGTTCTGGCAAAAAATTACGCCGCAAAAGCATGCGGCGTACAGACCGGCGAAACGGTCGGACAGGCGCTGGCAAAATGTCCCGGGCTTGTCAGTGTGGAGCCGCATTTTCAGCATTATGCAAAATATTCCCGCCTTGTGCGGCAGATCTATCTGGAGTACAGCGATCTGGTGGAGCCGTTCGGCATGGATGAAAATTTCATCGACGTGACCGCTTCCGCCCGTCTTTTCGGAGACGGTGAGAAAATCGCCCACGAGATCCGGCAGCGGATCAAGCGGGAGGTGGGACTTACGGTTTCCGTTGGGGTTTCTTTCAATAAGATCTTTGCCAAATTGGGCAGCGATATGAAAAAGCCTGATGCTGTAACCTGTATCCCAAAGGAGCATTTCCGGGAGATCGTCTGGGATCTGCCTGTGGGAGAGATGCTGGGGGTGGGACGCACGGCATCACAGACTCTGTACCGATACGGCATCACCACCATCGGTGCGCTGGCGCACTGTCCGGATGAACTTCTGACAAAAAAATTCGGAATCAGCGGAATCCGCATGAAGCAATATGCCAACGGTGAAGATTTCTCCGCAGTCATGCCTGCGGGATATCATCCGCCCATTCAGTCCGTCGGAAACGGAATTACATTCCGCGCTGACCTCACAGACGAGTCGGAAGTATGGCCGATGATTCTTGCGCTCTCGGATGAGGTTGCCTGTCGGCTGAGAGAGGCGGATAAAAAGGCAAAAGGCGTCTCACTGACCGTTAAATGCTGTGATCTGTCCGTGAAAGAATGGCAGGCGAAGCTGGATTCTCCCACGCAGAATGCGCTTACCATTGCCCGCCGGGCCTTTGCCGTATTCTGCCGGAATTACACCTGGGCAAAGCCCATACGCATGCTGTGCGTACGGGCAATCCGGCTGGATGAGGCGGATTGTGCGGAGCAGATCACCCTGCTCTGCCCGGCGGAAGAGATGGAAAAAACGGAGACGGTGGATCAGACTGTGGATGCAATCCGCCGCCGATTCGGCAGGGCTTCCATCACCAGCGCCGCCACACTCCGGCTGGACAAGATGCCGCACGCAGCTGCGGAAGCAGAATAAACAATCAGCAGTTATTGTATATAACGGAGGCAATTATGGCAAGAAAAGTATATGTAAAAGTGAATGCGGATTTTACCCCGGAGGGCAGGCTTCTTCCGCGGAAGATCACCTGGGAAAACGGATGTGTATATGAGATCACCCGCATTCTCGACCGGGCGAGAGCTGCATCGGAAAAAGTAGGCGGCGGCGGTATCCGGTACACGGTGGTTGTAAACGGACGGGAGAGTTTTCTCTTCAAGGAAGATGACAAATGGTTTGTGGAGGGCAAGCGGTGATGATCAACATGGATTTTCTCACGAAGCAGATAGATCTGACACACAAAAAGAATATCTCCGTACCGCAGAGAACAGTGGCAGAGGAGATTTTCGGCATGGACCGGCACTTTTCCAGCCGGATCGGCAGGGTTGTGGATGCGCTGCAGCAGGCAGGATATGAGCCGTATGCACAGCTGATTTCCTATGTGAATACGGGAGATGACACCTATATCACCCGGCGCGGCGGTGCACGGGAAATCGCCCGGACCATCGATCCGGGTATTCTGCGGGAATATCTGCGCTGTATGGACATGAATCGCAGCTGAATATTCTGTTCACGCGTATCCCCGTTGACTTTTTCTGCACAGTATGCTATAATGACTGTAGGAAAATCCCTGTAAAAAAACAAACAGAGGTGCAGTATTATGAGCAGATATGCCATTTACGGAGCAGGCTCCCTGGGAACGGTGCTTGGCGCATACATCACCCAAAACGGCGGCAGTATTGATCTGATCAACCGCAACAAGTCCCATGTGGAGGCGCTGAAAAAGAATGGAGCGCAGATCACGGGAACCGTTTCCATGACAGTCCCCGTATCAGCGCTCACTCCCGATGAGATGAGCGGCAAGTATGATGTGATCCTGCTTCTGACAAAGCAGCTTCTCAACACGGAAGTTGTCACATTTCTCAAGGATTATCTTGCCGATGACGGCGTGATCGTGACACTGCAGAACGGGCTTCCGGAACCGGGGATTGCGGAAATCGTCGGATCCCACCGCACAATGGGATGTGTGGTGGAATGGGGTGCTACCCTTTCCTCCCCCGGAGTCTGCACGCTGACAAGCGCACCCGAAAGCCTTTCCTTCCATATGGGCAAAATGGAAGGAATCACCGATGAACGCTTCGCGGAAGTGAAGACGCTGCTGGAACTCATGTGCCCCGTTTATGAGGAAAAGAATCTGATCGGTGCACGCTGGTCCAAACTGCTTATCAATGCCACATTTTCCGGACTCGGAACTGTTGTGGGCGGTGTATTCGGCAATGTATCGGAAAATAAAGCGGCGCGCAGAGTTGCCATCCGCTGCATGAAAGAATGCATGGATGTGGGACATGCGGCAGGTGTGGAATTTGCTCCCGTACAGGGCAAAAACATCACCGCACTTTTTGATTATAAGACCGCGTTCAAACGGGAGATCGCCACAATGCTGATCCCGATCGCCATGAAAAAGCACCGCAACATCGAGCCGTCCATGCTGCAGGATCTGAAGAAGAACAAGCCCTGTGAAATCGATGCCATCAACGGTATCGTCTGCGCATGGGGTAAACGGTACGGTATTCCTACGCCGATCAATGACAGAATTGTAGAGATTATAAAACAGTATGAGCGCGGCGAAAGAAAACCCGAAGCGAGGAATATTGTTTTATTTGATGAGTTACTTGGATAAACACACACCGCAGAGATGTTTTTTGCGTCTTTGCGGTTTTTTTCGTTTTTTTTAAAATTTTTTGAATTTTTTCTGAAATTTTGAACCTTTGCCGCGAAAAAACGGTCTTATATTATAGAGGGGTAAATCCCGGGAGGGAATTTTTGTATTCCCTCGCCGAATACCATCCACGGAGGACATTATGAAAAAAATCACACTACTCGCTCTTGCGGTGCTTCTGTGTACCGTAGTTTTTGCTTCCGGAAGCGGTGCCGCTGTGCCGGCTGTATGGGACGGCAATATCTACGGCTTTCCGGACTGTCCAGATATAACTATGGATACCGCTGCACAGTATCAGTATCTTGCATTCGCGCCGATTTCGGACGGCACTGTGTATTTCTACTACACAAATGATGTCAATGTCCCTGATGCGGCGGCATTCCGCTCCATCTATGCGTCAGATTCGACCGTGTACAGAGGAAGCACGCCTGCACGCGGCGGATACAGCATGAGTGCACCGCTGTTCCCACATATGCAGGTATGCGGCTGCACGCATCTGGCTGTGATGATGGAAGACAGCACAGGCACAGCGTATGCGCCTTTTCTGCTTCCCACACCGCCGTTTATACTTGCATCGTACACTCCGTACACCATGATGCATCAGATCGAGTTTACTGTCAATCAAAACGGTCGGATGTACTATTGCCTGACCGATTCTCCCGAGACAGCTGATACGGCTGTTCTGATCGGACAGATTCTTGCCGGAAGCACGGATCCCGCTATGATCTGCGGCTGCACGGATGCAGCAGCAAACCGGCAGGCAAAAATTCCTTTGAGTTTTTCTTCTGCAGATACAGTACCTGAATACGCCATGCTTATTCTCGAGGATGAGGACGGCTTTGTACATGCGCCTGTAATTCTGCCAACAGACGGCTCTGCACAATCCAGTGGGTTAAGTACAGGTTTTCCCGTCACACCCACTCTGAAAAAGAATGACGAGGGAATCTATATACTTTCCGTCAGCGGTATGCAGGCGGGAACGGTGTATTATTATTACAGTAATGACGGCAGCACACCGGTCGATCCGTATTCATTTATGACTGCCGGGCAGGCATCTGTTTCCGGAATGCAGTCATTCCGCGTGGGGATCGGAACTACAAGTATTCCCATGCCAGGCGCGTCCGGATATCCGTATGTGGTACTAATGTTTTCTTCCTCCACCGGAGGATATTACAGACCTGTGCTTGTTCAGTTGAAAGACAACACACCGTCGGAGCCCGGACAGATGCTTTGCTCTGCTTCCTACATGCTGCATGCACCGGCACTTCCGCTTACGGTGACGGATCCTGCAGCTGGATTTACATGGCAGTGGTATGAGAATGACCTCTGCTCCACCAGCGGCGGTCAGGCTATTCCCGGGGCAGTCGGAACGAGTTATACGCCGTCCACAGCGGTGTTCGGCGTGAAGTATTACTATGCGGTCGGCACAAGCAACGCAGACGGATCCCAGTGGATCAGCGATCCTGCCGCCATACAGATCCATCTGAAGCCCGCTGCCTGCGGCGACAAACTGACGTGGGAGTTGAACTTCAACGGCACGCTGACGATCAGCGGCACAGGGGCGATGTGGGATTTTTCCCCGTCCGCTCCTGCTCCGTGGAATGAATATGCATCCCTCATCCGGACGGTTGATCTTGGTACGGCATCCACCGTAGGCGCCTATGCTTTTGCCGGCTGTATCTCCCTTACGGATATCCACTTGCCGGACTCCGTTGTTTCCGTCGGAGAATGTGCTTTCTGCGGATGCACTTCCCTGAAAAAAGCGCTTGTCGGTCCGAAGGTGACTGCTATCGGCAATGCGGCATTCGGCGGATGCAATTCTCTCACGATTCATGGCATCCGCGGCTCAGCCGCAGAATCTCATGCCCTCTCCGGCAGCATTCCGTTTGAGCAGATTTATGCATTCGGAAAACTGAGTTATACCGGCGGCGGTACTTCGTTCCGGATCCATTACAGCGCAGATTACAGGAATTCTCTGTCTGCGTCGGGGATCTCCGGTTCCGTATCCGCTTACATATGGACGGGCGTTCAGCCGGCAGATATCGCCGACGGAGCGTATATTCTCTATGCCGCCGATCCGACGGCGGGGACGGTCCACGTACAGGAGGTATTCGGAGAAAAAGGCAATGCGGATGACGATGTCTATACTATCAGCACATATATCCGTGAAGTTGATTTCACTGCCGGAATAATCCGGGGAAATAATAACGATGTCTACGGACTCGGTCACGATATTCTGCCCGATGCGCCGATTCGGACCGGAAGATACGGCGGAACCGCTGCCAACACGGCAAACAACATTCAAACGATCCAACCGCTTCTGAACACATACTGCGATCTTTATATTGTTGACGGATGTGTTGTATACGCGGAGAAGAATCCGGGAACGGATGAATTTGTGGTGCTGGAATCCTTTGGGGAATTTACGGAGGAAGGTCTTGTTGCCAAAGCATACTCTACCCTGACGGATTCGTATGAGGAGATTTTTATTTCCTCTCTTAACGGCTGGTCTATCGGAGGCTATGACTATTATTGGTATTATTTGTCCGGAATATTCGGATCTTCCGGATTTAATGAAAACATGCTCCCCGTCCGCCGCAACGAATTCTACCGCGTTGTCAGTATTGATGAGCACGGCGGATATAATCTGACCAACGCTATGCCGCTGGCACAGACACACACGATTGAGGTAAATGATTACGGATACATCGTCGGAACGAACGGCACGTCCGTAGGCGCACAGTACTACATCACCGCCACCGGTGCGGATCGGTGGATAATTCTGGATACCCGCACGGAGGGTGAGGAAAAACTCCATAGATACTACGGACTTATGCCCGGTCTGAAGTTGACAGATGTCAGCGTGATCCGGGTATCCGACCATACCTATATCTTGCAGGCAGGTGCCGGAACGGATCTGAGCAATCTTCCGCTGGCCCTGACAAATGATCCGCGCAAAGGACTGAGTGCTGATGATTTCATCCGGGAGTTGATCGCTGTGCAGGGCTCCATGATTGCTAATCCATCGGCTCTCGTATCCGCTGCCTCCAGTGCCACACGTACAGAAGAGATTATCACTATCGCATCCGTGGACGGAATTCCCGCATATCAGTATCCTCTGCCGCTTACAGGCGGTATATTCCGGATTGCCGCCCGGGAGGCAGACACATATCATCTTGTCCGGGCAGAGCCTCTGGCAGTCGGTCAGACGATCCGTCTTAATGAGTACGGTTTTATTGAGGGCACCAACGGCACAGATACCGCGGAGGGACTCGGCGCTGCCAACTACACTGCCGCAAAATCCACGGATTACTGGATCATCGTGGAAAACAATGCATCCGGTACGGTTGTGCACACCTTCGACGGTATTCCGCCGGTGAAGCTGAATCTGGAAGATGTCAGTGTTTATCAGGCGGGACGCGGCAAATATATCCTACTGGCAGGAGAGAATACGGATCTCTCCGCATTGCATCCCGAATTGCCTCCCACAATGCATCCTGTTGACTATTATCTGTACTCGAAAGATATAGACATATATAATAACAATAACTATCCCGGGCTTACTCCCGACACTTCTTACCAATGTCAGGCGTTGATGATGAATATCCGTACAGGAGCAACGGAGCAGATAACGTTGGAAATGGAAACAGCCGGTTGGTCCGAAATAAATGCTTTCCAATCCACCTGTGACGGCTATCTGTTCAAGGTCACGGACGGTGTCCTTACCGCTGAAGAACGGAATGCCGGTGCTCCCTATGCACAGAAAATCGGCGAGGCTGCGGCGTATTATAATCAGCATATAGAGGCTATCGCATCTGATCCATACAGCTTCACTCTAAGCAAAGAGGAGATAATCGCGCTGGATGACGGAACCGGTCTCGGTGCGGCGGCATACATCCGCGATGAGCTTTGCAAAAAGCTGATTGAGTCTATATATCCCGACTTGGTAGGTTCTATTCCGCCCGAGATGATCGCGAGTTATGCCGCAGATATCACCATAATGGCACAGGACAATACATTTGCGACCATTACCCTAGTCAATGGCAATCGGATTTCCGCCAAAGCATGGCTCGGTGATCAGCTTCTAGCGGCGGATACGGTGACTGTTTACTTTGTCATTTGGAATGAGGGAACCGTTACGGCATGGATCATCCCGGAGCAGGCAGCTTCTGCCGCATCTGCGGAAGTGAATCTGCAGACCGTTGAACCCGTTCGCACCGAAGCAAGCAATGCTGTCACATACAGCCTGTACGGTGCTGTAACATTCAGCGGGTCGGCGGATATTCCCCTGCCGCAGACGATAAGCCGGACGGAGTACAGTTCTTTTGCTTTCCCGACTTTGCCGAACAGACTTGTCCGCATTGCGGATGCATACTATGTCAGCGATCCGGGCAAAAAGGTGGATTATACTGTCACGCCATACGGTTATGTGACACTGTACGATACCGCGCCGGGCGATATTCATTTTGTGTTTGAAACCATCCATCCGGATTACCTTGCCGATGATTTTGCACACGAGTTTATTGTGGTGGAGAATATTCTCAGCACAACGGATAACGGTCTCCTCGTGAACGCATTCTCCACGGAAACAGAAACGGTCAGCAGCATAACCGTACGTCTGGTGCGGAATCAGAAAGCACGGTCTTCCTCTGCTGTCGATACGAATACGATCTACCGCGTTGTATCCAAAGATGGCGATGTATTCCACATCGAACCGGCGACACCGCTGATTGAGCACCATACGCTGATCTTTAATGATAACGGATTTGTGGTCGGGACGGATGGAACGGACAGACCGGAGGGATTCTCCGCGGACGCGAAAGTTCCGCTTACAGACGGCGATTTCTTCCTCATGGGTGATAATCGACGCGGAGCGAAGAAGTTATATGTAACGTCGGAATTTCCGGAGCGGATTTCTCTGGAAGATCTGATTGTCTACAAGACAAGTGATAATGACTATATCCTGCAGGCGGGTAAAAGTACCGACACCTCCAAGCTGGCTTACGCGCTGCGCCCTCTTTCGTTTGTGATGTACAGCACAGCGGTAAATCAGGGGAATAACAACAACTTTTATCCTTCTTATCCGTCGTACCAGCAAACCGTATTGGCGACTGATCTGCTGACGGGTGGGGTGAATATGGTTACCATACCGGCAGAAAATGAAGAAAACACACTCACCGACGGCAGAGTCTACGAAGCTACAGATGGTCTGCTGTGTATGGAGGAGCCGTTTTCGGGCGGATACATCTATCCATACACCTACGAGGATGGCGTAAAAGCTGCTGCGCGGTATTACAATTCCGCCGCCGGATTCATCCAGCGAAATCAGTATTGGTTCAAAATCGGTACGCAGGTGACCGACCGGACAGCTTATATCAACAATCATCTGACTGCGCTTGGTGCCACCTCCGTGAAGATTCTTATGCACGATACAACCAACAATACGCTGACTTCCTCCGCCACGGCTGTTGAAGCATTCCTGACTGAAAATGATATTGTTACGGTGTATTATGCGATCCGGACAACCGGTGAAGCTACGGCATGGCTGGTGATAGAGAACATTACATATAGATTAGGGTGGACAGAGATACCCAAAAGTGCTGAAGATCAGATTGCTACACTTACACTGTCAGCAAGCGATCTGATCACTCTGGACAGCATACGATTCAAGGTGAATTGTGATGCGCCGCTGGTGCTCAATCGGGCGTATATGAATCACTTTACCGGTTCTTATTACACCATGCAGGAGCTTTCCTGCACGAATGGCGTTGTGTCGGGTGTTCCCGCTGACGGGCTGTATACGGGCTCATCGCTTGTGACGCTTGAATTCACCGTCCCCGGCGGCACTTCTGTCGGTACATATTATGTTACACTCACCGATCTGCTCATAACCGACGGTGACTATATCTGGGAGACACCGGAATCTGTGAGAGGATGGATTGGTGTATATGAGCGAGCTTATCACAACCTTCACCACATTACCAACTGTTCCGCATATCCGGGAGGCAGATGGGAATATACAGGTAAAATTGAGCACGGTTCCAGCTATCCGCTCTATCATCTTGGATATGTCGAGGATAATGCTTTGCTTTATAATCCAACAACCATTACCATGAACGGCATCAGCTATCCTGTTACGATTTACAAGGGAAGCGACGCTACGCTGACAGATGACCGGTACGATATTACCATTCCCAGCGTCACTGCTGATATAACGCATGAGGAAACCTACTACACCATCACATTCAGCGGTCCTGCTGGGCTGAAGCTGCCCGCAACAGTTTATCCGCAAAACCGTTACAGTTACTTCCCCTTCCCTCTCAGTTATGACAAACCTATCCGCATTGCGGATGCGTACTATGTCAGCGATCCGGGCAAAAAGGTGGATTATACTGTCACGCCATACGGTTATGTGACACTGTACGATACCGCGCCGGGCGATATTCATTTTGTGTTTGAGGAAGCTGATCCATATGTCAAGCCTGATATATGCATTCTTGCTCAGCCTGCTTCGGCAGAGTATTCATGCGGAAGCACTGCCCTTTCTCTGACTGCCTTTGCATCTGCCTCTGTAGGCACAGTCACATATCAGTGGTATGAGAACATTGCAAACTCCAAAATCGGAGGTATTCCGATTGCAGGCGCGGTTTATGCAAGCTATACACCTGATGTCTCCGTTGCAGGAACAAAATACTATTGTGCAGTTATCACTGCCGTGGACAATGCAGGCAATATTCTTGCACAGAAAGTCAGCGATATGGCTGAAATTACGGTGAGAGGCAGAAAACACACCATATCCGGCAAACTTACAAGCTACGGTGATCCGAAAGTGCCTGTCACTATTTCGCTGATCAAAAATGGTGAGACTGTATTCAGTGATACTTTTACCGGTACATCCTACACAATCCCGAATATAGCAGCAGGCGAATACATCATGCGCATATCCAAAGAAAAGCATGTAACGCGTGAATATATGATCTATGTAGGAACGCAGCCGTAATTCTGCTGTTCACTGTCTGATCATTCCAAAATATTGAAAACAGGTCCGATTGTTTCAGCTTTCGGACCTGTTTTTATTGACAGCACAATCGTTTCGTGTTATAATAAAAAGGATGAGGGAGTAGCAAGCGCATTTTCCCGGGCGCAGCAAGTCAACATACTGACCGCAAGGTCTGGCTTGCTTCAAATTGCGAGACTCATGTAAAGCAGGTGTGCTGTACATGGAGTCTTTTTCTTTTGCCCGGATGCCTGTTCGGCTCCGCAATTTTGGAGGTCGGTATGGAACTCGGTTTTTCGTTCTTTTTCAACAGCATTCTTCTCGGCATAGGACTTGCCATGGATGCGTTTTCGGTATCCCTTGCCAACGGATTGAATGAACCAACCATGAAAACGCATCGGATGTGCGGTGTAGCTGGCGTTTTTTCCGCATTTCAGTTTGCCATGCCTCTGATCGGCTGGGGCTGCGTATGCACGATTGCACAGATTTTCGGTGCATTTGAAAAGTGCATTCCGTGGATCGCTCTGCTGCTGCTCGGCTACATCGGCGGCAAGATGCTCTGGGAGGGCATTCAGAACAAGGATTCCTCTGAGGAAAAGCCGGCTGTCGGGTTTGCTGCGCTCCTCATTCAGGGAATTGCCACTTCCATCGATGCACTTTCTGTCGGATTCACAATTTCCGACTACAATTTTTCGCAGGCGGTTCTTGCCTGTCTGCTGATCGGTCTCGTTACGTTCCTGATCTGCTTTATCGGACTGGCTATAGGCAAAAAGGCGGGGACAAGGCTTGCCGGAAAAGCCGGCATCTTCGGCGGCGCAATTCTGATTTTCATCGGACTTGAAATCTTTATAAACAGTTTTGTCTGAGAGGGGTACATTATGCAGGATTTTCTCGCAGGTACGGGATACACGATTCTGTACTACTGTATTCTGGCTGCCGCTGCGCTTCTGGCGCGATTTCTGATTCGCATTCCGGATGAAATATTCCGCAAAACGCTCCATGGAATTCTTCTCGGTTCCCTGCTGGTCTACGTTTTCGGATTTACCGTCTGGTATCATGCGGCACTGTCCTGTCTGTGTTTTGCTGCTGTTGTTTTTCCGATTCTGTTCTTCTTCGAGCGGTTCAAAAGTTATTCACATATGGTGACGGAGAGGCGCAGGGGAGAGTTGAAAAGCAGTCTGCTCCTTGTTTTCTCCATGTTTGCAGCGGTGATTTCTGTATGCTGGGGCTGGCTGGGAGACCGGCTGCTGGTTCTTGCCTCCGTCTATGCCTGGGGAATCGGGGATGCGGCGGCGGCACTCATTGGAAAACGCTTCGGCAGACACAAAATTCCGGGAACAAAGAAAAGTTTTGAGGGATCGCTGTCCATGTTCCTGTCATCTTTTCTGGCAGTATTTCTTATTCTGTATATACGCGGCGGAATTTCACTCGGTGGTATGGTGATTACTGCGCTGGCCACAGGAGCTGTCAGTGCAGCAGTGGAAGTATACACGCCGGGCGGCATGGACACCGTCAGCTGTCCTCTGGCAGCTATGACGGTATTACTGCCTTTGAGTGCTGTATTCGGAGGTTGATTATGAATCAGAAAAGCGGCAAAAGGACACTGCTGTGGTCCGTGATTATGAGTTCCCCCGGTCCGCTTGTTGTGGGACTCGGTTTATTCGTCGGGCGAAGTGCCACGCAGATTGCTGATTTTGTCCGGCGGAGCGCGGAACTGCTCGGTATCATCATGGCATTTATTGTCTACTGTCTTACAGCCGGAAGCGGTACAGAGAACAGTATCCGCAGGGAACGGCTGGAGAAATTCTCCAACATTTTTGTGGGAATCATGATGTGTATCGGCGGTTTGATTATGTTAATCCTCGCAGTTCTCAGCGAGAACAGCGAAAAAGGAAATGTAATTCCCGGACTTTTGATTGCCGTTCTCGGCGTTATTGCCAATACAATTTTCTGGTGCAGATATTCACGGCTGAACCGGGATGAGCCGAATGCGATCATCGCCGTGCAGGCTCGTCTGTATCAGGCAAAAAGTCTGGTGGATATCTGTGTAACGGCGGCACTCCTCTCCGTTCTGCTCTTCCCCGGAACAGAATTCGCATTCTTGCTTGACAAAATCGGCTCTGCTGTTGTTGCTGTATATCTTCTCTGGTGCGGAACAAAAACGGTAGCCGAGCGGCTGCGTACTGAATGAAAAGAATCCCGGAAACGGAAAATATTCCGTTTCCGGGATTTGATTTGCAAAATAATTTTGCTGCTGTCCGAATCAGCCAAGTGCGCGCAGGATCGCTTCTGCTTTATCGGCGCACTCTTTTTCCGTCCAATCGGGATTTACGCCAATGTACACGGATCGTGAGAGGAGATCCAGTGTCTTGGGGCACATGTCCACTTTATAATCCGGAACGAAGTTGCGGTTTGCTTCCATTTTGAAAGGATCCATCAGCGGATGCAGGGCGCCTTTTTTCTGCATGACAGGCGTCCAGTTCCGGTAGACATGCTTACCGGTATTGATCGGCACGGTTCCGGCGATACCGGGAGCAGCGGCAAAAGCGGCAGCCTGTTCCGCTGTATCGAAGCGGAGCGCGATGGTTGTGCCGCAGTCTCCCTCGGGATCATTGGAAGGAACAAAGGTTACGGAAGCGGCAACCGCATCCATGATCGTCTTTTTATTCCGGCGCAGATCTGCAAGGATACCGTCCATGCGGCGCATCTGGGCACGCAGGATAGCGGAGGTAATCTCATTGGTACGGTATTCATTTCCGCAGAAGAGCTGTGTCTCCACGTTGCTCAGCTGATCGCCGAAGTATGCAACGGCACTGCTGTCATGATAGATCAGGGCACGCTCAAAAACCGTGCGGTTATTGGTCAGAAGTGCGCCCCCCTCACCGCTGGTGATCACTTTGTAATAATTGAAGCTCAGAGCACCTGCATCACCGATCGTACCGAGGCGCTTGCCGTGATAGCATCCGCCGTCCGCCTGACAGGCATCTTCCACGATGGCGATACTGTATTTCTTTGCAAGTGCCGCAAGTGCATCCATATCGCAGGGGAATCCCTGAATATGCACGGGCATGATCGCCTTCGTACGGGAGGTAATCTTCTTCTCGGTATCTTCCGGGCAGAGAGTCAGAGAGTCATTCACCTCCGCAATGATCGGGATTGCGCCGGCGGCAACAACTGCCATTGCTGTGGAGATGTAGGTATATGCCGGAACGATAACTTCATCGCCGGGGCCGATGCCCAGGGCAATCAATGCGGAGGTAAGTGCCGCATGACCGCTGGTCATAATAATGGCATGCTCACACTGAAAGAGTTCACGCATTTCTTCCTCAGCGTGCATACTCTCCTGCAGGGATTTATTGATTTTGAACAGAGAACGGGATTCGATTACCCGAGCGACGGCTTCTTTTTCTTCATGACCGATTCTGTACATGTTTATTCTCCTTTTTCCTCATCCATTTTCCGAAGATGCGCCAGTGTACCGCTGACAAGATGCCAGTCGGCATCATCCACATAGGGCTGAACATGGCGGGTAAGAAAGTAATCCACCTCATAGCCGCCTCGGCAGATCTGATCCTGCGTAACAAAATATCCTTCCGATCCGTTGGCAATCGCCAGAGAAAGCGTATAGGGAACGGTACTGTCTTTCGCAATCCGCATACCGATCTCGGAGAACAGCTCAAAGGGGAAACTGATAACAGCCGCATCCCCGATCCGGATAACGGTCTGGAGGAACGAGCGGCTTTTTTGTTCTTCGAAGCCGTTTTCATAGGATTCTATTACACTGCGGTAGTAGTTCCCTTTGGCGGCGCGGATATTGACAGTTTCGTTTTTGAATTCCTCATACGCGCGGCGCGCCTGTTCCAGCGGAATGCGCGATTTGATTGGCACGTGTACTTCCTCTGCGGAAACAGCAAGGTCAGCCTGGTGATAGGCATGAATATTTCTATAGATCCGCACAGCATCCTGCGCGGCAACGCCGCCGAGTTCCATGGCGTATCGCACACTGCAGCTTCCGACGGTTCTTCCGTTGGTCAGACGGGGACCAACGTCTCCCTCAGGACCGTTGATAAATGCGGTGATGCCGCCGCTGACTTCCTCAAGCACATCCGTCATCACACCGGACCAGTCGCGGGTAGTTTCCTTATTCTTGCCGGACGCGGTGCCGTGTGCGCCGTAATGAATCAGATTCGCGACAACTTTATTCTGTGCATCAGCAAAGGAGATCACGGTCATTACAGGATTGAACGGTCCCCAGGGATTCTGTCCCAGCTGAATCTGATTTTTCGCGTTCAGTTCCCGTCGGTTAATGCCGACAAGGCTGTCGCCGGAGGCAATTCCCACTTTTACGGGAACCAGATTGTTCAAAGCGGCGTGAACGGCACAGAGAATCCGCGGGATAAATATTTCATCGCAGTATTTTCGGTCGATTTCGCCCCAGCCCACGTGCCCGGATACATTCGGACCGGAATGGGTATGGGTGGTATGCAGAATGCAGTTTTCCCGCGGGATGCCGGTTTCACAGACGATTTTCCCAAGAATTTCTTCCGTCAGATCCATACGCACGGAGCCAACCGTTGCGCTGATTAAGACGGAAGTCAGATCCCCCTGACGGAAAACGAATGCGGTTGCAGTCAGATCATCGTTGACAGATTCGGAAAACAGATCCGGTGTATAGCCGTATAGCTGTGAACCGATGGGCGGTGTTATAATTTCTCTGGCAACGCCCAGAAACAGCGGATTGCGCATACTAATTCCTCCCGGTTATTTCTGATTTGCGGACAGTTCGGCCCGCCTGCATGTTAAGTATACCATGCGGCGTTCGGAAACACAACGGTGAAATTTCCCCAATAATACCCAAAAATTCACGGATGATGTGATTGACATTTTCCTCCCCGTATGGTATCATGATGTGGGAGGTGATCCCTTGCTGTACCAGAATATTCTCATGGGTGAACGCACCTATCTGATTCGCACAAGTATCCCGGGCGCTTTTGAGGAACACCGGCACGCGGATTTGGAGATACACTACTGCATGGAAGGCTGTTTTGACATCTGTATCGATAAAACTGTCCACCGGATTCATGCAGGCGAGCTGGCGCTGATTCCCGCAATGGTTTCCCATTCCGTACCCAAATCGGATCTTCCGCCGGGGAAAGGACTGATGATCATTGTGGGCGCATCTTTTCTGAAAAAGGATTTTTCCCTGTTTTCGTCATCCGTCTTCACCTCTCCGGTCTGCGTTCTGCGGGATGATTCCGCACCGCACTGCGCGCTCCGTACACTTCTTGAGGAAACGGCAGAACTCTCCCAGCATCCGAACAGTACCGGTGATCTTTTCATCACGGGAAATCTGTATAAGATCTGCGGATATCTGCTCAGTGCATTTACACGTACGCCGGAAGATCGGGAGACAAATACCAATCTGCGCGCTGTCGCGAACATAGAAAAGGCTTTGGAACTGATTTATTATCACAGCCATGAGCCGATCACAGTCGAGCAGGCTGCTGCCGCCGCCGGATACGGAAAAAGCAACTTCTGCAAGATTTTCAAGAATACCGTGGGAGATACATTTCACAACATGCTGAACAGGCAGAGGGTGGAGAATGCCTGCTGTTATCTGCGAGAGACGGTCATGCCCATCTCCGAAATTGCACAGCGGGCAGGATTCAGCGAAGCGAAAACCTTCTGCCGCGTATTCAGATCCGTCAACGGAATAACCCCGGGGGAATACAGAAAACAGAACAACGTACCTATTGCAAAAAGGTGATTTATTCATAAAAATCCTTCTGCACAGCCAGCAGGGCTGCACAGAAGGATTCTTTTTGTTTTTGGATCAGGTGGGCTTACAGTACAATCCCACAGTTCTGCAATGCGGATCGGAGTTCTGCTGATTCCTCAGCGGTATACACGCGTCCGGGATAGGCTGCATGTCCCACATCTATGCCGCGGAAGCGGAATATTTCCTTGACTGCGGGAATAGAGCCGAATTCACGAAGAACCTCCACCATACGGTCGATTTTGTACTGCATCTGCTGAGCTTTTTCCCATTCGCCTGCCCGGAATGCACGGTACAGCTCACAGAACCAATCCGGTGCAATGTTATACGTTGTACCGATACCGCCGTCCGCTCCCATGACCAGACCGCAGATCAGCATTTCATCGGGACCGTTGAGCACGTTGATATTGCCGCCGTTCAGTTCACAGATACGGTGCATTGCGAAATAATCGTAGATGGTGAATTTGACACCTATCACCCCGGGCACCTGCATGGCTTCCCGCATGAAATCCACGGGATCCGTATTCATCAGTCCGTTGGCATACACTACAAGTGGAAGTCCGCAAGCATCATTGATGCGGCGGTAATAGTCCAGAATCTGGGGCGTAGTATATTTGAAGAAAAAATTGGGCAGTACGGAAGAAACGGCATCACAGCCGATTTCGGCGGCATGTTTTGCCAGACGGAGTGCTTCATTTGCATCCGGCGCACCGATATGATTGATGATCACCCCGCGGCCTTTGACTTTCTCCACTGCTGTCTCCGCCATCTCACGGCGTGTTTTCTCAGGAAGGATCGGGCCTTCGCCTGTGGCACCGTTGATATAGAATCCCTGCACCGGGAACTGCATCTCCCACTCCAGCGCCTCCGCGGCGGCAGATCGGATGAAAGAACCGTCTTCATGGATCGGGGTAATCATTGCGGGCATAATGCCGCTGAAAAGTTTATTGTTCATCAGCATCTATTCTCCTTATTTTTACCGTAAGCAGATATCCGCCAGCGGTGATCCGCTCAATTCTGCTCTGGCAAAATTACGCAGAACAGCGCGGTCATCTTCCGCGTATGTGCAGAGAAGTTCTCTTCCCTTTTCACTGCCGCACCGCGCAGCGGCGGCGGCAAGGCGAACTTCCATCAGTGCGCAGAAGAACGGCGGAACTCCGTGGCAATGGAACGGTGAATCCGGCGATTTACCGCCGTGCAGACCATATCCGCCGATGTACGGGCGGTCCAGAAGCGTATCCATTTCGGCTGCAAGAGCGGGATCCGCATGACGCTCTACCGCGCCTGCCAGAAGATACAGGAAGGTGAAATGCTTGATTTTCCAACAGTCCACACGCTCCTGTCCGTAAATTGTTCCGTAATAGCTGTGTTCCGGAGTATATTCCACGCCTCCTCCGGCGCATGCGTGGCGGATCACGGGAGAGAGCATTTCCGCACTGACATTCTCCGAACGCTGCAGAATGGCGGTATACTGGCGCACCAGATTTTGTGATGAATACAGTCCGCCGTCCGTATCGGTCAGCTGAGCCAGATGCGCGGCGGCGGCGTGAATCGCGTCCGCATCTCCGTGCCATGCGGCAAGACGGATCGCCAGCGCATTCTCCGGCTGATCGCGGTACAGCTGGGCAATTTTTGCTTTTGTCTGTGCATCCTCTGCCCGGTAGAGGCGGAGAAGTGCTTCTGCACTGCCAGAAGCGGCATTTTCCAGAAGAGTATCCGCATCGGGAATCGGCATCGCTTCAAAAGACCAATCCGGCAGACAACCCTGACGGATCAGCTCCTCCTGCACAGCACGGACATTCACTTCCCGCAGTGTGCATCCATCCAGAATCGCCTGAGCGGCGGCAAGACCGACTGCGTAACCGGCATTTCTCAGATCGGCATTCATGCGGGCAAGGCTGTTTGCTTCACGTGTTGCGGAAAACGCTTTTGCAGTGACCAGCATATTATCCAGCTCCGCCGCAACATAGCATCGGTACGGAATGCGTGTGCGCAGTTCCCGTCCCATACTGCCGACGCCCATATCCATATAGATACAGCTTGCTTTTCCGTGGGAATCGCAGGGCGTCAGCGCTACGGCTACGGTATCGTCAAATATCCGCTCATCCCACACGTCATCCATCGTCAGGATGTAGTCGCCTGTGATCCTCCTGGATTCACGGACGGTGAGGAGAGGCGAATACCAAAGATCGCTGTTATCACTCTGTGCAAGATACATACCGCGCAGATAATCCTCAAAGGAATCGATATCGATCACATCGTGGTCGCCGTGGTGGCGTCTTTCCTTAAAATTCTTTCCTTTCCAAAGGGTTTCTCCCCACTGGCTGTATGTCTGGGCATTGCCGTCCCGTTCGTCTCCGTATGTATAGGAAGCTCCTGCCAGCATTGCCGCGACGCCGTCGCCTGTTGCATCGACGATGATTTTTGTATCAATCCGGAACAGACCTCCCGCGTCACAGCACAGGATACTCCGCACGTTTCGTCCGTCACGGACTGCGCCGCAGACGAGCGTATTGAAATAGAAATGCTCTTCAATCGGCGAGAGCATTTGGGCATAGACAACGGTACCGGCGCAGTTGGGCGTTCCGCCGATTTTGTCCATCACAGAACGGATATTGCGGTCCACAACAGCATTTCTTCCCTCTCTGTAGCCGTGATAGTATCCCATAACCATACCGAGATTCATGGTGCCGCCGGGCTGTGCACAGAGTTCCACGCCTGCGGTACGGATGCCGCTGTCTGCCAGTGCCTGCAGCGCCTGAATACCGGAGGTTCCCATACCGGCGACAGTCACGTCCACTTCTTCCCGGCAGGGGATATATTCTGCGGGAATCTGCAATGCAGCAGGCGCAAATTCGTCACGGAAAGTGACCCGCGCATCTGCGGAGGTCTTACAGGCGGACAGAGGAATCCGCGCAGTGCGGGTGAGAATATAATCCGGCTCCCCTGCGGGTGTCAGATCACGCAGAACACCACGGATTTGTTCGCTCAGATCTTCAGCCGTATTCCTGAGGGAAAAAGCACTCCATTTTTCCGCCGATGCAGCGGGAATATATCCGGCAAAAGCAGCAGCCGGTGTGGGTTTTGTCAGCACAGTCAGTTCGGCATGGAGGAAACCATGCAGTGACGCTTCCGCCAAAGCGGGTTCAGTTTCCTTCAGCCACACAAAGGCGGCTTCTGCGGCACGCTGTGCGGCAGGCAGAACACGTCCGGGATTCAGGATATCCTTTTCACATGCCCTGCGGTGCAGACGGATTTCCATCACAACACTGTTCGGGCGGACACCGCTGTGGAAACGGATCACATCGGACAGTCCCAGCTCCGGCGGAGCTTCGACTGCTGACTGCAGAAGCGGATGAACATTATTTATGACACAGTTATACGCATATTCCGCCTCGCCGGACGGGCAAACGGACAAAAGTGTATTCTCGCAATCGATCACCAGATCGGCATCCACTCGGTGCATACCGTAGGGATCGGCGATGACAACGCCCGCCGCACGGTCACCTGCAAGCAGAATGCCTGCCGCAGCGGTATTGAACAGGACGCGTGTGCCCAGCTCAAGCTGTTCTGTCAGCAGGCTGCGGGAAAGAGCGCCCAGCTGCACGGTGATTTCGCCGGTGGAATTCTCCAGCCATTCATGGGCGGTAGCGGTCATATCGTGCCCGAGCCTCTGGCGGGACTCAATCAGAATTGTTTCACAGCCGGCACGGCGTGCGGCACGGGCAGCGGCGCAGCCTATAAGCGATGCGCCGATAACGGCAACACGGGGAGTAAACATAGAATTCTCCTTCCGGAATATAGAAGTGGTTACTTGTATTGTAACATATTCGCCGGTGCAATGCAAGAAGCGGATGTTTATTTGCCGCCGCAAGAGACAAAGTAATCAAAATAGTGGACATTCTCACGCAAAAAGCGGACAGCAAAGCTGTCCGCTTCATTTATTTTTTCAGATACCGAAGAACCATTCCGGTGATATGTGCCGCATAAGAGGAAATTTCCGCTTCACTGAGCAGATCCTTCTGCATCAGGTGCGACATGGTATGGATATTGGAGAAATAGGAGAAACAGCACATGTTGATGGACAGCACGGCGTCATCCGTATCGATATCCTCCCGGAACACACCTTCCTGTATTCCGCGGGTAATGGTATCCGCCAGCGTTTTCAGAGCACGGCTTTTCAGCATACCCGCGTCTGAGGAACGGATGTAATCGGCGTTATTCAGATTTTCCCACATCAGCATCCGGACAAATCCACCATCGCTGGCGAGGAAATCAAAGTATCTGCCGATCACACGGCTCAGCATCTCTTCAGGCGGCAGAGCGGCATCCAGCCACTCCTTTTCCGCATCTGCCATACGGCTGTATACACGGCTCAGAACCGTCACATACAGCTGTTCTTTATTACCGAAATAGGCATAGATCATGCGTTTATTGACGCCTGCTCTTTCCGCAATGGCATCCACACGCGCGCCGTACAGTCCCACCTCGGTAAATTCAGCTTCAGCCGCCGCAAGAATTTTCTGCTGAGTCAGCTCAGCGCGCTTCATGACGGGCGAGAAATTCCTTTACGAATGCGTCGTCATTCAGATGCGGATACATCTTGTAAACGCGGTCGATCTCTTCAGCCTGTCCGGGAGAGAGGGACTCTTCGGGATTCAGGCAGGCGATGGACGTGATCAGTCCCTGACGGCGGAGCACTTCATGCATACCGGCGATGCAGCCGTGGAAGTTATGAGCGGTATCAAAGAATGCACTGTTGCAGTCGGTAACCTGTGCGGCAAGAGTAAGCAGATCGTCGGAAGCCTTGGCATCCTTCAGCATTGCGAACATCTTTACAACGTTGGCAGTCCAGATGGACCAGTGACCGAGCAGACCGCCGCGGAAGTGATTCTCATACATTTTGCCGTCCACTTCATAGCGGTACTTGGTCAGCAGATCTACCACGATATTATCATCGTTACCGGTGTAGAGAGCGATCTTATCCGCACGGGAGGAGAGCGTTACGGCACGGACAACGTCCTGGGTGGTGTAGCGGTTGAAGGAAGCGCACTTGATAGCGACAACGTTATCAATCTCAGCCAGCTGTGCCCAGTAATCATAGGTGAACACACGTCCGCCGACTGCGGTCTGGAGGTAGAAACCGATTACGGGCATAACAGCGGCAACAGCCTTGGTACGTGCCAGCATCTCTTCCTCAGGAAGATGATTCAGTCCGCCGGGGCTGAGAAGAACGGCGTCAAAGCCGTATTTCTTGGCCATCTCTGCTTCACGTACTGCCTGCTCTGCAGGACCGCACACGCCGCACACCTTAACGATAACCTTACCGGTCTCTGCCTCGTAGCGGCTGATCTCGTCGCTCACGGTGGAGATAACGGTCTCGAACAGGTTATACTGAGGCAGACGGATCTCGAATTGGGTGCTGTGTACAGCGGTAGCTACGCCGCCGCTGCCTGCTTCCAGATAATAACGGGTCAGAAGACGCTGATGCGCCTCGTCAAATTTGCGGTCATCGTCCAGCGCCAGGGTGGTGGCGGGAATTACGGTACCTTTATTCAGAATGGCAAGAGCCTTTTCATGTCTGGTCATTTCACTCATGATATTTACCTCAATAGCTTCCTTTTCTCTCTTCAAAATGGGTGGGCTTGTTCAGACCGCGTCCGCCGTCCATGATCCACTCAGCCTGCCAGCGGATGAGCTTATGGATGGAGACAGCCGGATAACCGAATGTTTCCATAGCCAGCTCAGCATTGTTCAGGTATGCATCGGTGCCTTCCACGCCGGAGAAGGTGGGCTCCTTGCCCAGGTATTCACCCAACTGACGGGCAGCGGCACGGATGGATACGATTTCGGGACCGGTGATATTCATAACCTTTGCGGGAGATTCTGCGTGAAGCAGACCGCGGAGTGCCATTTCATTGGCGCTTCCCTGCCAGATGCAGTTGAGAACGGGGGTTTCCACAGCGATAGGCTCGCCGGCGAGGATACGCTGTGCCATATCGTACAGAACGCCGTAGCGGAGATCCACTGCGAAATTCAGACGGTAGATGAACACCTTGGTGCCGTATTCCTGAGCGGCATACTCAAATACGCGCTCACGTGCGAGAACGCTCTGGGTATATTCGCCGATGGGACCTACAGGGTCACACTCGCGGCATCCGCCGGAGGAGATCGGAACGATCGGATACACGTTGCCGGAGGAGAAGACAACGATATTGCTCTTCTTGAACTTTTCAGCAACGAATGCGGGCAGGGTGGCATTCATATGCCAGGTCTTTGCCTCATTTCCGGTGGTACCGAACTTGAGACCTGCCATGAAGATAACATTCTCTACCTCGGGCAGGGCGTTCAGCTGAGCCCAGTCGGTGAGATCACAGGGGATGATTTCCACACCGTTATCGGTAAGGAGCTTGGTTGCGATAGGATCGGAGAAACGGGAAACTGCGATAACACGGCGGGCAACACCGCTCTTTTCCACAGCATTCTTGGCGAGGAGGCAGAGGGTCGGACCCATCTTACCGCCGGCACCGAGAACCATGATATCACCCTGCAGCTTAGCGATATCTTCAACCAGAGCGTCGGAGGGAGTCGTCAGGAGTTCGTTCAGTTTTTCTTCAGTCCACATGACACAGATTCCTTTCGGATTTTATTTCGATTTAAGTAACCAAACGGTTACTTACTGGGCTTATTATATCATATCGGCGTTGTATTGTCAATAGGAAACTGCGACATTTTCTCCGGAGCAGGAAAAAATCATTCCATTCGGAACATTTTTGTCTCGCCAAGGTACATATCAAAGGAGACTTCCGCGGCATTTTCGGCGTAAAGCTGATTCTCATACACTTCCGTCAGTTTCACGGGACGGGGGAAATGCAGGGTTTTCTTTCCGTTTGACGAGGCATGAATTGTGATATAATTCCGTCCGATATAGGTTACATCATCAGAGTAGCACCAGATGTGGCATCCCGCCCATGCGGCAATACTGCGCAGCACGTCGAAGCGGATCGTCTTGGAGCCGTGGAACACGGAGGTGAATCCGTTCGCCTCTGCTACTGTGATCGCAGGTTTGCCGGTATTGACGAATTCTGCGGCGACTTCGCCTTCCGTGGGATAGAATGCCGGGAACATGTAGGACTCCCATGCAGAATCCGATCCGACAACGACATTGCGGCGGCGGTCCAGCCAGCCGTATACGAACCGCGGCTGCATCAGCGCGGTAATCGGATGGCGGTTTTCATCGCACAGGCGGTATTTGCCGTCCCGTTTTTCCGTATCCGTTTCCATGGGGATTTCCGTCAGATCCGTGATGTTGGCGGCATCCAGTTTCTTGTCACGGTCTGGATTCACCAGACCGGATGCGTAAATCCATACAGCCGCCGCATTGTTCTTCCGCAGTTTTTCTTTAATGACACAGCGTTCCTCATCGGTCAGTTCAATCGTATTCACGAACACGTACATTTTATAATCCGGCATGGCGGGATTTGCCATATCGTTATGATAGTACTGATCCACCGGTGCGCCGATGCGGGCGATTTCGTGATTATGCAGCATCTCGATCAGATCGCGGGAGGTCTGCTGGGAAACAAGCTGCAGACTTTCCGCATCAAAAATGAAAGCGATCTCCGACGTTTTTTCCCGGTTCAGCGTATAGGATTCGGCGGAAATTTCCTGCTGACGGGCAATCAGGGAATACAGCTCGTTATGCTTATACCGTCTGCCGCCGAGGAGCTGATCGAACCACCATGCCTGCGTATCCTCAGCGATATTGCGTCCGAATTCGCGCTTCATGATGTTGATGGAATCCGTCAGGTCGTAGATACCGTATTTGTTGCGGAAATAGGCGTTTTCCATATGGGTACGGGTATCCTGCTCCACGATATAGATTTTCCCGCGTACAGCAAAAGAGTCATGGAACTCTCTCTGTCCCTCAAATCCGCCTGCCATGCGATTTTCATATACACCCGGTGCGGCAAGAAAATCCACGCAGTCGGAATCCAGAATCTTTACCGTGCCGCCGGAGGTACCGGCTGTCAGGAAATTCGTACATCCGTGCGCGCCGTAGAAAGCACCGACCAGTTTGTCCGGAGTCAGGTTTTTAATTATTTTGGCAAAATGCAGAACGGAATCCGCGGTACCCTCATGCCATGCCAGATAAAAATCATGTACATCCTGATTTTTATCCACATTGGCAATTGCGCCGACGGAAGTCCCATTGCCCTCAGGCGTCGGTACGTCCATGTTGGAGAGCACGGAATACGGAGGGACGGCACAGTTATGATCCACCATACCGGCGAAGTAATGTTTCTCCGCATCCGGGATCGGCGGATTCGCCAGGGTGGCATCCGGATTTTTCCACTGTTTCTGCAGCTGTGCATCCGTTCCGTATTTTGCACGCAGGAAGCGGGAGAAATGCCGGCGGAACGCCTCACTGTGATCCAGTGTCAGACCGTTTTTCACCACGGGATGCATATAATACCACTCGGATGTTCCGCCTGCGGCGAGGAAACATCCGATGATGTGATCGGCATAGGGGAGCTGCATCAGCATCTGCCAGGTTTCAGCCAATGCTTTGCCTGCGTCTTCTCTCCAAAGATCGGAGCAGAGAGAATAATGCATAGGCAGATCCGTGATATAGGATTCGGAGAAGAGATGCACGCCGGGCTTGGATCCGTCCGAATACGTCAGGCACTCCTCCGGATGCGCCTTGATCCACTCATTGGTGGGATGAAGACCGATACGGGGGACAAGCAGTGCATCGGGGACTTCTTCCAGAATGATTTCCGCTTCCTCGCGGAAAAGTTCAAGGGCATTCGGTTTCAGCCAAACGGTGTCGCAGATCACAAAGAAAATGCGGATTCCTGCCGCACCGAGGCGGCGGTAGTATTCACGGTCGATGACCATGTGATCGATATTATTGGTACGGATCGTCGCCATCATCGGCGGATAGAATTTTCCGTCCACGTGAATGGCGGGACGTCCGTTGTACATACGGATATCAGCCATAGCAAATCTCCTTTCGGTCAGTTGAGGAATATTATTTTCCAAACGCCGCGACAGCGTCGCGGATGACGAAATTGTTCGCTTCCAGCAATGCTTCGGATGCGGCGGCATCTGTACCGCAGATATCGCTGACGATGGAGATCATCCGGGCACGGAGTTTGATATTCGTGGGACGAAGGTTGATCATGAGATTTTCATACACCTTACCGGTTTTCACCATGGCGCAGGTGGAAATCATATTCAGGATCATCTTCTGGGCGTTGCCGGCTTTCATACGGGTAGAGCCTGTGATCACCTCGGCACCTGTATCGGCGGTGATTGGATAATCCGCGATCCTGCCGATCAGGCAGTCGGGATTGGAGGACAACGATGCGGTCACACAGCCAATCTCCCTGGCGGTTTTCAAAGCGGATGCCACATAGGCGGCATTGCCAGAGGCGGAGATACCGATCACGATATCATCGGCAGTTACATTGCGGGCAAGCAGATCTTCTCTGCCCTTTTCAGCGGAATCCTCTTCGCCCTCTGCCGCGCGGACCAACGTTTTTTCGCCGCCGGCGATGATGGCGATAACAGTATTGTAATCCACGCCGTAGGTAGGCGGGCACTCGGCGGCATCCGCCACAGCGATTCTGCCGGATGTGCCGCATCCGATATACACGATTCTGCCGCCGCGGGCAAGGGATGCGGCAGCCGCATCCACAACGGGAGCGATCTGATCCAGTGCCGCATCCACGGCACGGACGGAATTCATGTTCTCTTCGCTGATCATGCGGAGCATTTCTGCGGTGGACGCCTGATCAATATGGGTAGTTTTCGCATTTCTTGCTTCGGTTGGTGATGACATAATTTTTATCCTTTCAGCAGTGCAGAATAGTCATTTTGGAAGTTCTTATCGAACACAGAGGGGTCGCTTGCGCAATCCGCCGTATGCATGGCGGCAAGCACCGCGCCGTATATCTGCGGAAGCGTGGGGAAAATCAGTTTCATCCGCTCCGGCAGGCGTTCCCGCAGCATCGGTTCCAGCACGTCCCGGTGGCAGGTCAGTCCACCGGAAATAATCACGGTATCCGATCCGTTATCCGCCGCACGGATCAGCATGGCGACACGGTCCATATTGCGGTGCAGAATATCGGCGGCTGTTCTGTCTCCGCGTCGGTATGCCTCAAAAGCCACCGGCGCAAACGCCGCGATCTTATCCCTGCCTTCGGCGTAGAATGTCCCCAGTTTTTCCATGGGAGGACATCCGAGCCTTTCCTGTGCCAGATCTGTAACAAGACTTTGCTCACCGAAGCCGTCCGAAAGGGCGAAGCAGGCACAGATCACGTCCCGTCCGATATCGTATCCGCTTCCGGCACCATCGAAGAGATAGCCCCAGCCGCCAAAGCGGCGGATATTTTGACCGTCATAAGCGAAAACAGACGATCCGGTTCCGCAGATCACAGCGATGCATCTCGCAACGCCGCGGACGCTGTGGATCACATTCAGAATATCCGAGGAGACCCGAACGGGGATTTTGCCGCAGTGCGCCGCCAAAGCCGCCTGCATACTCTCGGAATATCCGCCGGAGAGCACACCGGCAATCCCGGCAAAGACGCCGCATGGCATCTGGATATTCATCAGCATATCCACGCCGGAAAGAAGCCGCGACCGCGCTTCCTCCTGCCCGACTGCATTGGGATTGGTACTGCCGGTCAGATATCGCTTGAGAACATGACCGTCTTCGGTAAAAAGAACAATTTCGGTTTTGGTTCCGCCGCCGTCTACGGCGATGAAAGAACGCCGCAGATGGCCGGATTCGGCAGACAACAGATGATCCACCGAACAGGAGAGCATCGCCGCAAGATCGATCAGATTATCCAGATCCGGAGCGCACAGTCCGCGCTCCCACTTGGATACGGTCTGCGGCGTGACGCCGAGCCGATGAGCCAGTTCAGCCTGTGTGATATGCCGGGCAATGCGCCGCTCACGGATGCGCCCGGCAAGAAGTTCAAGATTCATACAATCCTCCCTTCGGGATGATACAATAATCATACCGCAACCGGCGGGTGATTGCAATAGGTTATTGGTTGAAAACTCAGGAAAAAGAACTCAACCCGCAGGTTGAGTTCTTTTATAATACAATTATTACAGAATTCCTGCCATCAGCGGAGCGAGCACTACGGTGATCAGTCCGCAGACTGCAACGGAGAGACCGCTCATGGCTTCTTCGATCTCGCCGAATTCTCTTGCACGGGAGGTTCCCATGGCATGCGCCCCGGTACCGCAGGCAAGTCCCACTGCGACGGGATGACGGATGCGGAACAGCTTCATGATCCAGCTTGCCATCATATTTCCGAAAATTCCCGTAATCACGATCAGCGCAACGCTCACAGTAGGAAATCCGCCCAGCTGCTCGGACACGCCCATACCGATGGCGGAGGTGATGGATTTGGGCAGCATGGTCACATACTGCACATGATTCAGACCGAAAATCAGGCTGACAGCCAAAACGCAGCCCACACTTGTGATCGCCCCGGCAAGAATTCCGCCGAAGATTGCCAGCGGATATTTTTTCAGATACGCCAGTTTTTCATACAGCGGTACTGCCAGACAGACCGTGGTGGGAGTCAGCATGATCTGAAAGAACGCTGCGCCCGTGCCGTCATAAGTGCCATCCCCACGGGGCTTGCCCTGCAGATACACATCGTAATCGATTCCTGTGACCAGCAGAAAAACCATAATCGCCGCGCAGGAAACCACCAGCGGATTCAGAATTGCCCATTTCGTTTTATTATACAACGCCAGCGCCGCGACATAGACCGCGCCGGTCAGGCACAATCCGAAATAAGGAAGTTCGGAGACAAATTCATTCAGCATCCCTGTCCTCCTTCCGTTCACTGCGGGTGATCAGTACCTGCGCGGTGCAACCGCTCACCGCCATAACGATCACAGTTGTGACGGTGGCAACGATCAAAAGCGGCAGAAGAAACGATTTGTATTCATCAAAGGTGACAATCAGTGCGACGGTCGGTCCGACAAACATGACGGGCATAAGGGATAAAAGCCAGTCGCTGACTGCTTTTACCTGCGGCAGCCGGATCACTTTCAGAATCAGGAGGATCAGCATAAGGATCAGTCCGTAGATACTGCCGGGAATGGGCAGAGGAATCAGATAGCTGAGCAGCTCTCCTGCCAGCGACAGTGCGGCAATAATGGTTATCTGGGAAAGATGTTTCATTGTATTCTCGCTTTTTTGTTTATTCGCAGGAAAGCGGGGAGGTTTACTCCTCCCCGCGCCATGTTTCGTGCAGAACTACGCCGTCTTTTTCCAGGGCTGTCTGCAGAGTTTTGATATCGATCGCGGTAAAATCATCCGTCATGGCGGCGGCGGTTCCTGCCGCCTGTCCGGTTACGGCGCAGCAGGGGATCACGCGCATCAGATCCCACATGCCCTCCGTAATGGAGGTACAGCGTCCTGCCGTGATCAGATTCTTCATCTTTGCGGAGTACAGCGTGCGGAACGGCACTTCATACACCGGCTCACGCTTCCGCCAGTTGGCGATCATGCCGACGGAATCCTCGAAGCGTTTATGGGATTCATCCTGTCCCAGTTCATACTCACCGACGATGCGGCGTGTCATACGCAGCTGGGGCATGGTTGCCATCGTTACCGGCCAGTAATCGGGATCGTCCTTCCGGCGCCCAATCACATCCCGCAGGGTAGACTGATGGGAGAGGCAGAGGAATTCGGATATCTCCTCCTGATCAAGACCGGCGAAGCGGCGGTTCAGAAGAAGTTCTGTCTCGTGTCCCGGCTTTTTCTCCTCGTCGGGAATATCACAGCAGCCCAGCATATGCAGTTTGTAGCCGTCACTGCCATTTGAATAATACCAGGAGGCGAGAATATTGCCCTGATGGAAAGTCTCCGTGGGCGCACCGGCAAACCAGGCGATATCACAGTCGCCCGTAGCATCCACCACGGTGTCAACTGCATACGCCGTTCTGCCGGATTTACTTTCGATGATCACATGGGAGATGCGGTCGCCGTCCGTTTCCGTACCGACGGCATACGCGCCGTAGAGGATATCCACACCGCTGTCCAGAAGCAGTTTTTCCGCATCCATGGCGAACAGAGCGGGATTATACTGTACCTCAAAGCGTTTATCCTTTTCGGTACGGGTACCCTCGCCGTCCAGCCAGTTTGCCGGATATCTGCCTTCTGCTCCATGCCGGATGGAGAGGCGCAGCAGTTCTTCGGCAATACCAAAGGAAACCTGATGACCAAGGCCGTCGCAAAGAGGCAGATAGATCGTCACAATACCGGCGGTGCCGAGCCCGCCGAGAATGTACATTTTCTCAAAGAGGATAACTTTTTTCCCATGCCGCGCTGCAGCCAGCGCTGCGGAAATTCCGCCGAATCCGCCGCCGCAAACGGCGACATCGTAGCGATCAACAATGGGAGTAGAAAGAGATTCGTAAAGCATATGAAAATCCTTTCTGGTCAGTGCTTACCAGGGAGCACCGCAGTTATGAATGCCGCCCTTGCCGATAAAGGCGACCTGGGAGAAATCCGCCATATTGGCGCGGATGATATAGTCGATATAGGATTCGAACATTTTGGCAGTCAGCCGGTATCCGGCTGCGTTCAGATGCCCGCCCAGGCGGAAATTCCGGTCGAATTCTGCGTCGTACACGGGTGCATACTGGCGCAGATCAATGACGTATGTATAATCGAACAATTCAGCCATGGCGTACAGAAGCTCGCGGTGCATTTCTTCATACGGTGTGCGCTCGGTGGTGCGTCCGTTCCGGGGAATGGTTACAAGGAAGAATTTCGCCTTCGGCTGGACTTCCTTCATGCGCTGGATGATCTGTGCGTAAAAGCCGACGAAGGTTTCTTTATTATTGTGCCAATCAGCCATGTCGATATCGCTGACATCGCCGAAAGGTGCGCCGTCCCGGAGTGTACGGGAGATATCATTGACGCCCAGCGCGATGATGTACGCCTGGCAGGCCAGTTCCGGATTCCAGAATCCATTTGCCTCGGCGAATGACTGGCAGTATTCCCTGGCGGTCATGCCGCCGCGGGAGAAATTCAGCGCTTCGCAGCCGATATCCCGTGCCATATACTGTCCCCAGGAGTATTCAAAATAATCGTGGTAGCCTTTTTTGCCGTCTTCCGTAAGGGATTCCATTTCCCCTGAGGAAAGACTGTCACCGATACAGCCGATTTTGCGGAAAATGCCGCAGAATCCACCGTCCGTTACAATATTATCCAGCGGCTTTTCACCGGGCTGGAGCAGAAAATCAGATATTTTCACAGATGAATCCTCCTGTTATTTTATGAACGAAGATCTTCCAGTTCACGTGTTCCTTCGGCGCACTGTACATCTTCGATGATCAGATTACCGATCTGCCCTGCCAGATGCAGTGCGGCTCTGGAGGCATGGGAGCGGACACCGCTGACGGTAATATTGTATGTCTCATCCTTTGTTGCATGGCGGGAGCCGTACATATGATTGCCGTCTCCGACGCGAACAGTATAGCTGGAGGAATCCAGATACGGACTGTCAGGGGATGTATCCACTATGTTTTCGATCAGAATATCATGCAGGCAGATCTCGCCCTGATTCAGAAGACGGACTGTGGAACAGTATGCCGCCGCGGCAACATTACGGATCGTCACGCGGCACAGATCGGAGGGGAGTCCCTCCACGGCAAATGTCTGTTCCATTCTGCCGTTCAGAGCGGTCAGTGCAACGGTATCGTCCTCGGTGAATCCGGTGATATTCTCAATGACGATATCGTGACATCCCTGGCGGAGGTCGATTCCGTCGGAATTTTTCACAAGAACCTGGGCATACCTGGAGCGCAGAAGACCGTGATGCTGTTCTCCGTTTTCGTCCACCCATATATCGCAGGAGCAGAAATCGATATCATGGATATGACCGTCTGCGCAGTAGATAAAGTTCAGTGCCCACCAGCGCTGATTGCGGCACTGCAGACCGGAGACTTCAAATCCCTCTACATTGGTGAAGAGGATCATATTATTCTTCCAGATGGGCGGTCTGCCGTCCTTGCCTGCATTCTTCTCGCCCAATCCGTTGTAATTGCCGCCATCAAGAACTGCACCGTTTTTGCCGATGATACGGATATTATGATCCCTGCCGGCTGCTGTTTTCCCCTCGGGAGTACCGTGATGTTCGTTTACGAAGATATTATCGAAGCATCCGTCCGCCTGGCAAATATAACAGCCGTCCAGAACCAGTGTGAAATCGGAGGGAATACGCACAGAGTTATCCACAGTCCAGTTTCCGCGGACAGCTGCGGTGCGCTCACCGCGGGAAATTGCCTCGGAAATAAGCGATACGATATAGCCGGAACCGCCGGGATTGCATACAGTTTTCATGGAATACCTCCCGTATCCGCGCTTTGCGCGGTGTTTGTTTTTCACGATCAAGAAAGTAACGAAAAAAGCCACCCGAACGGGTGGCTTTTTGAGATCGACCCGTATGGGACAATCCTGCATGGTGCTCCATCGGAGACTCGAACTCCGGACACCTTGATTAAAAGTCAAGTGCTCTACCGTCTGAGCTAATGGGGCAACCAAAAGTGCTTATATATAATAGCACAAAAGCAGAGGTTTGTCAATAGTTTTTCAAAAATAATTTTTATATATTCCCGGATATTCGCTCTCTTGTTTCTTTACCGGGAATTGATCCGCCAATATGCCTGCCAGCCGGCAAGATCAACCAACGCAATATGAAAACAGTCCCGGTAAAGCACACTTCCTTCTCTGTCCGTTATCACTTCAATCGGCAGAGTGCATCCGTGCCCTTTCATCACGTCAAACAGAATATCCCGTATCTGCCTGTGTTCTTCTCCGCTCAGCCAGTCATCGTTTATATACGGACGCCATCTCTCACCGCTTGCGGCTTTATCCGCATACAGATGCAGAATTTCACATTCTTTCCCATTCGGCACCAGATATGCCGCACGCACGGAGAGCCGGATCTTCTCAGAAAGCTGTGCAATCAGCTCCTCCGCCATCGGTGAGTGGACAAACCGTTTCTGATACGGCGACATCGGTGTCAGGGTGAGCACACGGGATGAAGGAATATTTGACATATTATCTCCCCTTACCTGATCCG
Organism: Oscillospiraceae bacterium; assembly: GCA_015063645.1. Lineage (GTDB taxonomy): Bacteria > Bacillota > Clostridia > Oscillospirales > CAG-272 > SIG701. Next base: position 2,055 of record SVTS01000019.1, on the reverse strand, counting down.
TTCATCCTTCTGCAGGGACTGCATGAGTCCCCGGCAGCCATCGTATATATCCCGCCACGCGATATCAAACCGGTCGGAATACCACGGATCGGCGACATCGCCGCCGCGCTCCGTATACTCCATCAATTTACAGATCTTTCCCTCCGGATCACCGCCGAGCATGCGGTGCATATTGCGTATATTGGCACTGTCCATACCGATCAGCAGATCATACCGGTCATAATCGTCCCGACTAAGCTGTACGGCACGCTTTCCTTCACAGGAAATCCCGTGCTTTGCAAGTTCCGCACGGGCAGGCGGATAGACGGGATTTCCAATGCCGCCGAAAATTTCCTCCGTACTCGTTGCGGCGGAAGCGATCACAAAACGGTCCGATTTGCCTGCATCCGCGGCCATTTTCCGGAAAATGAACTCCGCCATCGGACTGCGGCAGATATTGCCGTGGCAGACAAACAGGATTTTTATCATACGAATTCCTCCACTTCCGCCTGTCAGAAATATATACTGAAGCTGCGCGTATCCTCGAACATCCGGTTAGTGCCGGAGGCGAAATCACAGACACGCAGGTCATATTTTTCCTCTCCGTCTGTGACGTGCAGAATATAGGCGAGATTTACTTCATCTGTTTCACGGATTCTTTCAGCGGTACATACGGCATTCTCCGTCATACGGATGCCGCCGAACATTTCTGTTTCAGTATTACCGATCAATTTGCTTCTGCACAGAAGCATTACTCCTTTGCGGATCAGGCATTGCGGAGCCGTACAGTACACATCTTCATCCACGCATCCCATCGGTGCGCCGGCATTCAGGAAACGTCCCCGTTTCCATTCCCTCTCCCCGCGCTGCGGATCGGCTTTGACAGGATACACATGCACGCTGTTATCCAACTCAATTTCTGCTTCAAGACGACTTCCGGATGCGGTTACGGTAAAATAGCCGGCTTCCGGTTTATATTCTCTGCCGTCAGCGGTGAGTTTCGCCCATGCGCTCCACGCCGGGATGCGGAACCGCACTGCGCACAGTGCCGATTCTCCGAAATCAACACGGATCTGTGCGCGGCTGTCCGCCAGATAATCGCCGCGGATTTCCACGCGGATCAGTCCGCCGCCGGCGGTGATCTCCGCATCCGCTTCCGTATAGAAATTGATAATCACAGCCTTACTGTCATGCATGACAGCACTCTCCGCAATATTCAGAAAACCGCGGGGCATATTATTGACACAGCAGTGATTCTTTGTGAAGCCCGCCTGCTGAATCGCTACCAGATGGCGTCCGTTTCCGCGCACACCACGTGCACCCCATTTGCCGTCGCTGAAGGCGGCAGCAAGGAACGGATTGCAAAAAGCCTCCTCGGCTGCATCCATATATTTGGATTTGCCGGTCAGGGTATACAGTTCGTGACACAGGCGAATCAGGTGAATGATATCACACGGCTCAGTGATACAGCTTACATCGTAAGCGGCATCGCCGAAAACGTCGTTGTATGCCACGCTGAAAAGTACATTCCGCTCATGCTCCATAAGGATATCAAAGAACATCTCCGATGCACGGAGATATTTTCCCGTACCGGTTACGCGATACAGCTCGATCAGACCGTCGTAGCAGGACATCATTTCATAGGCTTTCGCCCACAGATTGGAATCCGGATACCATTCACTCAGCGCTTTTCCATTCAGCGCATTGGCAATCAGTCCGGGCATGACGGACGCGTCCTCCCAGCGATCGGCGATGGAGAGGCAGAACTCCAGATACCGTTTATCTTCCGTGATCCGATAGAGAATGAGCATCGGTTTCATAATGGAGCAGCTGGGCATGCCTTCGAACGTACCGGTTTCGCCGATATGTCTTCCCTGTTCATCCAGCTGCCTGATCAGATGATCAGCCATGCGGACACAGGAGGTGAGAAGCGTTTCATCCCCCGTCAGTTCATACGCTTCCAGCATTCCCCAGAGAGTATATTTCCGGCACCAGATATTCCAGTTCCACCGCGGATGTTTTGCCGCTGCGGCTGCTTCCGGAGTGGGTGCCATAAAGTCAGCGGAATTCCGGTAA
>SVTS01000018.1 GCA_015063645.1 Oscillospiraceae bacterium | reverse complement strand
GGGGGGAAGGAACTTCGGCGATTGAGATGGTCCTTCCCCCGCAGGAGGTAGGGGGTGCAGGGGGAGGAGGCGAAGCCTCTTCCCCCGCTCGTGCGGCTACAAAAAACTCACGCTTTCCGCCGACACACAGCGCCCTGCGCTCACCTCAAAGAGCACCCCGTGCCCTTCCACTTCCCCACTTGCGGGCGTGAACTGCACGGGCGTTTTCACGAGAAACTTATGCAGGATCGCGTCGGCGGACACGCCCAGCACGCCGGCGTGACTGCCGCACATGCCGATGTCCGTGATATACCCCGTCCCTCCGGGGAAGATCCGCGCGTCCGCTGTGGCGACGTGGGTATGCGTGCCGAACACCGCGGACACACGCCCGTCCAGATACCGCGCCAGCGCCATTTTCTCCGATGTTGCCTCCGCGTGGATGTCCACGATCGCCGCGTCGTACTTTCCGGCGCACTCCCGCAGGATCCGATCCGCCGCGGTGAACGGCGACTCCACCGGCTCCATATAGACGCATCCGGCAAGATTCATCACCAGCACCCGCCAGCCGGCGGCATCGGCGATGCACCAGCCGTGTCCGGCAGCCCCATCGGGAAAATTCGCCGGGCGGAGGAGATTTTCCTCATCATCCAGCATTGTACCGATCTCGCGGCGGCGCCAGGTATGATTGCCGCCGGTGATCACGTCCGCGCCGGATTCAAGCAGCGACCGGGCGGAGGCAGGGGTGATGCCGTTGCCGGGGGCGGAATTTTCGCCGTTGACGATCACCAGATCGGCGCGCAGGCTGTCGCGCAGTTTCCAGAGGCGGCGTCCGCGGGACAGAAGGGCGCAGCCCTCCTCTCCGACCACGTCGCCGAGGCATAAGATTCGCATAGATTTTCTCCTTATAATCAAAAAGGCGCACCGCGGTGCGCCTTCGCGCTGTCGCGCGGGTGATTTGTGTATTGAGCGGGGGTGAGGTAATGCGGATTTGTTCGTTCGGTAAGGGGGACAAGTCCCCCTTTGACCCCCTCTGGGGTTTCACCCCAGACCCCCATGCGTATAGGATTTCGCCGCCTGCGGGCGGCGACCAGAGGCGCCGCCTTTGGACTCTGCGACCTTTTGAAAAAGGTCGATCAAAACTTTTATACTGGGTCAGCTGAATCTCGTCTGTTCGGACTGCGCTTCCGCCGCGAGTATTCGCGGCGCAAGTCTGGCCAGATATTTTTGCGGCGCAAGAATTTGCGCCGCCGGAATCTGCACCAACTCCCCGGCTTCATTTGCCATGGGATCCAAGGGCAAAGCCCTTGGCAGGTGCAGGACAGCGTCCTGCCGGGGCTCCGGGGCAGCGCCCCGCCGCGTCCCCTTACTTCGCGTAATCCGTAGCGCGGTTCTCGCGGATAATGCTGACCTTGATCTGACCGGGATATTCGAGCTCGCCTTCGATCTTCTGTGCGATCTGGCGGGCAACGAGGGCCATATCGTCGTCCTTGACCTGCTCGGGCTTGACCATGATGCGGAGTTCACGGCCTGCCTGAATGGCAAAACTCTTTTCAACGCCGGTAAAGCTGTTGGCGATTTCCTCCAGCTTGGTGAGGCGCTTGATGTAATTTTCCAGATTCTCGCGGCGTGCGCCGGGACGCGCGGCGGAGATGGCGTCAGCCGCCTGTACGATCATCGCCACCAGAGTCCGCGGCTCCACATCGCCGTGGTGCGCTTCGATGGCGTGGATAACGTCGGCGGATTCCTTGAACTTCTTGGCAAGCTCAACGCCCAGCTGGACGTGGGAGCCTTCTACTTCCTGCGTCAGCGCCTTGCCGATGTCGTGGAGCAGACCGGCACGCTTCGCAAGAGTGGAATCACAGCCCAGCTCGTCGGCGATGATGCCGGAGAGCAGGGATACTTCGATGGAGTGCATCAGTACGTTCTGACCGTAGCTGGTGCGGTATTTCAGGCGTCCGAGAAGCTTGATCATCTCGGGCTGGAAGCCGTGGAGACCGGTATCGTAGGTCGCCCGCTCACCGGCGGACTTGATCTCTGCATCCACGTCACGGCGTGCCTTTTCCACCGTTTCCTCGATGCGGGTGGGATGAATTCTGCCGTCGGAGATCAGCTTCTCCAGCGCCAGACGTGCGACTTCGCGGCGCACGGGGTCAAAGCCGGAGACGGTGATCGCCTCGGGCGTGTCATCAATAATCAGATCCACGCCGGTCATCTGCTCGATGGCGCGGATGTTGCGTCCCTCGCGTCCGATAATGCGTCCCTTCATGTCGTCAGAGGGGAGCGCAACCACGGATACGGTGGATTCCGCCACCTGATCGGCGGCGCAGCGCTGGATGGCAAGTGCAATGATATTGCGCGCCTTGCTGTCAGCCTCGTCCTTGAATTCGGCTTCCAGCTCGGTGAGGCGGATCGCCTGCTCACGGCGGACTTCGGTCTCCAGCTGCTTCACCAGCTGTGCCTTTGCCTGCTCGGCGGTCATGCCCGCAACCTTCTGCAGGATCTCAAACTGTTCGGTCTTGAGGCGCTGGATTTCCTCGCCTGCCTCGGTGTTTTCCTTGATTTTGCGGGTCAGGGTCTCGTCTTTCTTTTCCAGAGTTTCCATCTTGCGGTCCAGGTTTTCCTCCTTGGACGTAAGGCGGCGCTCCTGGCGGGTCAGCTCAGCCCGGCGCTCTTTCAGCTCGGACTCAAATTCGTTCTTTGTGCGGAGAATTTCCTCACGGGCTTCGATCAGGGCTTCTTTTTTCTTGTTGTCTGCTGCTTTGATTCCGTCTTCGAGTATTTTTCTCGCCTGTTCCTCGGCGGAGCCGATCTCGGCTTCCGCAACGCGGCGGCGGTAACGCATTCCGCAGAAAAATCCGATCGGGAGGCAGGCAACCGCTGCACACGCAGCGGAAATGATGATTGTTGTCATCGCAGTACCTCCAGTTATGTTGATTTTTGGTTTATTCGGCGCACGGGCCGGATCATCTATGTAAAAATATGGAAAATCCAATTTGAAAAAGGCACGTCAAATCGGAGGGTACTTTTACACATAGTAATATTGTACAACACCCTCAGGGGGAATGTCAAGAGCGATTTTGAAAATATTGTGATTTTTGCACAAAAGTTTAATAATGGTTCACAAAGAGGGTGTATTCCGCGGGGAATGGTGGTATTTGAGCGGGTGCGGTATAAAATATGCTGCTGTGCAGCTTTTTTCGCCGCTAACGCGGTGAGGCGGGGGAGGAACCATCGCAGGGACCCCTGAAAAAGGGCTAAGCCCTTTTCCAGGGAACCCTGGCACACGGCGAAGTTTCCTCCCCCGCCACCCCTGTCTCCTTGCCTCTGACAAATCGTGTAGACAGTTTCAACAAGAAAAGATGCCCGGAACTTCACCTATGGTGAAGTTCCGGGCGAAAATTTATGTATGTTGTCTAAAACCAACTGTCAAGCCAAGGAGATTGGAGTGCAGGGGAAAGGAACTTCGGCGTGGTAGGGGTTCCCCGAAGCGAGCAAAGCGAGCTTTGGGGGTTCCCGTGGGATGGTCCTTTCCCCTGCCCGCGGCATTCGCCGCGGAAAAGGCTGAATTTGGTTATTTTGATGTATCCACTTCCTTAAGTTAATGACATTGCGCAGGAGGCGCGCTGCTTTTTTCACTTCATTTTCGGTGAGAGCAAAGTCCTGCGCGATCTCTGCATAGCTGTCCCCGCAGAAAATGCGCAGCTGTATTTCCAGGACATCCGTAAAACTTAAATGGAGGTAATACTTCATGCGTGTGGTTCCTTTACGAATATATTTCTACTATCGTCTCCGTTGTAGATTTTAACTCTACCATTATACCATATTGTGATTATATTATCTACTTTCCGAAGAAAAATAAATTTATAATTTACAATTATAGTATCATTTCTCTTAGGCAGGTAAATCTATGATCGGTGAAAGGTTGGCGGAACTGCGCAAGGATGCGGGTCTGTCGCAGGATCAGTTGGCGGAGATTCTGCATATAAACAAACATTCTGTCTCCTCTTACGAGCGGGACAAGAGCGAGCCGCCGGATGAGATCAAAATCCGGATCGCGCGATATTTTCATGTATCAGCGGACTATCTTCTTGGGCTGTCGGATAATCCTGTCACAGAAAGCGGACGTCACCTTCGCCTCCCGACAGATTTTCCGCCTGCGGCGGAAGCGGAAGCAAAGCGGTACATTGGCTATCTGTATAAAGTGTATAGTCAGAAATAAAGCACTTGCCGGAGGTGATATCCATGGAAAATAACGCGCAATGGTTTGCCCGACGGCTTACACAGCTTCGCATGCAGAAAGGCATCTCGGCACGGGACATGAGCCTGTCGCTTGGGCAAAGCGAGAGTTACATCAACAAAATTGAAAACGGCAAGGCACTGCCCTCCATGACGGTGTTTTTCTACATCTGCGATTTTCTGGATATCACGCCGCAGGAGTTTTTTGCACAGGATATCACCGCACCGCAGGAATTCCGTCGTTTTACAAAAGAATGCGGCAGGCTGACGCCGCAGCAGCTGGAACATCTGATGGCGCTCATACGCGACATGAGAGGCTGACAGGATCGGTGAACGGTTCGCGTTAAGCACGATTGCAAACAAGAAAAAAGCCGAAGCGGAGATATTTGAATCTCCGCTTCGGCTATTTTGATACTAAACGTGCGCTGTGTTTCGTCCCCGTCTCACCGCCCGAATTCGTTTTCCTTAATATATTCAATCAACGCTGCCATGCTCTGGGTAATCCATTTATTACGGTGGTACGCCAGCTGTTTTCGGATATCCAGCCGGATTTCCGGCACGGACAGCGGACGCAGCCGTCCGGCGGCGATATGGGGACGCACCACGTAATCGGGCAGCCATGCCACGCCGTCCGTCTGGGTCAGGGCGGTGACGATAATATCCGTCCGTCCCATTTCCAGCGTCGGGCGCGCTTCCAGAGAGCGTTTCGCCAGTTCGTTATCCAGCACACGGCGGTAGCCCATGCCGTGCTCGGTGAGGAACAGCGGCAGTGTCATCAGCTCCTCCGGGGTCAGGCTTTCCTCTCTGGCGCAGGAGGAGCCGGCGCCGGTGACGAAGAGCATTTCCACAACCTCATCCCGGACGATGATAAAATCCCGGTGATAGACGGGGGCGTCCAGTGTGAGCATCAGATCCGCCTCGTTACGGTTCAGCATTTCGATCATATCGTCGGTATCGCCGGTGACGAATTTCAGGGAGATGCCGGGGTATTTCCGATGAAAATCGGCGTAATTGGTGCGCATCATATCCTCCGCCACGGAATCCGGGGCGGCGATCCGGAGGGTAGCGTTCAATTCATGGGGGACGAGGACGCTCTGGTTGAATTCATCGGTGAGGTAGCGGATCTGTTTGGCATATTCCAGCAGAGCCTGTCCTCTTTCGGTAAGGGTGATGGTATGACCGATCCGCTCGAAGAGGATACAGTCCAGTTCTTCCTCCAGCTGGCGGATCTGGAAAGAGACGGTAGACTGGGCATAATTGAGCACGCGGGCGGCTTTGGTGAAGCTGTTTTGTTCTGCCACCTGGGCAAAGGTGATGAGGTTTCGGATTTCCATGGGGGGAGGGGGGCTCCTTTCGTGGGGGAATAGGGGTCAGCTGTCTCTTACGACAGCATAAACGCGCTCGCTCAGCTTGCCAAGGGGCAAGCGCGCCTCGCCGCGCTACCCCCTCGGACTCCCCCCACGGCGACCAAGGGTCTTGGCCCTTGGATGCCGCTGATCGACGTGATTCAGACCGGGGAGATTGCCGAAACGCATCTCAACCAACGCCGCGTGCGCGCGGCGGGTGGATAGCTGAATCTGTTTATTCAGCGGTGGGTTCATTGCTCGCTATCTGGATTAATGCCGCTGTGCCGTTTGGCGGTAAATACAGATAGCGTTCTAACAATCGAGGGGAGACGCGCACTGCGGTGCGCGAATTGGGCGGTGTTTATTTGATTGGCTGACGGGCAGGTATGCTATCCCGTAGGGGCGCATCACGATGCGCCCGTTTCGTTTGGTTTCACCTGTACGACGGGCGATTCGTGAATCGCCCCTACGGGATATCCGAAATTGCCGCTTCAGCGGTATCCGGATACCGGTTAGCTGTAATTCTCGCTTCAGCGGTGTTCGGACTGCGCTTCGGGCACGAGAATTCGTGCCCAAAGTATGACCAGACAATTCCGTGCCGCAAGTATTTGCGGCACCTAAATCTGCACATTCTCCACGGCTGCATTTGCCACGGGGTCAAGGGGACAAGTCCCCTTGCGGGGTCCGGGGCAGAGCCCCGCCGTCTCCCCCTGCATCCTTTTATTTCCATCGAACCTGTCGATGGGTATCATCCAAATCTCCCGCTTGACTGATTGATGGATTTATTATATACTATTTACAACAACAAATCAAGTCATTCGGAGGATAAACCCATGCCTGAGATTAAATTCTGTCACCGCAATCCTGTGCCTATGGAGATGCACAAGGTAAAGATCGTCCAGAAGCTGACGCTTCTGCCTGCCGCTGAACGTCTGAAGAAGATGGAGGAAGCGGGCTTCAATACGTTCCTGCTCCATAACGGCGATATTTTCATGGATATGCTTACCGACTCCGGCGTAAACGCAATGAGCGATAATATGCAGGCGGCGATGCTCCGCGCCGACGACGCGTATGCCGGAAGCGAAACCTTCTACCGCATGAGAGATAAGCTGGAAGAGATTTTCGGCATCGGCAATCTGCTTCCCGCCCATCAGGGACGCGCGTGCGAGCACATCATCGCCCAGCATTTCGTAAAGCCCGGAAACGTAGTCATCATGAACTACCACTTCACCACATCCAAGGCGCACGTCACCCGCCTGGGCGGACGCGTGGAGGAGCTGGTCAAGGACGAGGGCCTGATCACGAGGAGCACCCTTCCCTTCAAGGGCGACATCGATCTGGATAAGGTAAAAGCCTGCATCGAAAAGGAAGGTGCAGAGAATATCGCATACTTGCGCCTGGAAGCCGGCACCAACCTGATCGGCGGTCAGCCCATCTCCTACGAGAACATGAAAGCCGCAACGGATCTGGCGAAGCAGCACGGCATCATGACGCTGCTTGACGCGTCGCTTCTGCAGGACAACCTGTACTTCATCAAGACCCGCGAGGAGTCCATGAAGGACAAGTCCATTCGTGAGATCACCCGCATGATCGCAGATCTGTTCGACATGATCTACTTCTCCGCAAGAAAATTCGGCTTCGGACGCGGCGGCGGAATTCTGGTGCGCGACGAGGCAGTCTTCCACGAGATGGAGGATTACATCACGATGTTCGAGGGCTTCCTCACCTACGGCGGCATGTCCGTCAAGGAAATGGAAGCGCTGATCGTCGGCTTTGACGAGACGATGGATTTCGACGTAATCTCCCAGGGACCGCAGTTCATTGCCCACTGCGTAAAGGAACTGGATGCGATGGACATTCCGGTAGTCACGCCCGGCGGCGGACTTGGCGCTCACATCAACGCCCGTGAATTTGTCTCCCACATCAAGTCCGAGGAATATCCGGCAGGTTCTCTGACGGCAGCGCTGTACCTGTGCGGCGGCATCCGCGGCATGGAGCGCGGCACCCTCTCCGAGGAACGCAATCCGGACGGCAGCGAGCGCATCGCCTCTGTGGAGATGGTACGTCTGGCATTCCCGCGCCGCGTATTCACTCTGTCCCAGACGGAATATGTAATCGACCGCGTAAAATGGCTGTACGATCACAGAGAGATGATCGGCGGTCTGCGCTTTGTTCACGAGCCGAAGACCCTGCGTTTCTTCACCGGCAGACTGGAGCCCGTATCCGACTGGCCGCAGAAGCTGGTAGCGGAATACATTAAGGATTTCGGGGAGGACCAGTGAAGGCGGTGTGACGCAGGTGCGAACACAGCTGACCGCCTTCCCGAGCCTGCCGCGCTGACTCCGTCAGCGTTCTGCCGTAGGCAGAATTCCGGCAGTCTCCTATGTTTGGATTTACGCTGATAAAGATTTTTCTGCTTCAGCTTTTTCCGTGCTTCGCACGGAATTCACCCCCCAATCTCCTTGGCTCTCGCCGAATGTATAGCTTTTCACATTAAAAGAGCGCCGGAAGATTTTGCAATGCAAAATCTTCCGGCGCAGTATTATTTATGGGGTATTCTTTTTTTCGCCAAGCCAAGGAGATTAGGGGATGAGGGGATGCAGGGGGAGAAGGGGGAAGAAAACTTCGGCGTTTGAGATGGTTCTTTCCCCCTTCTCCCCCTGCCCGCCGCCCGCAGGCGGCGGAATCTCCGCGCCGCATACGCGGCGCAAAAAGCTGCACCGCAGCTTAATTCTTCGGCACGTAGATCCGCAGGTGCTCCGCGTCCTCCGCCGTCATGGCGCGGTTGGGAGATGCGGACAGGTTGAACGCACGGACGGTGTAATTCCCCCACCAGTCTTCCGTCGCTTCCACGCAGTGACCGCTCACGTTGCCCGGACGGGGCGATGTCTTAGCATTCAGATCTGTCCATCCCTCGGGGCGGTACTGATAGCCCGCGTCCACGATGATGATGGAGCCAACGGGCAGTTCTTTCTTTGTGAACTGTTTGGATGCGATGAAATTCGGCAGGTTCGATGCGCTGCTGTTCGCTTTGCTTGTCAGATTGGAGGAAGAAGAGGAATTATAATACGCCTGCACTTCGAGCATCCAGTCCAGTTTGACATAATCCTCCGCCTTCTTGCCCATGGCAGCGATCCATTCCGCATCGGTCTGGGGCGCATTCACGTTGGGATCCTCCGCCTTCACAGCGGTGACCTTATCGGGCGCGGCGATCGCATTCTTCACCGCTTCGCGGATTGCGGGCAGGTGCGGTCTCAGATTCACCGCGTGATCGGCGGGCATCCAGTCTACGCTGTCGGGGGATTTTCCGGTGAAATAGGCAAACCAGGTCAGAGCGGCGGTGTAGCGTCCGAAATCGTAGCTCAGGTGATAGCCGTCACGGGTCACGGTATCGCCGATGTAGGAAGTGCGCAGGTTCTGGATGGCGGTACCGGAGGGGATCACGCCGCAGATGCTCTCCTTGGTCTTCACTTCCGTCTCCACCGCTTTCAGGATGGAGTTATACATTGTCATCTGATCATTGCTGTAATTCTTGAAGCCGGAGTGGGTGCTGTCCTGCTGATATGCCCAGGTCATATGCCAGTAGATTTCGGCATTCGGCTCGTTCTTTTCCACAAAGGAGAGGATACTGCTCAGGTAGCTGTAGGTGGAAGCCATGCCGCTGTAGTTGGATGCCTGCTGCACGGTGACGATATCCCAATCCTCCTGCTTCAGGGCAGTCAGCACAGCGGTATTTGAGGTGGTAGTCCAGCTGCCGGATATGTTTTTATAATAGGTATACGCACCGGCGCCGGAGGCGATGTTATTTGCGTGCTTTTCCAGGCTGCAGCCGCCGATATAGAGGTTGCCCAGCGTGATTTTTTCCACGCCGCCATCCTTCAGGATGTTCCAGAGATACTGCATGGCATCCACGCTGAAGGAATTGCCGATGGCGAGAATCTTAATGGATTTGGTAGCGGGGATCACCTCGGTATAGGCATCGCCGCAGGAGGAACAACTCAGCTTTTTCACTCCCTCGGTGAAGGTTTTGGCGGGAGTTTCCACGGTTTCGGTATACTCATGCACATGCGCCGTCGTCTCGGGTACGGTGGTCACCACAGGAGCGGTGGACTCATAGTCCTGCAAAAAATTGTCCTGTACAGAATCATCCGCAGGCGTATCTCCGCAGGCGGAAAGCACCAACAAAGAAAGCACCGTCACCGTAATAAACAGAAATTTTTTCATTTTTATATACCTCAATAATTCCAGATTCAGATTGCAGAGAGGCAAGGAGATGAAGAGCGGGTGAATTTCGCCCAACGGGCGAAAGAAGGAGGGGAGAAGGAACTTCGCCGTCTGAGATAGTCCTTCTCCCCTCCCTGGCGCGGCATACGCCGCGCAAAAAGCCGCACAGCAGTTATTTTACTTCTCCAGAACTTCCGGATGCTTCTCAGCGATGTAAGCCATTGCGGGAGCATCACCGCATACCACAACGTCTGCGTGGAGCTGCAGGATGGACGCCGGATTTGCAGGCGTGATGGGACCGAAGAATGCCTCTTCCAGTACCTTTGCCTTGGCTTCGCCGTTGACAACCATCAGAATCTTCTTCGCCTGCATGATGGCGCGGATACCGGTGGTGAGGGCATAGCGCGGCACATCGTCAGCGGATGCAAAGAAACGGGAGTTGGCGTCGATGGTGTCCTCGGTCAGCTTTACATAGTTGGTGTTGCCGATGAAAGCATCGCCGGGCTCGTTGAAGCCGATGTGACCGTCACGGCCGATACCCAGCAGCTGCAGATCAATGCCGCCGAAGGAATCGATCAGGGCGTCATAGCGAGCGCACTCAGCCACAGGATCGGGATTCTGACCGTTGGGCACGTTGGTGTTTGCCTTGTCGATATCGATCTTGTCGAAGAAGTTCTTGTTCATGAAGTAGCGGTAGCTCTGATCATGCTCCGGGGAAAGTCCGTAGTATTCGTCCAGATTGACGGTACGGACAGCCTTGAAGGTGATCTTCTTGTCAGCGCACTTCTTTGCCAGCTCGTTGTACATGCCGATGGGAGTGGAGCCGGTAGCGAGACCGAGCACGGAGGTGGGCTTAGCCAGAACCTGCGCAGCGATGAAGGAAGCGGCGCGGTAGCTCATGGCATCGTAATCTTTTTCCATATAGAAACGGATCATGGGGGGAAATCTCCTTTATGTAAAAATTTGTGTTCACTATATTATAGCAGATATACGGTGGTTTTACAAGGGATTCGCAAATATTTCTGCCTTGCCGGAATTGTGCGGTATTGCCTTTATAAAAGTTTTTGAAAAGGGGCGCGGGGAGAAACTTTTTTCAAAAAGTTTCTCCCCGCAAGTCTCACGTATTAATCGTTCAGAATCAGCGCAGCCGCGCCAACGATACCGGCGTCGCCGCGGAGAGTTGCCGCCACGATCTTCGTGCGCGGTGTGGTCTCGTCAAAGTAGGAATTGGCATATGCCACTTCGCGCAGGGGTGCCAGCAGGGTTTCGCCCTCGCGGGAGATGCCGCCGCCGATGGCGAGAATTTCCGGCTGAAGCAGAACCATGATATTGGATACGCCCAGCGCCAGATTGTAAATGTATGTATCCACAACGGATTTGCCTGTGGCATCGCCTTCGCGCATGGCGTCAAAGGCGGTTTTGCCGTTGATCTTCTCCGGATCACCCTCGCAGAGTCTTGCAATAGCACTCTCGGGATGTGCCGCCATGGCGTCCTTTGTATCCTGGATCAGTCCGCTGGCGGAGCAGTATGCCTCAAAACAGCCCTTCTTGCCGCAGCCGCACTGCCGTCCGCCGGGATAGAGCAGGAAGTGACCGATCTCGGCGCCGGCGCCGTTGAAGCCTTCCACGATCTTGCCGCCCTCGATGATGCCGCCGCCTACGCCGGTACCCAGGGTGACCATGACGAAGGATGACGCGTCCTTGCCGGAGCCCACAGCGTTCTCGCCCAGAGCCGCCACGTTGGCGTCATTGCCCAGCGCGCACTTCAGACCACTTACCTTCTCCAGCATATCGCACAGGGGAACGTCTCTGAATTTCAGATTCGCCGCGGAAAGGACCACGCCGCCGGAAATGATTCCGGGAGAGCCGATGCCAATGCCCACGGGCTGTACGTTATTCCGCTCTGCCAGCTCAGCGGCGGCGGCTGCCATATCCTTCACGATTTCCTCTGCCGGACGGGGCGCATTGGTGGGGACGGACACCTTGTCCACGATATTGAAATTTTCATCCACAAGACCTACAGCGATATTGGTACCGCCCAGATCTACTCCGATTGCGTAACGCATAGCTTCCTCCGAAAAAAATTCATAATTTTCTGACATAATTATACCTGTTTTCTCTTTACTTTTCCATGAAAAATAGTATAATATATTTGTAATAAATCGTAATTTTTGTTTTATAATTGATTACCGGAAGGAAATCTGCAGAAAATGAAAAAATCCATTGATATCGAAACTGTACTGAGGGAATTGCACACCGTCTCCGGATGCCGCGTGTCCATCCACGACTGCGAGTACACAGAAATCGCCGCGTATCCCCACGACCTGTCCCCCTTCTGTGCGCTGGTCCAGGAGGATCAGGGCGCACGCATGATGTGTGTCCGGGCAGATACGGAAGCTCTCAGCCGGGTACGCACCACCGAATCGCCTTATATTTATCGCTGCCATATGGGACTGTACGAAGCGGTAGCACCGCTGTACCACGCCGGTGTGCTCACCGGATACCTGATGATGGGGCAGGTGGCGGATTCCGGTGAGGGGTCGCGGGAGGATATTTTCAAGCTCGCGCTTTCTGCCACGGAAAGCGGAAAGATCGATTCCCGGCAGCTCCGGGAGGTGATCGACCGGCTGGCGCAGCTGAGCGCGCCGATGTTTTCCTCTTTTGTGAACATCATGACGATCTGCGCGGAGTATATCACGCTGTCGGGGCGGATGGAGCTGCCCGCGTGGGATCTGGCGCACATGCTGAAGAAATACATTTATCAGAATTACTCCCAGCATCTGACGCTGGACGAGCTGTGCCGCACGTTCTGCTGCAGCAAATCCACGCTGATGAACACGTTCCGCCGCGCCTACGGTGTGACGGTATGGCAGTACATCACGGATGTACGGCTGAACCGGGCGAAGGAGCTGCTGGCGGGCACGGATCACACGGTGCGGAGCATTGCCGCGGAGTGCGGCTATTCGGAGCAGGGGTATTTCACCAAGGCATTCGCCGCGGAGGTGGGCATGTCGCCCACGGAATACCGCCGCAAGTGCATCATTGAGGGGCACGAGCGAGCTGCCGAGGAGGTACGTCCGTGAGCGGGCGCATCTACATGGAAGCGGCGCTGGCGCTGGCGAAAGAAGCCGCCGAGGCGGGCGAGGTTCCGGTCGGGTGCGTGATTGAGCGCGGCGGGGTGATCATCGGCCGCGGGCGCAACCGCCGTGAGGCGGACAGAAACGCGCTTGCCCACGCGGAGATCGAAGCGATAAACGAGGCATGCCGGACGCTTGGCGGCTGGCGGCTGAGCGGATGCACGTTATACGTGACGCTGGAACCCTGTCCGATGTGTGCGGGTGCGATCGTAAACGCCCGGATACCGCGTGTGGTATACGGCGCGAAGGATGCCCGCGCAGGTGCGATGGGCAGTGTGCTCAGCGTAAATGCATATCCGCTGAATCACAAGGCAGAGACCGAAAGCGGCATCATGGAAAAAGAATGCGCGGAGATCCTGCGTGAATTTTTTCGCGCGAGGAGAAAATAACGGAGGGGAAGGGGAATTTCCGCCGTGGACGACGGCAGGAGATGCATGTTTGTCGGGGGACTTCGTCCCCCATGCCCCCTGCGGGGCTCCGCCCCGTACCCCCTGAACGATAGGTATTTCGCCGCCTGCGGGCGGCGACCAAAGGCTCTGCCTTTGGAAACCGCGACCTTTTGAAAAAGGTCGATCAAAACTTTTTATACTGAATCAGCTGAATTTTTTCAGTTCGGACTGCGCTTCCGGCGCAAGGATTTGCGCCGCAAGTCTGGCTAATGGTGTGCCGCAAGTATTTGCGGCACCAAAATCCGCCCCATCTCCACGGCTGTATTTGCCACGGGGTGCAGGGGGCTGCGTCCCCTGCCGGGGCTCCGGGGCAGAGCCCCGCCCAGCCGATCGAACAAATAACCGCCCATCCACGGAGGACTCACATGAACCGAAAACACACCCACGATATCCTCACCGAGATCACTGCCGACGGCGGCATCGGCGAAACGGAAGCGATTCTTGTCTCCGCTACCGCTCCCCGTGCCGATCTGCGCGAAGATGACGCGCCTGCGGCGGAGAGAGCCTATATCACGGTGCAGCATAGACCGTCCCGCCCGGCGGCGCGATCTCTGCCTGCCCGTCCCATGGCGGCGATGCCTGAGACAGCCGAACCGGAGGCGGAATACGACGGCGGCGGGCTTATGAAGCAGATCCAGGTCTACCCCTGGCCCTACAGCTTCAATTTCTATCAGCGATTTATGGATGATGCGCGCCGCTACGCCTCCGTCCGCGGCAAGGAAGCACCTTATGTGTATTTCTTCTCGTTCATCCCCCAGTATTATCAGATGGGCGAGGCACAGTTGGCGTATTATCTGTATTTCCGCGAGATGTGCCGCCGCGGCGAGCGGCTGGATAAGCTGGAATTTTCCTATATTCTGCTGTATATCTATGAGCTGATCAACCTGCCGGCGGACACGCCTGAAGAACGGGCGGAAATGCTGGCGTGGATCTGGTGCACCTACCGCCGTCCTTACATGGAGCTGGATAAATATCTCAGCGAGTGGATGTGCGATTTCTGCATCGTGCACCGCATCCCTCTGCCGGAAAGACTGAGCGGCATGCTGCGGGCAATTCTGGCAAAAACCACGCTGAAGGAGTTCTATCTCTCTCCCATGATCCCCCGGGATGAAAGAGGGATCCCCACCGTCACCGGCGAGGCGCTTCTGTGCGTGGCAAGCGAGTATGATTACCGCACCAGCCGGTATTACGAGAAATACGCGGAGCTGTATGACAAACACATCCCGGCGGCGGTAGAATTTGCACTGCGCCGCTGCGGCTGGTTCCCGGAGGAAAAGAGTCTCTCCGTGGTCCGCGCGGATCGGGATGCGTTCTGCGGAACGCTCTGCGCCCAGACGGTGAAACGCCGTCTGCATCTGGAATATTACGGAATGAATCTGACAAGGGAGATGCAGAACCGGGTCATGACGGCGGCAAAAGCGGCGGAGAACTGTCTCAGGGGGCTTTTGAAGATCAAATCCCGCCTGCAGCTGCAGGGATCGCCGACGCTGATCAGCGAGGTGGAGAGGTATTTCCGGCGCGGTGCTACGGCGGAAACCGTATCGGAGGTGCGGGACGGACAGCAGAACTACGCCCATCTGTATGACGCGCCCTCCGTCGGCATCAACGCGGCGGACGCACGGCGGCTGGAGGCAGAATCCTGGGAGAACACGGCTCTGCTGACGGATGCGGCGGAGACGGAAGCGGAGATCGCGCCCGCGCCTGCCGCTGCTGCTGAAATCCCGATTATCAAAGAAGAAGAAATCCCGGCGGCACCTGCCGCGGAAGAGGCGGCGCAGTCGGACATGTCCGGGCAGATCAGAGAGGCGCTGTGCGCGGCTCTGGCAGGCGGGGATTTTGCCGCATGGTGCCGCAGTCGGGGACTGAATCCCGCACTGACGGCGGCATCGGTGAACGATTATGCCGCAGACCGGCTGGGTGACGTGGTACTGGAAGACGTCGGCGGCTGGGTACTGATTGAAGATTACAGAGAGGAGATCGCATCTTGGATAAACTGAATGCGCAGAGAGTGCCCCGGCGTGTGCTGGGTTCCCTTCTGAGTGGCATATCCGCCGGCGTGGTGCCCCGTTCCGGCGCGCCCTACATTGCCATCGGCCGCACGGCGGAGATCCGCGCGCTGACGGAGGATCTGGATCGGGTAGCGGAGGGCGGTTCCGCCATGCGGCTGCTGATCGGGCGGTACGGCTCAGGCAAGAGTTTTATGCTGCAGCTGCTCCGCTCCAGAGCGCTGGAGCTGGGATTTGTCACAGCGGATGCGGATCTTTCCCCGGAGAGAAAATTATCCGGTGCGGGCGGTCTTGCGACGTACCGGGAGCTGAGCCGGAATCTGGCGTGCAAAGCCGCGCCGGAGGGCGGCGCATGGCCGATCCTTCTGAGCCGATTTGTGACGGATGCATCGGAAAGCGCCCCCGGGAATTTAAGCGAGGGGGAATACAGGGAATTCATCCGCCGCGCTGTGGCGGACCGGCTTCGTCCGATGCTTGCCGAGGTAGGCGGATTCGACTGCGCCTCGGTGATCTCCCGCTGGTGCGGGGCGTATCTGGACGACGACGAGGAGAAGATGAACGCCTGTGTCCGCTGGCTGAGAGGCGAATACAACAACAAGACGGAAGCGCGCCAGGCAATCGACGTCCGGACGCTGTCCGTGATTGACGATCAGAACTGGTACAGCGCCCTGCGGCTTATGGGTGCTTTTGTCCGAGCCGCCGGGCAGAAGGGCTTACTGGTACTGATTGACGAATGTGTGAATCTGTACAAGATCAGCCACCGCGTCTCGCGGGACGCCAATTATGAGAAGATTCTGTCCATGTACAACGACACCCTGCAGGGTGTGACGCAGGGGCTGATGATCGTTCTGGGCGGCACGCCCCGGTTTCTGGAGGACACCCGCCGGGGGCTTTTCGGCTATGAAGCTCTGCGGAGCCGGCTGGCGGATGCCCGATTCACGGAGGAGGGCAGCACGTCGCTTGTGAACATGCACTCCCCGGTGATCCGGCTGAGGCGGCTGTCGGACAACGAGCTGTACGCGCTCTGTCTGAGGCTCCGTGCCCTGCACGCCCAGTATTACGGCACCGCCGAAGCGGTAACGGATGGGGAAACGGAAGCTTTTCTCCGCGAGGAGATGGACCGCGTAGGTGCGGAGGAGATGATCACGCCCCGTGAGGTCATCCGGGACTATGTGACGCTGCTGGATCTGCTGCATCAGAATCCCGGCACGCAGTTTGCGGACGTAGTCCGCACCGCCCTGGCAGCCGCCGCGCCCCCCGATGAGGAAACTGTTGTGGAGCTGGGTGAGTTTGAGTTATGATTTATTTTTGGGGGACGGCGGGGCGCGGCCCCGGCAGGACGCTGTCCTGCACCTGGCAGGGGACGAGTCCCGCGAGGTTGGCTTTGCCAACCTCGACCGAGTTGCGAAGCAACTCGCCTGCACCCCCGTGGCAAATGAAGCCATATAGTCTGTGCAGATTGGGGTGCCGCAAATCCTTGCGGCACGGAATTGTCTGGCCAGACCTTTGCCGCGAATACTCGCGGCGGAAGCGCAGTCCGATTTCCGCTGCAGCGAAAATTATTGCTAATCCGGTATACGTTTACTGCTGAAGCGAAAAATACCGTTATCCCGTAGGGGCGATTCACGAATCGCCCGTCGAACAAATGCAGCCCGGGCGAAACGGGCGCATCGTGATGCGCCCCTACGGGTATCTTCACCGCAAACCTGTCGCGTCTCCTATCGAATGACAGAACGCTGACCGCACCGGCGGGACACCCGCCAAACATAAAAGGAGGCAGTTTTTATGCGTCTTTCCATATCTGAATTTCTTTGTGAAAAACTGGATTACTCCATCCCCGCTCTTGCGGGGATTCCCGCCCTTGTACGGGCGGGTGATATTGCCGCCGCCGAGGCGGTTTTCGCCGGCTATATCCGGAAGACACTGGATCCTGACCGCTTCTTCCGCATCCCCTACCGTCCGATGAACACCGGTCGGGAGATTCTGCGGGAGGAAACCGAGCGGCAGGCGGCACAGCGGCTTGCCAAAGGCGGCATTGTCGCCGTGGGATTCTGCCACTATTTCCCCGGCGGATGCGTGGATTACAACGTCAATCCCACCCCCGACGGCTATGTGGAATGGACCCAGCTTCACCGCCATCCCGAATTCCGGATGCTGGGGCATCTCTACCGGGAGGAGCCCGACGAGACATATGTCGAAACGTTCCTTACATTATTCAATACATGGTATGAGCAGTGCGAATGCCCCGGGGAGGAACTGCCCACCGGGCGTTTCGTCGGTCCCTTCGCCTCCATCCATATCGGCATACGGCTGGCATTCAACTGGTTCTATGCTCTCCACGCCTTTCTTCCCTCTCCCCGGATCACGGATCACTTTATCAGCCTGTTCTTCACCTCCGTATGGGAGAACGCCAACCGGCTGCGGATGTATCCGTCCTTTGAAAACTGGCTGATCATGGAGATGAACGGGCTGTTCTTTGCGGGAACGCTCTGTCCGTTCTTCGCCGACGGAGCGGAATGGCAGGCATATGCCGCCGCACGGCTGACACAGGAGCTGGAAAATTCCCTCTATCCCGAGGGATTCCAGTACGAGATGACCACTGCTTATCACTCCGTGGCGGTCTCCAATTATACACAGGCGGCGGAGCTGTGCCTCGCTTACGGCGTGGATGCGCCGTTCATGGATGCGCTGGGGCTGGCGTTCGATTTCTATCCCAAAATGTCCAAGGGGAATTTCCGCCTGCCCGCGCTGAACGACGGTGAGCACACTAATGTGGCATACTGGTGCTCCGAGGGACTGAAATATTTCCCCGAAAAGGAGCATCTGCGCTTCTTCGCTTCCGCCGGACGCGAGGGCAATGCACCTGCGGAAAAGGATACGATTCTGCCCTACTGCGGCATCGCCGTTCTGCGGGACGGCTGGGGCAGGGACGATCAGTGGGCATTCTTTGAGAGCGGTCCTCTGGGGCGTGCCCATCAGCACGAGGATAAGCTGATGTTCCTCCTCTCCGCCTACGGGCGGGATATGCTGGACGATCCCGGCTGCTCGAAATATGACAAATCCCTCTATCGAAGCTATGAGATCTCCTCCTTCGCGCACAACACGGGCGTGGTGGACGGACTGAGCCAGAACCGCCGCGGTGTCTACCGCTGGCGTACGGGCGATCCGCTGGATCAGTCGGCGCAGCTGGCGGCAGAGCTGGGAGCTGACGCGGATGTGCTGGACGGCGTCTACGATGAGGGCTACGGTGCCAATCAGCTGCAGGCGACCCACCGCCGCCGGGTGATCAAGGTCAAAAAGCATCCCTTCTCCGCCGTGCCGTTCTATGTGATCATCGACCGCTACGAATCCCGGGACGGGGCGGAACATACCTATGAAACGCTGTGGAACATGAAGGACGTGCCGCTGACGGTACTTTCCGGGGATACTATGCACCGCATCGAAGCGGATTTCCGCCGCCGCATCTGGAAGGATGAAGACGGAATCCGCCATGAGGAAGAAGACAGACGCCGCGTCACGCTGACGCTGTTCTGCGACGGCGAGATGACTGTGCGCCGCGGATGCACATCCCCCTGCCGCGGCTGGGCGGGACGGGACAAACCCGCACCGGCGCTGTCCTTCGCCAGAAGAGGCAGCGAGGCACAGATCGTGACGGTACTCTGTCCCTCCGACACCGGCTGTCCGATCACCCGTTTCACCGCAGACGAAAACGGCGTAACCGTTTTTGGGGCAGATACTGCATTCCCGATTCCCCATTCCCGCTGAATACTCCCCTCAGCGTACCATGTACCCCGGAGGTTTTCCCATGATACATTCCCCCTCTGAGCTGAAATCCCTCCCCGCATCCGAGATCCCTGCCCTCTGCGGCGAAATCCGGGCGGAAATTCTGGATGCCGCCGCCGAAAACGGCGGTCATCTGGCATCCAATCTGGGCGTGGTCGAAATGACCGTCGCTCTTCACCGCGTTTTTGATTCCCCAAAGGATGCGATCATCTTCGACGTGGGGCATCAGTGCTACGCGCACAAGATCATCACCGGTCGGCTGGACGGCTTCCGCAGTCTCCGCCGGTTCGGCGGCATGTCCGGCTTCCCCTCACGGGAGGAGAGCGAGCATGATCCCTTCACCACAGGTCACTCCGGCACTTCCCTCTCCTCCGCCCTCGGCATCGCCGAGGCGAACCGTCTGCAGGGCAGTGACGCATGGACGGTGGCGGTGATCGGCGACGGGTCATTCGGCAACGGCATGGTCTACGAGGCGCTGAACGGATGCGCCCGCAAGGGGCTGAAGCTGATGATCGTCCTCAACGACAATGAGATGTCTATCTCCAAAAACGTAGGCGCCCTCTCCGATTATTTCGGCAGAATCCGCCTGAGCCGGAGCTATTTCACCTTCAAGCGCACGGTCAAGGCGATCTGCTCCCGCATTCCGATGCTGGGGAAACCCATGATCGCCGGGGCGATCCGGATTAAGGAATTCATCAAGCGGGTGCTCAATCAGAAAAATATTTTCGAGAGCTTCGGACTGGAGTATCTCGGTCCCGTGGACGGCGCAAACGAAGCGGCGCTGGAAACCGTATTCCGGGAAGCAATGGACTGCGATGTACCCTGCGTGGTGCATGTGGTCACGAAAAAGGGACAGGGCTATCTCCCGGCGGAGGAGCATCCGGATAAGTATCACGGCGTATCGCCCTTCCCTCTGCTGGACGGTGCGCCGGCAGGCGGCGGAAAGGTCACGTTTTCCTCCACCTTCGGCGATGTGATGTGCGCAATGGCGGCGGAGGATGACAGAATCTGCGCCGTAACGGCGGCGATGCCCGACGGAACGGGGCTGAGCGGATTTGCCGCGCAGTATCCGGAGCGGTTCTTTGACGTGGGCATTGCGGAGGAGCACGCGGTGACCTTTGCCGCGGGGCTCGCCCGTGCGGGTATGAAGCCGGCGGCGGCGATCTACTCCACCTTTGCCCAGCGGGCATTTGATCAGGTACTCCACGATGCGGCTCTGCAGAAAATCTCCCTGACGCTGGCACTGGACCGGTGCGGCATCGTCCCCGGCGACGGTGTGACCCATCAGGGCGTATTCGACATCGCCCTCTTCTCCCCGATCCCGGGCATTAAAATCTATGCGCCGGAATCCTGCGGTGAGCTGGCGGCGATGCTCCGCACCTGCATGAAGGAGGACGGCGTGAAAATCATCCGCTATCCCCGGGGGACGGAAGAGGAGTACGACCGCTCCGTCTGGGTAAGCCGGGGCAATATATATACGGCGGATTTCGGCGGCGGAAAGCCGGAGACCGTGCTGATCACCTACGGACGGGAAAGTCTGCAGGCACTTCTGGCGGCGGATTCTCTGGCGGGGGGCGGAAAAGCGGTGCGCGTGATCCGCATTGCCCGGCTGATGCCGCTGCCCGCGGATGAGATCGCGCAGGCGATCGGCGGCGCGAAGCGGTGCGTGATTCTGGAGGAAGCAATGCGCCGCGGCGGCATCGGCGAGATGCTGGCAGCGCAGATCCCCCTGCCGGAGACGAAGATCATCGGAGTGGAGGGATTCATCCCCCACGGGGATGAGGAGAATCTCCGGCGGATGCTGGGGCTCGATGCGGGAAGCGTCGCGGCCGAAGCCGCGGATTTCCGCTGAAATCTTCTGCAGTGCAGCCTTTTCCGCGGCTAATGCCGCGGTAGGGCGGAGAAGAACCATCTCAAACGGCGAAGTTTCTTCTCCGCCCTCTTGCACACCTGCCGGTGTGCAATTCACCCACCTCATCTCCTTGCCTACGGCAAAAATTTTGTGTGCCCATATATAATTATTTTACGCCGGAAGATTTTGCAATGCAAAATCTTCCGGCGTTTTTTATAAGGTTACATTAAACTTCTGCTGCAGCCAAGGAGATTGGGTGGGTGAATTCCGTGCGAAGCACGGAAGAGGGCGGGAAAGGAACTTCGGCGAGGTAGGGGTTCCCCGAAGTGAGCGAAGCGAGCTTTGGGGGTTCCCGTGGGATGGTCCTTTCCCGCCCTACCGCGGCGCGAGATTGGCGGTATTCCGCCGTAGGCGGAACGATGACGGAGTCATCGCGCCAAGCTCGACCGAGTTGCCGCAGGCAACTCGCGTTAGCCGCGGAAAAAGCTGCACAGCAGCATATATTTACTTCACATCTTCCTTCACTTCCGCCGGAGGCGTATCCAGCTGCCAGGGATCACGGAGGATGTTCTTGAACTGCCTCAGCGCAGAGGCAAAATAATACCCGTCGCAGATGCGTTCGTCCGTCACAAACGTCACGTCCACATAGGATTTCTTCGTCACCGTGCCGTCGGCTTCGATCTCATTCACACGGCGTTTCGCACCAAAGGAGCAGAACGCGGGGCAGGTGCCGAAATCGTACAGGTGATGATAGATGGGCGGGATGCCCAGCGATCCCATGGACGTAATGAAGAACGAGCAGTGGAAGGGGCTCAGCTTCGTCAAGAATTTGGGAATCGCACCGAAATAATCCAGCACGCGCAGAAACCACACCACAAATTTGAGCAGCAGCGCCGGGATCAGCGACAGCACTTTGACCAGATTATCAAATCCGCCGCCGGGGTTGTCCCGGTAGCCGGTGATCTGCGCGTCCAGCGCGTTATACACATCCGCCAGAGTGGCGTCGCGCCCGACGGTGATCTTCACGGCAGTATCGGGGGATTCCAGATTCATCTCTTTTTTGATAACGAGGGAAACTTCCACCTCATCCCGCGTCCACACCCGCTGACCGCGGATGAAGCGATTGATGGCGGGACGCTCGGCGCACAGCCGGACGTAGGCGGCGATGAGGACGTGCATGAGGGAGATATTGGTCATGCCCTCCGCCTGTTTTTCCTTGAGGTATTTTTCCAGTCTGTCCATGCGGATATGATCGGTGATGAAATTCTGGGCACCGACGCGGTTAACCATGATAAAGGGAACCATCATAGCCATCGGGGGGATGGATTTGACGCGGCGCATTGTGGATTTAGCCATACAGCACCTCCGGGGGTATAAATTTTCACGGGATGATGGGTATAGTATAGCAGGAATTTAAACAAAAGTAAATAGAAAACGAGAAAAACGGAGAAACATTGCGCATTCAGGCGATATTTCTCCGTTTTTGGGGATATTCAGATTTCCGCTTTTGCGGTGAGACTGATCAGCAGGCTCATATCGTCCGGCTGGACTTTCGCCTCGGCGGCGGCTTTATTCCGGCGGAGGGCGCCGCATTTGGTACAGCGGTGGGTGATGATGAATCCCCGGCGGGGATCCGGTTCTGCGCGGACTGGTTCCATCTGACCGCCGCAGTCGGAGGCGCGGTCACCGGGATTTTCATCCAGGTGGAGGGACCAGAGGCAGAAGGGGCAATGATTCCGGGAGGTATAGCCCAGCGGCTGGACTTCCTTTCCGCAATGGGCGCAGGTAAAGCCGCTGTCGTTTTTGGTGAAGCGTTTGGATTCCATATGGGGGAGCCTTTCTTTATTTGATGAAGGGGGATTTAGTTCAGCGGGGGCGACCGCTATCGAAAACGCGTACGTTAGTTTGCCGAGGGGCAAGCCCTTCCCGAAGGGCTACCCCCTCGGACTCCCCCCACGTCGGCAAGGGGTCTGCGGACCCCTTGACCCGGGGTTGATCGACGTGATTCAGACCGGGGAGATTGCTGAGACGCATTTCAACCAACGCCGCGTGCGCGCGGCGGCTGGATAGCTGAATTTGTTTATTTACTTGTGGGTTCATTGTTCGCTATCTGGATTACAATTGCAGTTCCGTTTGCGGTGATTTTTGGATAGCGTTCTGGTATTACAGGGGAGACGCGCACTGCAGTGCGCGATTTATGGGGAGGTTAATTTGATCGGATGACGGACGATTTATTTTGTAGGGACCGGCGTCCTCGACGGTCCTCTGAACAAATTTCGTATTTCCTTACCGTGGGATAAGGACCGTCGGGGACGCCGGTCCCTACAGTTTGTGTGTGATTATCGTTTGCAAAACAAATATTTTTCTGCGAAATTGTTCGTCAGGGGATAGCGATAATTTCCGCTTCAGCGGAAATCGGACTGCGCTTCGGGCACGAGGATTCGTGCCCAAAGTCTGGCAAGCCATTTTTGTGCCGCAAGTATTTGCGGCACCCGATTCTGCACCATCTCCACGGCTTCATTTGCCATGGGGTGCAGGGGGCTGCGTCCCCTGCCGGGTGCAGGGCAGAGCCCTGCAATCGTCTCCCCTGTCCCCCATTATATCACAAATTCCAAAAAAAAGCAACGCCGGGGGTGCATAAACCTTGCGGGGGCGGCAACACTAATTTCTGAAATAATCTTTTTCACTTGTGAAAGGCGGATTTTTATGAGATTTATGAAATTTGCGGCGGTGTGCGCCGCCCTTGCCGCGTCTCTGACGCTCAGCTGCCTGGCGGCGGCGCCTGTTTTTTCTCCCCGATCCCCTATGGCGGATACCACCAGTACCGCGCCGGGCGGCGGTGCGGATTCCTCGCTGATGGAGGGCGCGGAGAGCATCGTCGAGGATGTGCTTCCCGGCGGGGACGGCGAGGCGGATTCCTCCCTCGGGGACACAAACGGCGACGGCGTGGTCGAATCCGATACCGGAACCGGCGCGGTTGAATCCATGATGGGCGCGGACAGCGAGTCCGATCAGGCGGGTAAGGATTCCGCCGGCGGCACGGACAGCGAGACGGACACGGCGCAGTCTTCCTCCGGCAATGCGGATAAGGACGGCATGGGCGTGTTCGGCGTGATCCTGACTGTGGTCATCATCGGCGCGGCGGCAGCGCTGCTGTTCGCGCTCTGGCCCAAGAGACGGAACGGATAAAGAAAAAAGGAGAGTTGTACTCTCCTTTTTTTCATGTATCAGAGTTCCCCGTCCCACATAACGGCGTTGTCATAGCAGGCGCGGAGGGCTTCGCCGAGACCGGGGACATACACGCCGCTCTCGTCCTCGCGCAGTTTGATCTGATCGGCGGCGAAATTCTCGATGCCGCAATCCTGCATCCGTGCGATGGTGTTCGTGTGGGGTGTTGCGGTCTCGATGCCGCAGATCGGCTTCACGGAGGGATCCAGAACCGCGTCGGCGGCACGCCAGAGCTTATTCACCTGATTATCGAACGGATTGCCGTAGATCTTTTCGGTGCCGTCGTTCAGCACGCCGCGGACGGTCTTTTTGCCCTCGCCGTCTTCAAAGTGGATGTGTCCGTTCTCGAATTCGTAATCGAAAATCGGATCCTGCGTTCCCTCGGAAGCGTGGGTGACCAGATACAGCCCCCGCGCGCCGCCTGCAAATTTCATCTCCAGGGCGCAGGTATCATAGTTTTCGATCGTATTGGCACGGCGGAGGACGGCTTTGATTTCCGTCGGCTCGGCGGCAGTATCCATTTTATCACCCAGAACGAAGAGGATATTATGCAGGTAATGGGCGGTGGCGTTATTGGCTACGCTGTCCAGAATGAGCGCGCCGTCGTCGTTTTTGATTTTGCCTGCCCAGCCGCATCCGCGCTTATAATACTTGAAATTCCGGGGCCAGAGGACGAGGGTTTTCAGCAGTTTCGGTTTGCCGTACACGCCGGCGAGGATATCCTCTTTCAGAGCGATGATCGCGTCGCTGTGGGACCACTGATAGCCGATGCCCACGTATTTACCGGCGGCATCTCTTGCCTCGATCATGCCGGGGATATCGCGGATATCGCCGCAGAGGGGCTTTTCGCACAGGACATGGCACCCGTGTGCAAGGGCGAGTTTCACCTGATTGGCATGGAGGTGGATGGGGGTAGTAATGACGGCGAGGTCAGCGGTAAGACCGGCGTCAAAGAATTCCTGCATATCGGCGAAAACGGGGATACCGCGTTCTTTGATTTCCGCGAGGCGCGGGCAGGAATTCGGGAACGGATCGGCGCAGCCGACGATTATGCAGTCTTCGCGGACGCCGTTCAGGAGGGGATTGACGTAGGTGGAGGCGTAGCCGCCGATACCTACGAGGAGGATGGAGATGGACATGGCTTCTGGGGGATCCTTTCGTTAATTTTTTTGGGGGAGGGGGGATTTGCGATCAGCGGTGCCGGACGATAGCGTAGACGCGTTTGTGTAGGGACCGGCGTCCTCGACGGTCCTCTGAACAAATTTCGTATTTCTTTACCGTGGGATAAGGACCGTCGGGGACGCCGGTCCCTACGGGATAGCGGTTATTTCCGCTGTCCCGTAGGGGCGCATCACGATGCGCCCGGTTCGTTTGTTTTTTGCCTGTTCGGCGGGCGATTCGTGAATCGCCCCTACGGTTTGCGTGAGGTTTACGTTTGCTGACCAAATATTGATCAGCGGAATTTTATGCAGCGGGACGTCGTGGGCGCCGTCCCCTACAGGATAGCTGTAATTCCCGCTTCAGCGGTGATCGGACTGCGCTTCGGGTGCGAGTATTCGCACCCAAAGTCTGGCAAGCCATTTTTGCGGCGCAAGGATTTGCGCTGCTGTACAGCCGCCCGCCGCCTGTGGCGGACGAAGGGCGGATGGACAGGGAGAAAACAAGGAGTATCGGGAGTGAGCATCGCGAGCTCCCGAGACGACTATGTTTTCGACAGAACCGATTCTGCACAGACTCCACGGCTGCATTTGCTATGGGATCCAAGGGCACAGCCCTTGGCGGGGTGACCGAGTTGGCGAAGCCAACTCGAGCAGAGCCCCGCCGTCCTCCCCCCGTTACCCCAATTCTCTCCGATACAGCTTCATGAATTCTTCCTCGGTGGTGCCGCCGCTGTCGGCGGGGACGTGGGCGTGGGCGGGGCAGCCGATGGGACCGGAGTGGTCGGTGCCGCCCAGCTTGTAGAGACTGTGCTCGGTGCAGAACGCGTCGAAGAATGCCTCGTCCTCCGCGTCCAGATCGGGGTGATGGGTTTCAAATCCCATGACGCCCATTTTCAGGTAGGTTTCCGCTTTGGACGCCGCCTTGTGGGGATGGGCGATCACGGGGACACCGCCGGCGTGGCGGATCGTGGCGATGACCTCTTCCAGATCCGGGATTCCCCAGGAGTGCACCTCGCGGATGCCTGCGGCAAGATCATCCTCCAGTACCAGCTTGTGGGAGAAGTTCGGCATGAAGAATTCCGGCATGTATTCCTCCGGCTTGTAGATGCCGCGCTCCACCATCAGCGCAAATACCTGATTGTTGCAGAAATAATTGTTGTCCGGGAAGCGGTCCAGCACGTCCTGCCAGGTGATGCCGGGGCGGAGGCTGCCGCGCTTCAGTCCCCACTCGAACATCAGGTGGGAGCGCTCGGTCTGCATGGGCGAGATGCGTTCCAGCAGCTTCCGCATGCGGACGTTCTCGGTGTTGAAATCGATTCCCACCAGGTGGGGATTGCCCACCGCGCTCTGGGTGGTGAATTCGCATCCGGACAGGGAAAGCAGACCCGCACGGCGTGCGGCTTTCTGCAGAAAATAGCATCCGCGGATGGTGTCGTGATCGGTCAGTACCACTGCGCGGTGCCCCAGCGCTTTGGCATGCTCCACCAGCCACTCAGGCGTATAATCGCCATCGGAAAAGATGGAATGAAAATGACAGTTGGCAAAGGATACGGACATAGTTGTTTTCCTTTCGGAATTGTTCCGGGGGTGTGGCGGCTAAAGCCCCCACATCCCCGTTTTTCTCAGATATTCGCCACGTCGGCGTCATTCAGCAGGGTGATGCCTGCATCGGTGAGAACCTTCTCGGCGGCGGCGTTATCGCTGACGCGGAGAACGACCCAGGCGTGTTTGCCGGTCTGGGCAACGAATGCGTAGACGTATTCCACGTCGATGCCTGCCTCGGAGAGGATGGTAAGCAGGGCGGCGAGTCCGCCGGGTTTATCATCGGCGCAGGCGGCGACGACATCGGTGACGGAGCACACGGCGCCGTTTTCGCTCAGGGCAAGGGCGGCGCGGGAATTATCGCTGGTGATTACGCGGAGGATGCCGAAATCGCTGGTATCAGCGATGGACAGGGCACGGAGTTCAATACCGGCATCGGAGATGGTATGCAGGACGCCTGCGAGGGCGCCTTTCTGATTTTCAACAAATACGGAAAGCTGTCTGATGGACATGGGGGTACCTCCATATGTAGAGTTTTATTGGGGGGGGGAGGGGGGATTTTGCTTCAGCGTCGTCGGACGCTATCGAAAACGCGTTCGTTCAGCTGCCGAGGGGCAAGCCCTTCCCGAAGGGCTACCCCCTCGGACTCCCCCCACATCGGCCAGGGGACTGCGGTCCCCTGGACCCGGGTTGATCGACGGGTTCATGAGTGGGTGAGTCTGCTGAGACGCATCTCAACCGACGCGGCGTGCGCGCCGCGGCTGGATAGCTGAATTTGTTTATTTGCCTGTGGGTTTATTGTTCGCTATCTTGATTAATTCTTCAGTTCCGTTTAGCGGTATTTTTAAGATAGCGTTCTGTTATTCGGTGGAGACACGCCGCCTGCGGGCGGCGATGGGTTTGCGGTGATGCTATCCCGTAGGGGCGCATCACGATGCGCCCGTTTCGTTTGGTTTCACCTGTACGACGGGCGATTCGTGAATCGCCCCTACGGTTAGGTTAAATTCCCGCTTCAGCGGTGATCGGACTGCGCTTCGGGCACGAGGATTCGTGCCCAAAGTCTGGCAAGCCATTTTTGTGCCGCAAGGATTTGCGGCACCCGAGTCTGCACAGACTATATGGCTGCATTTGCATCGGGGTGCAGGGGGCTGTGTCCCCTGCCGGGGCTGTACGACCGCCCGCCGCCTGTGGCGGATGAAGGGCGGGCGGACAGGGAAAAAACAAGGAGTCTTGGGAGTGAGCATCGCGAGCTCCCGAGACGACTATGTTTTTGACAGGACCGGGGCAGAGCCCCGCCGTCTCCCCTCTCTTAATCGTGCAGCTTGCGCTTGTCAACCACACGCACAGCCTTGCCTTCGCTGCGGGTGATGGACTTGGGAGCGACGAGGTGGACGCTCGGGCGGATGCCGAGCATGTTGAGCATGGCGTTGACGAGCTTGGCTTCGGCGGCCTGAGTGCCCTTGACGGTGTCGGAGAACATTTCGGGGGTCATTTCCACGTTGACGTCAAAGGTGTCGGTGTTGTTTACGCGGTCAACCACGATCTGGTAGTTGGGGGAGTAGCCTTCCTTGAGCAGGACTGTCTCGATCTGGGACGGGAATACGTTGACGCCGCGGATGATCAGCATGTCGTCGGAGCGACCCATGGGCTTCGCCATCTTGATCAGGGTGCGTCCGCAGGAGCACTTTTTGCGGCTCAGTACGCAGATGTCGCGGGTGCGGTAGCGGAGCAGCGGGAATGCCTCCTTGGTGATGGAGGTGAATACCAGCTCGCCCTTCTCACCCTCGGGCAGAACCTCGCCGGTGTCGGGATCGATGATCTCGGGGATGAAGTGGTCTTCGTTTACGTGCATGCCGGTCTGCTCTTCGCACTCGAAGGACACGCCGGGACCGGTGGTCTCGGTGAGACCGTAGATATCGTATGCCTTGATGCCGAGGGATTTCTCAATGTCGCGGCGCATTTCGTTGGTCCAGGGCTCTGCGCCGAAGATGCCGGCTTTCAGCTTATTATCCTCAGGCTTATAGCCCATTTCCTTGAGGGCTTCGCCGATATAAGCGGCATAGGAAGGTGTACAGCAGAGGATGGTGGCACCCAGATCCATCATGAACTGGATCTGGCGCTCGGTATTGCCGGAGGACATGGGCAGTGTCAGGCATCCTACCTTATGGGAACCGCCGTTCAGACCGGGACCGCCGGTGAACAGACCGTAGCCGTATGCAACCTGGCAGACATCCTCGTTCGTGCCGCCGACAGCGGTAATGGCGCGGGCGCAGCAGTCTTCCCAGAGGTTTACGTCGTTCTGGGTATAGAAAGCCACGACGCGGCGACCGGTGGTGCCGGAGGTGGACTGAATGCGGACGCAGTCGGAGAGCGGTTTTGCCAGCAGACCGTAGGGGTACTGATCGCGCAGGTCATCCTTACAGATGAAGGGCAGCTTATGCAGATCATCCACGGACTTGATATCGTCGGGGGTCAGTCCCTTTTCTTCCATCTTTGCGCGATAGAAGGGGACGTTATCCCAAACATGGCGCACCTGCTTGCAGAGGCGTTCGCTCTGGAGTGCGCGCATCTGCTCATAGGGCATGGTTTCGATTTCTCTTTGGTAGTAGCGTTTTTCCATGGGGGGTACCTTCTTTTTTTTTATATAGAATGGGGATTCGCTTGTGTGGGTTAGAGAGTGGGGGGTAGGGGGATTCGTGCAGCGGAATTTTTCGCTATCGAAAACGCGTTCGTTTAGCTGCCGGGGAGCCAGCCCCCCTCAAGGGGCTACCTCCCCGGACCCCTCCCACGTTGACCAGGGGTCTGCGGACCCCTGGACCCAGGTTGATCGACGTGATTCAGACCGGTGAGTTTGCTGATACGCATCTCAACCGACGCCGCGTGCGCGCGGCGGCTGGACAGCTGAATCTGTTTATTTGCTTGTGGGTTCATTGTTCGCTATCTTTAATTATTGCCGCAGTTCCGTCAGCGGTAAATACAGATAGCATTCTAACAATCGAGGGGAGACGCCGCCTGCGGGCGGCGATGGGTTAGCGATAATTTCCGCGTCAGCGGAAATCGGACTGCGCTTCTGCCGCGAGTATTCGCGGCAAAAGTCTGGCAAGCCATTTTCGTGCCGCAAGTATTTGCGGCACCCGAATCTGCACAATCTCCACGGCTGCATTTGCCATGGGATCCAAGGGCACAGCCCTTGGCGGGGTGCAGGGGCAGAGCCCCGCCGCGTCC
This sequence comes from Oscillospiraceae bacterium, assembly GCA_015063645.1. Classification (GTDB taxonomy): domain Bacteria; phylum Bacillota; class Clostridia; order Oscillospirales; family CAG-272; genus SIG701. Next base: position 9,141 of record SVTS01000018.1, on the reverse strand, counting down.
TCCCCTTACGCCTTGTACCCCAGCTCGAACGCCTTGCAGTTCATCTCGTAGAACTTGGGGGCGACGGTGGCTTTCAGGGCGTTGATCCATTTTTCGGGGGCGATGCCGAAGTAGCGGGCGAGGCGTCCCATGAGGACGATGTTCACGGCTTTGGCGGAGCCGGCGGATTCAGCCATGGTGAGGGCATCCATTTCGTCGATCTGCACGCCTTTGGCGCGGAGCTGATCCAGCACATCGGCGGGATAAGCAGCCGCGCCGGTGATCACGGGCATGGGATCGATCTGCTGGTTGTTGGTAATGATGCGTCCGCCGATTTTCAGGTAGGACGCGTAGCGGGCGGCTTCCAGCTTCTCGAAGGAGATGATGTAATCCGCTTCGCCGAGGTCGATCAGGGGAGAGGCGACTTTCTCGCCGCATTTTACATAGGTAACCACGGATCCGCCGCGCTGGCTCATGCCGTGGACTTCGGAAACTTTGACGTCATGTCCTTCCTCGGTAAGCACACGCCCGAGGAGGCGGGATGCGAGCAGGGATCCCTGTCCGCCGACGCCGACGATCATAATATTCATACGGTTATTCCTTTCGGAAGTTTTTTGTTTTTGGGGTGAAGGTGGGGGCGTTCGTTCGCTCAGGGGGCTCTGCCCCCTTGAACCCCCGGATAATCTGCACAGACTATATGTCAGCATTTGCCATGAGGTGCAGGAGCACAGCTCCTGCCGGGGCGTGGGGCAGAGCCCCACATCGCATCCCCGTCCCTCTTACTCCAGAATCGCGCCGAACGCGCACTTCTGGGCGCAGACTCCGCAGCCGACGCAGAGCGTGTCGTCGATGACAGCCTTCTTTTCGCGGAAGCTGATGGCGGGGCATCCGAGCTGCATACACGCCTTGCATCCGCGGCACTTTTCGGGATCGATCTTCATGGGCGGATTCTTCCTGACAGTCTTCAGCAGCACGCAGGGACGGCGGCTGATGATGACGGAAGGCTCCTCCGCCGCCAGCTCTTCCGTGATCACCTTTTCGCACGCCGCCAGATCGTAGGGATCCACTACCGCTACGCGGCGGATGCCCACTGCATGGCAGAGCGCTTCCAGATCAATCTTGCCGGCGGGATCGCCGTGAATGTCCAGACCCGTGGTGGGGTTCTGCTGGTGACCGGTCATGCCGGTGATGGAGTTGTCCAGAATAATAACGGTGGAGTTTGACTGGTTGTACGCAATGTCAATCAGTCCCGTCACACCGGAGTGCATGAAGGTAGAGTCGCCGATGACGGCTACGCTCTTCTTCTCCGCTTCAGCGCCGCGGGCTTTGTTGAAGCCGTGTACGCCGGAGACGGAGGCGCCCATGCAGAGCACGGAATCCACTGCGTTCAGCGGCTGCTGTGCGCCCAGCGTGTAGCATCCGATGTCGCCGATGACGGTGATCTTCTTCTTCGCCAGCGTGTAGAACAGTCCGCGGTGCGGGCATCCGGCACACATCATAGGCGGTCTGCCGGGCAGATCAGCTGCCGGCGCAACGAATGCGGGCAGTTCGCGACCGAACGCGGCGGCAACGGTGCGCTGGGAATACTCGCCGATGGGGGAGAAGAGATTCTTTCCCTCTACCTTCAGTCCGAGTGTCTGACAGAACGTTTCGATGATGCCGTCCAGCTCTTCCACAACCACAAGGCGCTCAACGCCTGCGGCGAAATCGCGGATCATCTGCGGCGGGAGGGGATTCACCATGCCCAGCTTGAGCACGGGGATCGAGTCACCGAACACTTCCTTGACGTACTGGTAGCAGGTGCCGGAGGTGATGATGCCGAGAGAGTGATCCGCGCCGTCCTCCACACGGTTGAAGGGGCAGGATTCGGCGTACTCCGCCAGAGCGGCGGTGCGCGCTTCCACGACGGGATGCTTCAGCTTGGCGTAGCCGGGCATCATGATATATTTGGGGGGATTTTTGATGTATTCCTTTGTGGGAACGTCCGCGCGCTCGCCCATTTCGACGATGCTCTGGGAATGGGCAATACGGGTGACCATGCGCATCAGGACGGGAGTATCGAATTTTTCGGAGAGGTCGAAGGATGCCTTTGCGAAAGCGTGTGCTTCGGCGGAATCGGCAGGTTCCAGCATGGGGAGCTTCGCCGCGATGGCGTAATGGCGGGAATCCTGTTCATTCTGGGAGGAATGCATAGCGGGGTCATCGGCGACGCAGATGACGAGACCGGCATTCACGCCGGTATAGGAGAGCGTGAAGAGCGGGTCGGCTGCCACGTTGAGACCGACGTGCTTCATAGCGCAGACGGCGCGTTTTCCGCCGAGGGATGCGCCGAAGGCGACTTCGCAGGCGACCTTTTCATTTGGCGCCCATTCGGTATAGATATCACGGTATTCGGAGAGGAATTCGGTGATTTCGGTGGAGGGGGTACCGGGGTAGGAGGAGACGACGCCGACGCCGCCTTCCCAGAAGCCGCGGGCAAGGGCGGCATTTCCGATGAGGAGAGATTTCATGGGGGGGTTCCTTTCGTATGTTTTATGGGGGAATTTTCGTGTAACTTATGTGTTCGACAGCCTAAACGCATTCGTTAAGCTGCCGAGGGGCAAGCGCGCCTCGCCGCGCTACCCCCTCGGACTCCCCCCACGGCGACCAAGGGTCTTGGCCCTTGGATGCCGCTGATCGACGTGATTCATCCGGGAGAGTCTCTTGAAACGCATTTCAACCAACGCCGCCTGCGGGCGGCGGATGGATAGCTGAATCTGCTCATTTGCCTGTGGGTTCATTGTTCGCTATCTGGATCACAACTGCAGTTCCGTTTCGCTATGAATACAGATAGTGTCCTAACAATCGAGGGGAGACGCCGTCTGCGGACGGCGATGGATAGTGGCGATGTATCCCGTAGGGGCGCATCACGATGCGCCCGTTTCGTTCGGTTTCATCTGTACGACGGGCGATTCGTGAATCGCCCCTACGGGTTAGCTGTAATTCTCGCTTCAGCGGAAATCGGACTGCGCTTCGGGTGCGAGTATTCGCACCCAAAGTCTGGCAAGCCATTTTTGCGGCGCAAGCATTTGCGCCGCCGGAATCTGCACCAACTCCACGGCTTCATTTGCCATGGGATCCAAGGGCACAGCCCTTGGCGGGGTCCGGGGCAGCGCCCCGCCGTCTCCCCTATATCAATCCGTAGTCGCCGCCTCAACCAGCCTTACGCCGCAGTAGATTTCGCGGAGCTTGGGCTTTTCGATTTTGCCGGTGGGATTTCTCGGGACGGAGGCGAAGATGAGCTTGCGGGGGCGCTTGTAGCGTGGGAGTGCCTGACAGAAATCTTCGACTTCTGCCTCGGTGAGGGTCATGCCTTCCTTGGCTTCGATGATGGCGGCGGCAATTTCGCCGAGGCGGGCATCGGGCAGACCGATCACCGCAACGTCCTTGATCTTCTCGTGAGCGCGGAGGAAATCTTCGATCTGGACGGGGTAGAGATTTTCACCGCCGGTGATGATAACGTCCTTCTTGCGGTCCACGAGATAGATGAATCCGTCCTCGTCCTCTCTCGCCATGTCGCCCGTGAGGAGCCAGTCGCCGCGCTTCACTTCCGCGGTTGCCTCGGGATTCTTGTAATAGCATCTCATGACGCCGGGTCCGTATACGGCAAGCTCGCCCACTTCGCCCCGGGGAACGGGTTCAAAGTGTTCGTCCACAATCATCGTCTGCCAGAGATAGCCGGCCTTGCCGATGGCGCCTACGTGATCAATGTTCTCCACGCCCAGATGGACGCAGCCGGGACCGATGGACTCGGAAAGACCGTAGTTTGTGTCGTATTCATGCGTCGGGAATACGCTCTTCCAGCGGCGGATCAGACTGGGCGGAACCGGCTGCGCGCCGATATGCATCAGTCTCCAGCGGGAGAGATTGTAATCCGCAAGGGAGATCTCGCCCCTCTCCAGACAGTCCAGAATGTCCTGTGCCCACGGCACCAGAAGCCACACGATGGTGGCGCGCTCCTCGGCGGCGCACTGGAGGATCCACTCCGGCTTCACGCCCCGGAGAAGAACCGCACGGGAGCAGGAGAGCAGCGATCCGAACCAGTGCATCTTCGCGCCGGTGTGATACAGCGGCGGGATGCAGAGGAACACGTCATCCCGGGACTGGGAATGGTGATTCTGCTCGGTGCGGCAGGATGAAACCAGAGCCGCGTGGCTGTGGAGGATGGCTTTCGGGAAGCCGGTGGTGCCGGAGGAGAAATAGATCGCGGCTTCGTCCTCGTCGCTGATCTCCACCGGCGGGGGTACGGGAGAGCAGCAGCCGATCATATCGGCATAATTATCGGCGAAATCCGGTTTTTCCGCGTTGGTGCCCACGAAGAAGTAGTCACGGATGTGCAGCTGATCCTTCACCTCGGTGATACGCCCGGTGAATTCGGGACCGAAAACGAGGCGGGTGCAGTCGGCGAGATCGGCGCAGTAGCGGATCTCCTCGGCGGCGTAGCGGTAGTTCATGGGAACGGCGAGAGCGCCGGTCTTCAGAATACCGAAGTAGATGGGCAGCCACTCGATGCAGTTCATCAGCAGAATGGCGACCTTATCGCCCTTTTTGACGCCGCGGGTGAAGAGGAGGTTGGCAAAACGGTTGGCATCTTCGTCAAACTGGCGCCAGGTGATCTCCCGGCGGTACTCCTTACCCTCGGCAGTTTCGATCAAATTGAATTCGCGCCACGTCGTATGGCGTTCCGGCTGATTCTGCGGAGTGATCTCCGTCAGCGCAGCCTCGCCCGGGTGCATCCGGGCATTATGTTCCAGAAAATCGGTAATCGGCATGGTGGGGTCTCCTGTATGTGAATGAATAATAAACGGTTTTTTGGGGGATGGGGGACGGCGGGGCTCTGCCCCGAAGCCCCGGCAGGACGCTGTCCTGCACCTGGCAGGGGACGAGTCCCCTGCACCCCGCGGCAAATGAAGCCGGGGAGACTGTGCTGATTGGGGCGGCGCAAGTTCTTGCGCCGCAGGATTGGTCTGGCCAGACTTTTGCCGCGAATACTCGCGGCAGAAGCGCAGTCCGATTTCCGCTGAAGCGGTAATTTTCGCTGTCCCGACAGGGGACGCGGGTCTCCGGCTAACTACATTTGATTCGCCGGGGGTGTCGGGGGCTGTGCCCCCGACCACCATCTAAAAAAACAGGGGGGTTCCAAGGGGGGACGGAGTCCCCCCTTGGGGAACGAACAAATCTGAATCTGCAGGGGGCTGGGGAGGTACACAAAGTTCCCTCTTTCCCACAAGATTCCGAAAATCTCTTGATTTTCCCGCCCATCAAGGGTACAATAATATATATTATTCCACTTCCGCGAGGTTAACAAACAAATCCCATGATTATTGATACACACACCCACGCATTTCCGGATGCGCTTGCCGCTAAAACAATCCCCATGCTTGCCGCCAAGGCGGATGTCAACCCCCACACGGACGGAACTGCCGCCGGGCTTTCTGCGGCGATGCAAATCGCCGGCGTGGATATCGCCGTGGTGCTTCCCGTGGTGACGAAGCCGTCACAGTTCGCATCGGTGAACGCTTTCGCGGCGGAGCTGAACAAGCGGAACGGTCTGATCTCCTTCGGTGGAATCCATCCGGATGACGAAGATATTCCCGCCCACGTGGCGGAGATCGCGGCGATGGGACTGCCCGGCATCAAGATCCACCCGGATTATCAGGGCGTATTCATCGACGATGAGCGGTATATCCGGATCGCACGGGAAGCGCTCCGGCACGGGCTGTATATTGTGACCCATGCAGGCGTGGATGACGGATTCCCGGAATGCGTCCACTGCCCGCCCGAGCGTGCGGTGCGGTTTCTGGATCAGGTGTACGAGGGCAGGGAGCCCGCGGAGCCGCGGATCATTTTCGCCCACGGCGGCGGAAACCGGCAGTTCAGCGAAGTCAGAAAGCATCTGGCAGGACGGAATGTGTATTTTGATCTGTCCTTCATCTTCGCCTATGCGGATGCGGAGAAAATCACGGAGCTGATCCGTGCCCACGGCGCGGAGAGAATCCTGTTCGCCTCCGACTGTCCCTGGGGCGATCCCGCAGAGGGAATCCGCTTTGTCCGCTCGCTGACGCTGTCCGATGCGGAAAAAGAGATGATTCTCGGCGCAAACGCACAGCGGATATTTGCAAAGTATATTCCTTAATATGATAGCATAAACCGGAGAATAATGCAATAATTTTGCATAAAAAAACACCGGATTTGCAAGAAATACGGTGGAATTCCGTCAGAATCCCCGATGCGGACGGCCGCGGTAACCGTTCGTTAGCCAAGGGGGACTCCGTCCCCCTTACCCCTGCGGGGCTCCGCCCCGGACCCCCTGAACGATAGGTATTTCGCCGCCTGCGGGCGGCAACGGGGGCTTTGCCCCTCGACCCCACCGCCTTTTGAAAAAGGCGGGCGAAAACATTTATACCGGGACAGCGATAATTACCGCATCAGCGGAAATCGGACTGCGCTTCGGGCGCGAGTATTCGCGCCCAAAGTCTGGCAAGACAATTCCGCGGCGCAAGAATTTGCGCCGCTATACTCTAAAATCCGCACAATCTCCCCGGCAACATTTGCCACGGGGTGCAGGGGACTCGTCCCCTGCCGGGGCTCCGGGGCAGCGCCCCGCCGCATCCACCGTTCCCCCGCATCCTCCAACTACATCACCGAAAGGACACCCCCCATGAACATACTGATGGTCACAATGTCGCTGGGCATCGGCGGCGCGGAGACGCACATCCTGGAGCTGGTCCGGGAGCTGCTTGGACGCGGACACACGGTGACAATCGCCTCCGCGGGAGGCATCTTCGTGAATGACCTCGTCGCCGCCGGAGCGAAACACATCCCCATGCCCCTGCATACCAAACGCCCCGATGCCATGGCAAAATCCCGCAGACTCCTGTTCAGGCTCCTCCGCGAGGAGAAATTCGATATCATCCACGCCCATGCGCGTATCCCCGGATTCATCGCCGCAGGCGCGGCGAAGCATTTTGATATCCCCTTCGTGACTACCTTCCACGGGACGTTCAATCCCGTCTGGTATCTGCGTATGCTCACCCGCGTGGGCGAGCGTACCCTCGCCGTCTCCGATGACGTAAAGCAGTACCTGATGCAGTATTATCATACCCCGCCGGAAAAGATCGGCGTTACCGTGAACGGCATCGATGTCACAAGCTACGACGCTCCCGCACCGGATGTGAAATCCGCCGTGCGGGCGGAATTGGGCGTCCCCTCCGGCGAGATCATTATGGCTGTCTCCCGGCTGGACCGGGCGGCGGCATGGCATGTCTTCCGCCTCATTGAGGCAATGCCGGAAATCCTCTCCGAACGCCCCGACGCACGGCTGGTGATCGTGGGCGGCGGCGACGTTCTGGAGGAAATCCGCACTCTGGCGGCGCAGACAGACGCACAGCTGGGCGGCAAACGCATCTTCATCACCGGTCCGAGAAGCGATATCTCCCGGGTGCTGGCGGCGGCGGATATCTTCGTCGGCGTGTCCCGTGCCGCTATGGAGGCGATGGCGTGCCGCCTGCCGGTGATCCTCTCCGGCGCACAGGGACATCTGGGCATCTTCCATCCGGCGATGGAGGCGGAGGCGGTGGAGACCAATTTCTGCTGCCGCACCAGAGAACCGGTGGATACCGTTACCCTGGCACGGGCGGTGATCACCCTGCTTGCCGCGCCTGATGCCGAAAAAGCCGAGATGGGCGCGTACAACCGCGCTCTGGTGGCGCGGCTGTATTCCGTTGCCCGCATGGCGGACGATGCGGAGACGCTGTACCGGCAGGCGATGGAAGAACACCGCTTCCGCCGCGCGGACGTGGTGATCTCCGGCTATTACGGATTTTCCAACGCGGGGGACGACGCGCTGCTGTCGCAGATCTCCCGCGGACTGCGGGAGCGGGGGATCACCCGCATCGCCGCTCTGTCGCGGCGGGGCGCGGAGCTCTCGCCCGGTGTGACGCCGGTGAACCGCTTCCACGTGATCTCCCTCTGGCGGGCGATCCGCCATTCCAGATTGCTGATCAGCGGCGGCGGCAGTCTGCTGCAGGACGTGACCAGCGCCAAATCCCTGTTCTATTACACCACCGTGATGCGCGCGGCGAAGCGCTCCGGCGTGCCGGTGATGGTATTCGCCAACGGCATCGGACCGCTCCGGCGGGAATCCTCCCGCAGACGTGCGGTGAAAGCTCTGCAGGCGGCGGATTACATCAGCGTCAGAGAAAACGCCTCGGCGCGGGAGCTGACCGCGATGGGCATTCCGGAGGAAAAAATCCGCGTGACGGCGGATCCGGTATACCGGATGGCATCGGACAAGCCGCGCGAACACGCGGGCGAGTATGTGATTCTGTCCCTGAGAGAGACGGCGGACGGTCAGGATGTGGCAGGCGCGGAGAACGCGGCGGTGCAGGCACTGACGGAGATCTGCCGCAGCTGCGGCATGCAGGCGGTGCTTCTGCCGATGCAGCCCCGCTATGACAGCGGGATCTGTGCCCGTGCGGCGGAACGTCTGAGCGAAGCGGGCGTGGAAGTCCGCACGGCGGACGGCACGGATGCGGCGGAGACGGAGGCACTGATCCGCGGAGCGCGGGCGGTGATCGGCATGCGGCTGCACGCGGTGATCTTCGCGGCGGCGGCGGGGGTTCCGTCGCTGGCTCTGAGCTACGATCCGAAGCTGGACGCGATGATGGAATATCTGGGGATGGAGGAATTTGTGCTCTCCGCCGCAGACGCGGACGGCGAGACGCTTCGTGCGAAGCTGTCGGAGCTTCTTTCCCGGGAAGGGGAGATCGCGGAGAAGCTGCGTCTCCGCGGCGCCGCGCTGCGGGCTCTGGCGGAAGAGGATCTGGACGCGGCGGCAGCGTTTGTGAATGGGTGAGAACTACAGAAATGCGGCTGACATAACTCTGCTGTGCAGCTTTTTGCCTCCCTACGGTCGGCAATTCACCCACCCAATCTCCTTGGCTACGACGAATTTTTAACTGTACTCATAAAATTTCTGCGCCGGAGGATTTTGCAATGCAAAATCCTCCGGCGCTTTTTTTGTCATAGATATAGCTGACTTCGGCGAAGGCAAGGAGATTGGGATAGGGGGTGTGGGGGGAGGGGAAAGGAACTTCGCCGTCTGAGATGGTCCTTTCCCCT
>SVTS01000017.1 GCA_015063645.1 Oscillospiraceae bacterium | reverse complement strand
TAACGGAGCCTCCCGTGACAAATCCGCCCGTGAGTGATACAACCGTGTTTGCAGGGGATGATGATCCCGCCAGACTGACCGCCCGTCCTCTGGATACAACGGATCTGCCAGATCCGCCCGAGATCAGCGTGCGGGTCGCGGAGAGCAAAGCGGTGGAGAGCAGCTATTTCTCCGATGCGCTTTTCCTGGGCGATTCCCGCACTGTGGGACTTTCTCTGTATTCCGGCTTGAAATCGAATTATTATTCTCAGCAGGGACTTAATATTTCCTCTGTGGTCTCCAGCGCGTTTATCGCTTCCGGAGATAAGAAGATCACCCTTTCCCAGGCGCTGGATGCTAAGAAGGACTTTACGAAGGTGTATATCTCCTTCGGCATCAATGAAATCGGCTGGCCGAGTACGGACTCCTTTATCAAAGCCTATACGACCCTGGTGGAGCTTCTGCAGGAAAAACTGCCGGACGCCCATATCTATGTGCAGGAGATTTTGCCCATGGCGAAATCCACTGCCGAAAATTCCCGTTATAAACCGATGGGCGGCAACGGCAAGGTGAAGGAGTACAACGAGCGTCTTTACAAACTGTGCGAGGAAAAGGGGCTGCACTATATCGCCCTGACGGAGATCTTCGCGGATAAAAACGGAGATCTGAATGTCTCGGACAGTTTTGACGGCATTCATCTGGGCGTAAAATCCTCCAAAGCGTGGATCGAATATCTGAAAACTCACACAGTTCCCTGATAGGAACAAGTACACTATACAGAAAAGGAATTTGTCAGTTATGAATCTCAAAACCGTACGGGGCGGAATTCTTGCCGCCGTGATTGCCGGAACTCTTCTGCTTACCGCATGCGAAGAGGGAAATGTACCTGCGGATTCCTCCGGCGTACAGGATTTTGCTTCCGTGGATATGAATACCGCGGATATTCCGGCTGCGGCTCTTGCAGAGCATCTGCTGACAAAGGTCGCCTTTGATGATCCCAACATGATCCAGATGGATGCGGAGATAGCCCAGACCCTGTATAATGTGGCAGGATTGGCTGAATCCGTTGTTTCCTACGGTAGTACCGGCGCTACCGCCGAGGCGATCCTCGTGCTTCGCTGCAGCAATGCGGAGAATGCCGCCGCTGCCGCAGAAAAGGTCGGGAAATACCGCACGGAAATGGCGGAGATTTACGCCTCCTATAACCAGCCCGAGTCGGTGAAGCTGACGAAAGCTCTGCTGGCACAGGACGGTGTTTATGTGGTGTTCTGCGTTGCGCCTGATGCCGCTGCCGCAGAGAGTGCATATCACGCATTCGTTGTGGATACCGTCTACAGTGCGAATTGATTTGTGCATGGATAACTGTGCGCTGTCCTTTCCGGGACGGCGCATATTTTTTGTGGAAAATTCCCGCATCCTCTTGCTTTTTTCGGGGAATTATGGTATACTGAAATATCAAAGGCTGGGAAGAAGACAGCAAACCCGCAGACACGGCTGCAGAGAGGACGGACAGGCTGAAAACCGTCTGCCGTGTGGGGGGCGCATTTCACTTCGGAGCCGGCAGGATGAATGGAGTAGTTCTGCCCGGGAGATCCCGTTATCGATCAGATGAGTGTTGGCTCCTGCCGGAATCCGGGTGGTACCGCGGTGCGCTTTGCGTCCGTCCCGGTTTTGTCGGCGGGGCTTATTTTTTTGGAGGTTTTTATGCGTATTCTGATCATTCGTCACGGTGATCCATATTACCCCACCGACTCCCTGACCGAGAAGGGACAAAGAGAAGCGGAACTGCTGGGCGAGCGGCTTGTGAAAGAACACATCACCCATGCATTTGTATCTCCGCTGGGACGCGCCAAACTGACCGCCGCACCGTTTCTGCGGAAAGCCGGCATGGAGGCGACGGAGCTGGAATGGCTCAGAGAATTCCCGGTCGGATTGCCGGAGGACTTTGCTTATACAACTGCCGGCGGCGGCAAGAATCGCTGCCCGTGGAATATGCCGCCGGAAACCTGGGCGGATATCCCCGGAATATACGATGCGGAAGGCTGGCGGAATGCGCCGATGTACGCGGACGGCACCATCCTGAAACGGTATGATGCCGTGTGCCGCGGCTGGGATGAACTGCTGGCGGAGCACGGATATACCCGCGACGGTTCTGTCTACCGCATCGCTGACGGATGGGAGGAGAAGAAAGAGACCATCGCGCTCTTCTGCCACCTGGGACTGGGCAACGTGCTCCTCTCCCATATCCTGCATCTGTCCCTGCCCGCAGTGTGGCATACTTTGTTCCTTCCCACCACATCCGTGACTATGGTGTATATGGAAAAGCACCTGCCCAAGCCCATCGCCCATGCGCGGCTGGTGCAGGTAGGCGATACATCCCATCTGTACGCCGGCGATGAGCCGGTATCCGCCAGCGGTCTGCATACGGGCGAGATCCGCTGATACGGGGAAAACTTTTTTGAAAAAAGTTTTCCCCGGACCCCTTTCAAAAAACTTTCATGCAAGAATAAGTATTTATTTTATAAAGGTTTTTGAAGAGGGGTTCCGGGGAGGGACTTTTTTCAAAAAGTCCCTCCCCGTCCATACAATAAAATTTCATTAAGGAGTCAAATAAAAATGAAAGACACACTGCTTAAAATCAAAGCGGAGGCGCTGAGCGCCATTACGCAGGATGGCGCGGATCTGGAAGCTCTGCGCATCCGCTATCTGGGCAAGAAAGGTGAGCTGACTGCCGTTCTGCGCGGCATGGGCAAGCTGAGCGCCGAAGAGCGCCCTGTGATCGGTCAGATCGCCAACGAAGTCCGTGAGGCGATTGAAAATGAGCTGGTCCAGCGCGCACAGGTGCAGAAAGCCGCTGAGCTGGATCGCCGTCTGGCAGCCGAGAAGATCGACGTTACCGTTCCCGGTACGGAGATCGCAGTCGGACATATCCATCCTCTGGACCGCGTACAGCGGGACATGGAGGAAATCTTCATCGGTATGGGCTTCGATATCGTCGAAGGTCCCGAGGTGGAGTACGATTACTACAACTTCCAGGCACTGAATATCCCGCCGGATCATCCCGCGCGCGATACGCAGGACACTTTCTATATTACCGATAATATCCTTCTCCGCTCCCAGACTTCTCCTGTACAGGCCCGTACCATGGAGAAGCGTAAGCCCCCGATTCGCATCATCTCTCCCGGCCGCGTATACCGTTCCGATGCCATGGACGCGACCCACTCTCCGCTCTTCCATCAGATGGAAGGTCTGGTTGTGGATAAGAACGTCACCATGGGCGATCTGAAGGGAACGCTGGAAATGTTCGCCAAGAAGATGTTCGGCGAGGACACCAAGGTCCGTTTCCGTCCTCATCATTTCCCGTTCACGGAGCCTTCCGCGGAAGTAGACGTTTCCTGCTTCGCCTGCGGCGGCAAGGGATGCCGTCTCTGCAAGGGCGAGGGCTGGATCGAGATCCTCGGCGCCGGCATGGTGCATCCCAACGTTCTCCGTATCTGCGGCATTGATCCCGAGGAGTACAGCGGATTTGCATTCGGTATGGGTATCGAGCGTGTTACCATGCTGAAATACCATATCGACGATATCCGTCACCTCTATGAAAATGATATCCGCTTCCTCGCGCAGTTCTGAGCGGAAGCGAATTGTTTGCCTGACACTTGCCGCCTGCCTCGTCGCGACCCTGCTCAGCGGATGCTTCCGAGAAGCCACTCCGAGGGATAAGGAGACGGACAGCACGGAAAGAGCACCTGCTGCTTCTGCCGCAGATACCTCTATTGCCGTTACGGATACGTCTGCTGCCGTTACAGCCGAGAAGACGGATGCGGCACAGCCGGAGATTCCCGCCCCGGACACGGACAGCTATTTCGCGAACAGCCTCTTCATCGGAGATTCGGTGATGGAGGGTATATCCCGCTATGTGCGTTCTCAGCGGAATAAGGGTGAGAAGATGCTGGCGGATGCAAAATTCCTCACTGATGTGTCCGGAATCCGCATTGCGGATCTGGTGGAAGATACAACTGATGACCGGATCCGGTACCAGTATAAGGGGAAAGCACAGGAGTTATCCGCCATTCTGGCGGATATAAAGCCGTCGCGAATCTTTCTCTTTCTCGGTATGAACGATCTCTCCTTCGGATACACTGCGGAGGATACCATATCCCGCTACAAACGGCTGATAGGGCTTCTGCAGAAGGAGTGTCCGGATGTGCATCTGGTGGTGATGACGGTCACACCGAAAACGGATTCGCAGTATCTGCCGTGGTACTGTAAGAATAAGGATTTCGGCAGTCCCCTGCTCAACAGCTTTGCTGAGGCACTGATGGAGTTCTGCCGGGACAATCAGCTGGACTGCGTGGATGCCAATGCAGCCGTTCGGGATGAAAAAGGGCATTTGCCCGCGGAATACAGCAATGACGGATATATCCATCTGAACGACGCCGGTGCGGCGCGGCTGATCGGCGCACTGCAGGATTTTGCAAGGCAGGAGATGAGCGAATCATGAAAAAACTGCTTATATCCCTTGCGGCGGCACTGCTTCTTGGTGCCTGTGCCGCGAAAGAAGCGGCGGATGTATCCGATCCGGCAGCCGTCTACGGCGCGATTGCGGAAGCTGCGGAACTCAGCGATATGTTTGCACTGACGGCGGATGACCTTCTCTATATGATCGGCATCGAGCCGGAGTGGTATACGGCTTCCGCCGCATATATGGCGACGGAGGGTACCTCCCCCGAGGAAATTCTGATCTTCCGTGCGGCGGATCAGGCGTCAGCCGATCAGATTCTGGAGATACTGCAGAGCCGTCTGCAGTACAAACAGGACAGCGCGGCGCAGTATCTGACGGAGAATCAGGGGATTCTGAAGGACGGCGTTGTCCGTGCCGACGGTCTGACCGTTTCCCTGATCGTCACGAAGGATATGGAAGCGGTGCTCAGCATTTATCCATAAATTACTCATAAAAAACTTTTATTGCCGCCCGCACACGGTGCGAACGTGCGGCGGCAGAATGGAGATTATCATGAAACTTTCTATGAAATGGCTCGCTGATTATACGGATGTCAGCGATATTGATACGAAAGCCTACTGTGACCGGATGACGGATACCGGCTCCAAGGTTGAGGGCTACGAGATCCTCGGCGCGGATATCGAAAATGTGGTTGTCGGTAAGATCAGGTCCATCGCTCCCCACGAGAACTCCGACCATCTGCAGATTTGCCAGCTGGACTGCGGTACCGGTGAGGATATCCAGATTGTTACCGGTGCACAGAACGTCTTTGAAGGCGCTGTTGTGCCCGTTGCCATGGTTCCCGCCAAGCTGCCCGGCGGCATCGTGATCAAAGCCGGCAAGCTTCGCGGCGTGCCCTCCAACGGCATGCTCTGTTCCATCGGCGAGCTTGGTCTGACCACCCACGATATGCCCGGCGCCATCGAGGACGGTATTCTGATTCTGAATGACGTAGGCCTTGCGGATGCTCCCATCGGTGCGGATATCCATGACGTGCTCGGACTGACCGATACGGTTGTTGAGTTCGAAATCACTTCCAACCGTCCCGACTGCCTCTCCATGATCGGTCTCGCAAGAGAATCCGCTGTCAGCTTTGAGCGTCCGTGGACTCTGCCCATCCCGAAGAAGCCCGCCGGTGCGGACGGTGATGAGATCGGTAAGTATCTCTCCGTGGAAGTGAAGGAACCTTCCCTCTGCTACCGTTACAGCGCACGCGTGGTCAAAAACGTAAAGATCGCTCCCTCCCCGCTGTGGCTGAGAATGCGTCTCCGCGCCGCAGGCGTCCGTCCCATCAATAATATCGTAGATATCACCAACTACGTCATGCTGGAGTACGGTCAGCCCATGCACGCTTTCGATTATGCCTGCCTGGATGGCAGCCGCATCATCGTACGCCGTGCCGCTGCCGGTGAGCAGTTCATCTCTCTGGATGACAAGCCGCACACGCTGGATGACAGCATGCTGGTGATCGCCGATGAGAAGAAACCCGTTGCCCTTGCCGGCGTAATGGGCGGTCAGAACAGCGAAATTACCGATTCCACCACCACCGTTGTGTTCGAGTCCGCTATGTTCAACGGACCCAGCGTCCGCGTTTCCGGCAAGAAGCTGGGTATGCGTACCGAATCCTCCGCCCGCTTTGAGAAGGGTCTGGACCGCGAGAACACCATGCCTGCACTGGATCGCGCATGCGAACTGGTTGAGATGCTGGGTGCCGGTGAGATCGTGGACGGCACCATCGATCAGTATCCCGCTCCTGCTGAGCCGTACAAGATGAAGCTGGAAAGCGAAAAGATCAACCGTTTCCTCGGTCTGGATCTCACGCAGGAGGCTATGGCGGACATTCTCCGCTCCCTCGATTTCGTTGTGGACGGCGATGAGATCACCGTTCCCTCTTTCCGCGATGACGTTCGCTGCATGAATGACGTTGCTGAGGAAGTTCTCCGTATCTATGGCTATACCAGAATCGAATCCACACCGCTGACCGGCGTGACGACACAGGGCGGCAGAACGCCCCGCCAGCTCTATGCGGAGCTGATCCGCGATGCTCTCGTGGGTATGGGCGTAAGCCAGGCAGAGACCTTCTCCTTCATCAGCCCCAAGTTCTACGATAAAATCCGCATGAGCGCCGATGATCCCCGCCGTAAGAGCGTTGTGATCTCCAACCCGCTGGGTGAGGATACCTCCGTTATGCGTACCACCGTGATCCCGTCCATGCTGACCGTTCTGGAAAACAATGCCGCCGTGAAGAATCGCGATGCCGCTCTGTTTGAGCTCGGTACCGCATACCTGCCCGTGGACGGTCAGGATCTCCCGAATGAGGAGAAGCGTGTGGCAATCGGCTTCTATCTGAACGATGTAAAGGATGCCTCCGGTTTCTATAAGATGAAGGGCATCATCGATGCTCTTCTGAGCGTCAGCAACATCTACGGTGCAGAATATGCGCTGTATTCCGAGGATAACGCATTCCATCCCGGACGCTGTGCGGTCGTTTCCGCCGGCGGCAGAAAGCTGGGCGTGTTCGGCGAGATCCATCCGCTGACTCTGGCGAATTACAATATCGGTGCAGTTACCTATGTGGCAGAGCTGGATTTTGAAGCTCTCTTCGATGCACGTGTGAAGCTGACCGAGTATACGCCTCTGCCGAAGTATCCCGCACTGGAACGTGACTTCTCCTTCGTCTGCGACGAGGAAGTGACCGTTGCCGCTCTGGAAAGCTGCATGAAGAATGCCGGCGGCGCCAACTTCGAGAGCGTCAAGCTGTTCGATATCTACCGCGGTCCTCAGATCGGTGAGGGCAAGAAGAGCGTATCCTTCGCTGTGATGCTCCGTGCCGCTGACCGTACTCTGACCGATGAAGAGGCAGACGGCGCTGTGAAGAAGATCCTGAAGCGTCTGGAAGCTGAATGCGGTGCAGTGCTCCGCAGCTGATTGGAGGTGTCAGATGAAAATGTTTGAAAAGCCGAAAACCTATGAGATGACCATCGCCGGCCTGAAGCGTGCGCTTCCCATCTGTCCGGTAAATGAGAATCTGTCCATCGGCGCGTTTGTGATCTTTGGCGATCCGGAACTGACGACCGCCTGCGCGCAGGCACTGCTGGATATCGCGCCGGAGTATGACTACATGATCACCGCCGAGGCAAAGGGAATTCCGCTGATTCACGAGATGGCACGCCTTGCGGGCAATCAGAAGTATTTTCTCGCCCGGAAAAAGGCGAAGCTGTATATGACGAACGTCTTTGAAGTGACGGTGAATTCCATCACTACGGTTGGCGAGCAGAAACTGTATCTTGACGGCGCTGATGCTGAGCTGATGAAGGGCAAACGGATCCTGATCGTGGATGACGTGATCTCCACGGGCGAATCCCTCGCCGCTATCGAAAAGCTGGTGGATGCCGCAGGCGGTATCGTGGCAGGTAAGCTGACGATCCTTGCCGAAGGTGAAGCGCAGAACCGCGATGATATCAAGTATCTGGAGCCGCTGCCGCTGTTCCATCCGGACGGAACCGTAATGAAGTAAGGGAAAAGCGTGAAGGTGTATACACCTTCACGCCTTTCTGTGATTCGGAGGTATTATGGTTATCGTTCTTGCGCAGATTATCAGTCTTGCCGCGGCGGCATTCAATATTTTCTCCTATCAGATGAAGGACAACCGTCGGCTGTTTCTCGCCAAAGGAATCAGCGGTGCGCTGTTCGCGATCAACTATTTCCTGCTGGGTAATTACACTGCGGCGGCGTTGAATGCTGTGAATCTGCTGCGCGGCGGCGTGCTGGCCGGCGGTGACCGCTGGCACAAGGTTCGCTGGCTGATTCTGGTGCAGGGACTGTATATTGTCTGCTGCGTGGTCACGTTCGGCAAGAGTCAGACGGCAGTCGGCGGCGCGGTCTTTGCCATGATTGTGTCCGTTCTCGCCACAGTTTCCCAGTTGGCGGAAACTTTCATCCTCTGGGGACGGAACGGCAAGCATATCCGTCTGGCACAGCTGGGCTTTATCTCTCCGTTCTGGCTGTTCAATAATGTTGTTACAGGCAGTATCGGCGGTGTGATTACAGAGATTTTCGGTATCTGCTCCGTGATCGTTTCCCTGATACGGTACGGACTGAATGGGTTTGAAAAAGAGGAAAAATGATTTTCAGGGATCCCCCTGCCAGATCTTAATGAAAAAGCACTGTGCGGATTTGCAATCTGCACAGTGCTTTTTGGTTTTCGTTTACGATGCTTTGACGATATCCGTAATGGTGACGGTTACATAAATATAGGTGCTCCGGAGAGCGAGGGATTTGTTCACAGCCAGGGAGGTGGTGCCGCCCAGCAGGAATCCGTGATCGCTCATGTAGCCGGATACCAACATGGTGCCGGTCACATCCACGCGGGTCGCATCGCCGTTCTCAGGGGCATATGCTTCCACATAGTTGCCCTCCGCATCCGCCAGATAGAACTGCGCCGGCGTTACGGAGATATTGCCTGCCGATTTGCCGAAATACTGATCCGTGGCTTCAATATAGAAGTCCTCATCCGCAGCCAGATATTCCGCGGAGGAATTGCGGATGTTGTTGATTTCATAGGAGATGATGTAATCCTCCATCACTACAGGCGAGGTGAAAGATCCGCTCTCGCTGCCCAGAAGCATCCGCAGTCCGGCACCTGCGAGACAAAGTACCACCGCGATAATGAGGAACCAGTCGATGGCGTTCAGTTTTTTCTTTGTTTTCTTTTCGCTTGTGTTAGCGTTCATGATCATTGTCCTTTCACGGATTCGGAATTTCGAACGTGCTGTCATCCAGACCGCTCAGATCGGTCAGAATGGAGGTAGTTGTCATCTGGTAATAAGGCATTTCGCTGCCCGGCAGACAGGAGGACGCAGCGATAATCAACCCACGGTCGGGCATGACATCGTACGTTTCCCTGACCCCGGATACCGCATCGGTAAAGATAACGCGGATGCAGGGGGAAGAACTCACCGTTTCCAGCTGCAGCGTGTACTTGCCTTCATCCGCTTCGGCGATCATCGCCTGCATGCGGTAGAGGGAAGGAATGCCGCACTCACCTTCGGGGGTAAGGGAAGATGATTCACTGCGGGAGAACAGGCGGGATGCGCCTGCCTCGCTGATCCAGAACTGCGTACTGCTGCAGTTCATGATTTTCGGAGGAGCACCGACAGGATAGATTTCCGCATGGATGCGCTCTCCGGATACGACGAAATATACCTGGAATTTGTTGAAGACAGACGCGCCATCCGTCCAGGTAACGTCCATACACTGGTAATAGGAATCCGCCGGTCTGCTGGCAAGAAGCAGATCTTTCAGGGAATCCGCGGACATATCCAGCAGTTTTTCGTCAGAAGAATGCAGATCGGGGGTGTTGCCGCTGAGAGATGCAAGAAAATCCTCCGAAAAACCGTCATCCTCTGCGGATTTGTCCGACTGCCCGAAGAGGGGCGCCAGAAATCCGGGAACGGTGATCATGTCAGCGAACGCCATGGCGATGAAAATCGCCAGGAAAAAGGCAAGCGTACATCCGAAGAGAACCAGCGTACCGGGCACAATCGGCAGGGTGGTGATAGTGCGCTGTGTATCCTTTGGCTTTTTTTTCATATCAGTTCAGTTTCTGCTTTTTGGAGAAGCGCGATTCTTTGCGCTTTTTCTTTTTTATCGGGATAGCTTCATCGCTTTCAGTTTCTTCTTCCTGTGCAGAGGAGGCATTTTTTGAAACAGATGTCGGAGCCGCGGGGATTTCTGCCGTGAATTCGATCGGCTCCTCTGCCGCAGGCGCTTTCTCTTCCGATTTCTTGTCGGGAGAAAGCTGTTCCGGCGGGATATCATTGGGATCAAACAAGCCGGAGAGATACCGTGCGGAAGGATTTTTCATGATCAGGAAATTGATCACAAGAATGACCAGCGCCGCGGCGGCAAGACCGATGGTCTTAATGATCCGGGAATCGGATACCGTAACTTCGGTAAATGTAATCGTCACCATGCCCAGAATACCGCAGATGGCGTACAGAATCCCTACGGTTTCCTTCTGGGTGAAGCCCATATCTACCAGCCTGTGATGCAGATGTCCGCGATCGGGAGAGAAGGGGCTTTTTCCGTGCAGAAGCCGGCGGATGATGGCGAATGCCGTGTCGAAAATCGGCAGGGCGAAGATAGAGATCGGAATGAGGAAGGAGAGCAGTGCGTGGGTCTTCATGACCCCCTCCACGGAAACAACCGCCATGGTGTATCCGAGGAACAGAGCACCGGTGTCACCCATGAAAATGCGGGCGGGATTGCGGTTGAACGGCAGAAAACCGAAGCAGGCACCTGCCAGAATGGCAATAAGCAGCGCCGCGCCGGTGTCGCCCATCAGCAGGGAAACACCCAGCAGGGACAGCGAGCAGATAGCGGAAACGCCGCATGCCAGACCGTCCAGACCGTCAATGAGGTTGATCGCATTGGTCAGACCGACAATCCAGAGAATCGTCAGCGGGTAGCTCCATACACCGAGATGGATGTATCCGCCGCCCAGATTGATCTGCCCGATGGAGACGCCGTTTACCGCCGCGAGAGAAGCCGCGGCGATTTGCACAACCAGCTTGATCAGCCAGTGGAGACGGTAAATGTCATCCAGCGTGCCCAGTATGCAGAGAATCGCACCGCCCAGCCATATGGAGAGCAGAGCAGGGGAATAATCACAGAAAATCAGCGAGGTGATCAGAAATCCTACAAAAATTGCCAGACCGCCCAGACGGGGAATGGGTTTCTTGTGCATCCGACGGGAATCCGCGGGGATATCAATAGCGCCGATTTTATAGGCGAGAACGCGGACCGGCGGCGTGACGGCGTATGCCAGCAGTGCCGCACAGATCACGGCGATCGCGCCGTATATCAGCGGAATATAATCGATCATAAACAGGAATTCATCCTTTCTGAAGGGTCATTCAGCTCAGTACGTCCAGAGCGATGCAGTAGCCGGAGCAGACGATATCGTCAAAGGAGAGATATACCAGCTTACCTACATAGACCTCACCGCCGTTGACGGTGTATGTGTAATTGTCCAGCAGGGCATCTGCTTCGATGGTGACATAGAGCGTCACATAATCTTCCACGGGACTCAGAACCATCGTGGCATCGTGGAGATTGGTGCCGGTGTAAAAATAGTCGCGGGTTTCCAGAGCGGTAACCGTACCGCGGGCTGTTTTGATGGAGGAGTCAATGGGCTTGTCCCCTACGGTGATCAGATCCGTGTAGTCCTTGTGCAGTCCTGTGATCTCCACCACATAGGAGATGCGGGTGGAGTCGCCCGATGCCAGATTGTCCGCGGAGCGCTGCTCACTCCATACGAAAATATAGAGCAGTGCCAGAATCACAGCGGCAATAACAAGCAGAATCAGCGCATCCATCAGATTGAATTTGAGTTTCGTTTTACGCATGAGAGGATGTTCCTTTCTGGGTAGATGAAGAATCCGGCGTGTACAGGGGAAGGGAAAGTGCTGCTTCCGTGGGCTGTGTCTCGTCCGAATGCGCGGAGGCAGCATCGGTAAGCCGGCGCATATCCGCGCGTCCGCAGCGGGTATATGCCACGCTCAGACCGGCGGCAAGCCAAAACATCAGATAAACGCGGTAATTGTACCAGGTGTAATCGGTCAGTCCCTGCAGAAGCGTTGCCAGAATGCCGCAAAGCGGTGCAGCAGCTTCCAGCCGCATAGCGGTGATTTCGTTTTTGCCGGAGCCCGGAAAACTGTTTTCCTCGCCGATAGGCTTCAGATGAGCGGCGAGTACGGAATCCGCAACCGAATCCCGCATCCGCCCCAACAGCCGGTAATAGGAGAAATGACACTGCAGAAGCAGGACAAGGAATGCAATCAGAAGAAGCAGACCCACAATGCCCGTCTGTACCCACGTCTGCAGATACAGATTGTGTGCATGGGGCGCGGTTTCAATGGCGGCAAGGGAGTAACGGGGATAGACCGTCGCCCATGCGGATTCACCGATCCCGACACCGGTCATCCAGTAGTCCTCCAGCATGTGCACCGTGCCGCGCCAGATGTTTACGCGGTAGGAGGTGGAGGAATCTGCCAGATTGCCGATGCTGGTGAAGCGGCTGATGATGGAATCCGGCAGGATCATCGGAAGGAAGGGAACAGCCGCCACTGCGGCAACGATCAGATACAGCGTGCGGCGGCTCCAGATGAGCAGGAACACAAATCCGCCGAAGAGCAGACCAAGCCATGCACCGCGGCTCCATGTGAGAATAACACATGCGCCGATCGCCGCACAGGCGAAAAATGCGCAGCTGCGCCGTGCCAAACCGCTGCGGCTGACCAATTGCGCTGCCGCCAGCGGGAAGAGCAGAATCAGATATTCCGCCAGCATGTTGGGATTCTCCAACGTGGAAATCACACGGACGGAGATGTCTTCAAACATGTTGGAATCCAGCCACGCGTTTGCGCCGATCAGGGAACCGGAGAAATACTGGAAAATGCCGTACAGCGCAACCAGCGTGGATGCCGCGATAGCGCACCAGAGACATTTTTTCAGCCATTCACCGGTGCGGATCAGCAGAACGGTCAGAAAATACGCACAGAGGAAGCACACAAGCACCATGGTGGGCTTCAGCGATCCGGTGGAGAAAGAGAACACACCGCCGCATGCAAGGGAAAAGGCAAATGCCAGCGCGGCGATATCCACCGCTTCCAGCTGCATCCGGCGCTTGCCGAGAAACAGTTTGATCGCGTAGCAGACTGCCGTGTACGCTACAAGCGCTACAAGCACCATCGTGGGCAGAAACGGCATGCCGAAGAACAGCGCCGCGACCCCCAATTCCGGGGTGATAAACACACGGTAGGCGAGGAATATTCCCACAAATCCCACCAGAATATAGATGGACGGAATGACAAACGCGGTCAAGCCCAGAACCATGCCGATCACCAGTGCCAGATTGGATCTGCCGGCAGTGCCGGTAACGTGCAGCGCTTCCCGGCGGATTCCCAGAAAAGATAAGATCGGAAGCGCCAGAGCAGAGTCGGCAAGCGCCTGCGCCAGAGACTGATTCGATGGAAGCAGGGGAAGGGCAATACCGATGCAGATCAGCGCGCTGACCAGCGTCATCGTGGGCGCGGAATTTGCTTCGCTCAAAACGCCCATCAGATAGGCGATAGCGGAGTAAAGACCGAATGTAAGCAGGAATGTTCCGTAAACCCGCAGGCGACAGCGCATGAGGAAGTTGAGAAATTTCCGAAAGAGGAAAACGGTGCCGCTTCCGTCCGCCGTCTGTATAACAAAACGGCGCAGAGAAGAGATGGAGCGGCTGCCGGAATCACCGGAGTCACGGACAGGATAAGTGCTGAAAACGGTACCGAAGAATCCGTTCTGGAGCGCGCCGTACACGCACTGAACAAAACGATCTATAGCAGAAAGGATCACACTTTCACGGACAGCGCGGGAAAGCGCCGTACATGAGCGGCGGCACACGGATGAAAATCCGCTGCCGCGGCGAGGGGAATCAGAGCGACGGGACAAAACGCCGCCTCCTTTCGTTGGCTCATAAATATACATTATATATTATACAGGATGCGCGGCGGAAATTCAACGGGAAATGCAAAATATTTACAAACAACGGGGGATAATTCATAATTTTTGTGCACAAAAACGGGGAATCCCTCATGAGGGATTCCCCGTCGGCGTATGACTTGGATTATTCGGGCATATTGAGAGCACTCAGATTTTCGCTGACGGACAGCGAATTCAGATTCTCCATCAGTGCCGTGTCGGCAAGATCGAATTCTGCCGCAGACAACACACGGTTTTCCAGCAGTCCCGCGGACTGCATAATGGCGAGCAGGGCAGCCGCTTCCCGCGGCTTGCATTCCGGATCCAGAATGAACATGGGACGCGCTTCCGCGAAGGGATACAGCGTCAGAATTTCGCTTTTCACCTGTTCCGTATAGGCGGCAATATAGCTTTCGCGGACATCCTCGGGCAGGGCAGCAACCAGCGTTTCCGCTTCCGCATAGCTTCGCTTTGAGCCGATCAGTTCAATATCTTTTACATCAATGGAGCCATCTCCGTTCACATCAAGTACCCATTCTCCCGAGGGAGAGGCACTTTCCTCGCAGAACTGTCTGACCAGCTGATCATACGCAAGGGCGTACAGCGCATCGGGAGCCGCATCTTTCAAACAGTAGAACGCCAGAAACTTGTTGCGGTTCCAGTCGCCGTTCTCGGAGGCTTTGATGGCATCCGCCATTTTTGTGCATGTGGATTTATCCAGCATGATGGGCAGTGTCTCAAAGACGAATCCGTCCGCGTACATGTCGGAGGTGAGCGCTGTGCCGTAAATATCCGTTCCGCTGCGCGTCGCATCAAAATTGCCTGCCGATGTGGGAACAACACCGCCGTTCACACGGATGCGTACGGGGATATACAGCGTGTTCCCTTCTTTGTCCGTACCGGCAAGCGCGGAACCGTCTATCTTTGAGGTGGAAATTTCCAGCGATGTGATCTGACTCATATGATATTCTGTCAGTTCTTCGACGGAAGCCAGTCCGAAATATTCTGCCAGTGCAGCCGCAAGCACGGGATTCTGCAGCGTAACGGCAGGAGAATCCGAGGCGGCGGTGGGGAAGGCGCAGGAGGACATGGCGAGCACGTTGCCGAGCAGCAGAACGCATGCCATTGCGGCGGCGAGGGCGGTGGTCAGTCGTCTGGATTTTCTGTTTTTCATCGAGTCGTATCTCCTTTTTATGAATTCCGCCCGGCGTTCGCGGACAACGGAAAAACTGCCCATTTCCGCGGCATAGGCGGTGATGCCGGAGGCAATATCCAGAATGGCATGTATGTACGGGACGCGAGAGGAATCCCCGCAGACGCGCAGTACATTTTCATCACAGCTCAGCTCACAGTCTTCCGCAATTGCCTGCATCACCCGATCGCACAGGGGATTGATCCAGTGCACGGCACAGACTGCAGAGGAGAGCAGGGACAGGTGCGGATCATGGGCGCGTATGTGAGAGAGTTCATGGGTCAGAATCAGCGCAAGGGCTTCGTCGGACATCGCATTCTGCGCCCGGCTGATATAGACCGTAGGACGGGCGATTCCGCTGCAGCAGGGGGACAGAATCATGCCGTCCTCAAACATACGCAGAGGCGGAGGACTCATGCCCATCTGCCGGGCACACTGCCGGTAGACGGACAGAATACGTCCGTCCGTGCACGGTGCGGAGTGCCGGCGGAGCAGAGATGCGGCACGGAGCCGCTCGGAAAGGGAACTCAGTGCGGAAATCCCCGTGCCGATGATCCATACGGAGACGAAAACACTGAGCAGAACCCGTACAGCGTCCGCAGAGGCGGAGGGCAGGCGGATTGTGATCGGCTGGGGTACAGAAGTGGGAGCGGCGGGATTATCCGGGACGGCGGAACTGTCCGGAAATACTGCCTCGGCATCCGCTTCCGCTATCTGTATGCGGACGATGTCATCCGGTGCATCCTCATAAACGGTGACGGAAGTGTGCGGTGTATACAGCCGAAGCGGGATCAGGGAGAGCAGAAGAACCGCTGTCCACAGAAGCCGCATCCGTCTGCCGGTCGGGGGAGCATCGGTACGCCGCAGAAGGAGCATGACGCTGCTGCCGACGGTGAACAGAATTTCCAGAAAGAACAGCATGACGAGCAGGGTTAAAGCTGTAGTGATCATGGGCAAAGCATCCTTTCTGCAGATATGGCGTTTCCCGGATGGGAAACAGAGTCGGATTATTCGGCGTTTTCGGATTCGTCAATATATCTGCGCAGGGCATCGATGTCACTCTCTCTGAGACAGTCACCGCCGATAAGGGCGGAAATCAGTCCGGAGGCATTGTTTTTGTACATCGTTTCCAGAAAATCCTTTGTGGCAAAATTCTTGTACGCGGTCTCATCCACAAGCGAAGTGTAACAGTTGACGCGGCCGACTTTGCGTACGGAAAGGAATCCCTTGCCGATCAGCCGGGTGATCAGGGTAAGGACGGTGGTCAGCTTCAGTCTGCCGATAGCGGGAGCGAATTTGAACATTTCACCTGCGTGGATATCCTTGTATCCCTCGCGTTCCATATCCCAGATGATCTGCATCACTTCCAGCTCGCTCTCCGGGAGTTTGATAAATCCAGCTGTTTTCTTCATAATCAGATTCTCCTTGCAGAAACCATTTTTATTTTACGGTTATAGTATACCACTTCGTTCTACATTTGTCAATACATGCACGCAAAAAAATCCCGCGGCTGTGCTCCTGCCGCGGAATTTTTTCGGATCATCCAAAGCAGCGTACGATTTCTTCGCGAACAATCTCCGTCCAGCGGCGGACATTTTCAGGCTGGTGGCTGACCGTTTCAACGTCCTTGAGCGTAATGTCAAATACGTTGTGGTTCTCTTTGAAGATGGCAAAATGCTCGCGCATGTGTCTGCGCACAAAATCCTCGTCCAGCCCCTGCGATACCATGGAGGAGGGATTCGGACGCCAGGACAGGATATAATCCCTGCCGATCTGCTCGGCGCACCGGCGGACGTCCGCAAAAGGAGAAACGGCGATCCGGCGCAGATTTTTGATGCGGCGAAGATAGGGAATCACACCGGTCAGATTTTCACAGCATCCGTAGGCACTGAGCCCGAACGCTTCCATAATGGGTTTCTGATACTGCAGGATGAATTCCCAGAACATCTCAGGGCTGAACGCGGTGAATTCCTGCGCGGCGAGGAATCGCCACAGCTTTTTACGCGGCACGCCCGTGACGGCGGGATCGGGATCGTCCAATTCCATCGCATACGGCATGCACTGGTTCTGGTGATCCGCAAGGGAGAATCCACCCGCTTCCTCCGCTTGCCGATGCGCTTCCAGGATGCTGTCACGCATGAACGCAAGGAGAGAATGCAGCCAGTCGGGATTGTCATAGACATCCCACATCAGCTGTTCCAGCCCGCGCAGCTTGGCAAGATCGGTGGAGATATCGCACGACCACATCCCGTAAGGACCCTCCCGGGATACGAATACGGGAAGCGCACCGCCCAGTGCCTCCTCCAGCTTTTCCTTCTGCAATGCTGTTTTTTGCTCATCCACCTCGTAGGCGCTTGCACGGAGACAGGAAAAATCCTCTTCGGTCAGAATCGGCTTGTAGGCGGCGGCACCGCCGGGCTTTGGGCGTTCGCCCAGCGCGACAGGTACACCCCACCTGTGACCGTTTGGCATCCGGTAAGCCGCATCCATTCTCAGCCATGGCTCAATGATGAAATCGTCCCCCAGTGTACTGCGGTACAGCGATTCATGCAGCATTACCTCATATCTCCGCAGCAGCGGGTCGGTACACGTAAGTACGCGCTGATCAAAATTCTCCGCAAACGCGAACGCCCGCAGATAGATCGGCGGGATCGGATTCTGAAAGCTGTTCTGCGTCCGCCAGATGCGGCGCTTTTCGTTCATCTGATCACTCCGTGCAATTTCGGATACGCGCTGCGCCAGATCGTACAGTTCTTTTGCCATATTTGCCTCCGTGTGCGATTAACTGTCTGTGTAGATTATATATCCACAATAATGAATTGTCAAGTGCAAACGATTTTTTTGCAGTTTATTTGAAGAATTCGTAGGTTGCCTTCATAGCCGTTTCAGCGGCGGTCTTATTGGCTTCATACTTGGAGGCGAATGTGCCGGGTTCTTTGATGGCGGCGACGATTACCTTGGTCTCCAGCGTGTTGGCATACGCGGTCCAGCGGTATACCTTGGCAAGATCATAGTACTTAGTGTTGAAGATGATCTCCAGCATTTCCTGACTCTCTACGTCGCGGGCATTCTTGGATTTCAGATTGATTTCATAGTGTGCGGCGACCGCTTCCTCGGAATTGGCGGAAAGTGCGGCGAGGATGACGCAGGTGCGTTCCACAGCTTCTCCCGTGAGAGAGATCGGAATAGTGAAGGCGGTAGCACCGTTGGATGCAACCAGATGACAGTAGTTTTCCTGATCCTCCGAATGTTTAGGCAGAGGCAGAATGCCGTAATCGGAGGTCATGTTGCGGTAGTAGGGAATGTTGTATACACAGCCTGCGGAGAACAGGGTCTTGTCTGTTTCTCTCATGACACGGAGAGTAGTCCACGTTCCTTTGAGTTCCGAGGCGTTGATGACGGAGTTTTTGTCATGGTAAAGAGAAGCGATACGCTCGATAACTTCCTGATTTCTTTCACTCATCAGGGTCAGATACGGTATACCGTTCTTGTCCAGTTTCGCTGTGGTACCTCCTGCGGCATAGAAGTGAATGTGTGCGGTGGCATAGTCATTGGCAAATCCGTAAAGATCATTCTCGTCGAATATACCGTTGCCGTCCAGATCCTTATTGACACCCTGCGCCATGCTATGGAGTTTATCCAGCGTCCATTTGCCTTGACGAACAAGCTCATAGGGATCTTCCAGGTTGTAGTTTTTGAGCAGATTCTTGTTGAACATCATGAGGTACAGCATTTCTTCATCCATTACGCTGAGATCGCCCGTGATGAAAAACATTTTGGATCCCAAGGAGAGATCACGGATGGAAGCCTTATCTCACCAGGGAGCGTCCCACTGCAGTGTATCCAGTTTTGAAAGGTCATGCAGCGTATTTTTCTGTGCCATGGTCATGATTTCTTCCATCATGAAAGATACGGTGCTGTATGTGGTGTCTCCTGCTGAAACCAGATTTGTAAGGATGTTAGCGGGCTTTGCTTCCTGCGTGACTTTAATGACGATCTTATAATCCTCTTCAATTTTCTGATTACGTTCATGCACTGCATCGTTATAAATGTCGCCTTCCAGATCCTCAGCCCAGTGAATGTCGATATACTGATTCTGATTGCCGGGCGCCTGTCTTACCAGCGTAAGTACGTTGAAATCGGCCCCCTTGTAATCGGCACTCTTGACCGCCAGCTCATATTTGGTTTCGGGCGGCTCGGTGGTGGTTTCCTCTGCGGTGGTGGTATCGACGGAAGCTGCAGGCGTGGTTTCGCCGTCCGTCACAGCGGGTGTGTCGCCGTCGGACGCACAGGCGGCGAGGGAGGATACGAGCATAAGCGAAGCAAGAAGAGCGGACAGTGCTTTTTTCATAACAGAATCTCCTTTTATTTGTTTTTTAGTTCGAACTGTTATAATTATAACAGGAAATTCTATAAAAAAGTATACAAATGATATATGATGTGGTATAATTATATCGAAAAAGTATCAACGGAGGAGAGGTCATGGCAAGAATAAGGAAGGGACTTGTGGAAAGTTTCAGCGGTGAATGCGGCTCCAAGCGTTTTCTTGCAACACTGTATCTGGATCACGGTAAAAAAATGGATCCCCATCTGCATCAGAACTACGAAATCATCATCAACCGTTCCCCCATAGCCATCCGCCATACGGCGAACGGACAGCTCATCGAAACCACGACGCCGTGCATCGTGTACCGTGCGCCCTACGTGCTCCATTCTTCCAATACGCTGGGCGATGATCTGTACGAACGCTGGCAGGTGGCGTTCCATGCGGACGTACTCGCAGAATTCGACGGCATCTGCTCCCTCGGCAGACTGGCAGATCATCAGGCGTGCGCAATTCCCGTGGATGCGGAGACGATTGCACTGCTGGAGCCGTATCTGTATAAACTGGCACAGGCGCAATCGGAACAGCTGCCCAAGAGCGTATGGGTCAGTGCACTGTCCCTGCTTCTGCATGAGGTAAGCGAACTGCTGCCGTCCGCACCTGCCGCATCATCCGCCATGCCGGCGTATCTGCAGGAACTGGTGCAGTATATTGTGGAGCACATCGAGGAGACACTGAGCGTGGATGATCTGGCGAAGCGGTTCTATATCAGCCGTGCCAAGTTGATGCGGGATTTCCGCGCGTCCACGCGGTATACGGTTTATGAGTTCATTACCGCGATCCGCCTTGCCCGCGCCAAGGTCTGGCTGAAGGAGGATATGCCCCTGCCCATTATTGCCGAAAAATGCGGCTTTGCCAGAGAGGCTTCCTTCATTTATATGTTCCGCCGCGAGACGGGCATGACGCCGGGGGAATACCGCAAGCGGGAGAGGAAAAAACAAAACGCAGGGAACGCGTAATGCGTTTCCTGCGTTTTTCACTCCCGTATCCGGTCTGTGACAAATGCCTCGTCGTACAGAATTTTTGCGTGATTATTTTTGATGCACTGCGTTTCCAGCACATTTCCCGTTGCGGCATCGGTTACCCGCCTCATGACGCGGGAGATGCGGTATACGCCGTCCGATTCCCTGACAAAATGCTCATCCTCCGCTGTGATGTGATACCGCAGCGGCTGCGCCCTGTCGGAATACAGCTCTCCGTGCAGATATTTTTCGTCCGTCCATATCCGCAGCTGGAACGTGTCCGCCGTATCGTTGCGGAAACGGTAGTCAATATAATTGTACAGAATCGATGTACCCGTGCCGAATGGTACCGTGCGCCCGTAATCGGGAAAGAGATCGTATCCGTCATGGTGATGATGCTCCGTGATAGTCAGTGGGGAGTGGAGCACCAGCCAGTGGAGCAGATTGGTCATCTGACACATGCCGCCGCCGATGTCCGAGGCTGCTTTCCCGTTCTGAATGATCATGCCGGTTTTATATCCCTGCCGGGCAGTGACCGCACCCACCAGATGCCAGAAGGAGAATTCTTCCCCGGGACGGATCAGAACACCGTCCAGACGCGGCGCGGCAATAGCGAGATTGACCGCTTTCCCCTCCTGCAGGGCAGGATCCGCATTGCCCAGCGTGCGGCGGATCAGGGAAGCGGACTCATAAACCCGTACAGGGAGCGTTTCGGCGGAAATCTGTTTTGCCAGATTCCGCCGCAGGGCATTCTGTATGTGCCTCTCCATCCGGTGTACGGCAAGGGAGATACGGTAGGCGGCGGGACAGATTTCACAGAATAAACGACGCGGCATGGCGGTCCTCCTCTCGGTTGTCTGTCTATTGGACGACGAATGACGAAAAAAGTTCGCAGAAAATTCCGCCCGGCTGTCACAAAAAACGGATTATTTCCGTCTAATGGGTGAAGATCTTCAAAAAATACCCAAGGAGGATGAAATATGTATGACGCAGATGCCCTGCTGACCGGGGATGAAGCGGCGCTGGAAAACGCCATAGATGCACTTTCGCCGGAATTGTACCGCTACGCGGCGGGGATTCTCCTCTCCGGCGCCGATGCGTCGGACGCGGTGCAGAATGCGTTTATCTCCCTGTGGAAACACCGCGCATCCGTGCGGGATCCGCAGGCGGTACGGGCATATCTGTACCGCTGTACCTACCGCGCCTGTGTGGATATCATCCGTATGAAAAAACTGTTTGTGCCGCTTCCCCGTGAGGACAGCCGTCCCCTTTCCGCTGAGATGACGGCGGCTCTGGAAAAGCTGTCCCCGGCGGAGAGAGCAATTGTGTATGAGCGCGCCGTGACGGAAACGCCTTATGCGGAACTTGCGGCACATCTGCATATCCGTGAAGACAGCGTCCGCAAGAAATACGAACGTGCGAAAAAGAAACTGGCGAAATATCTGACGCCGGAAGAGTAAGGAGGATCAGAATGAACGAAAAGAAACTGAAAGAAGAATACCTTGCCATGGAGATTCCTGCGATGAAAACGGAGATCATGGACGCGATTGCTTCGCCGAAAGCGAAGCGGACGCACCGTCGGATCCGTCCCGCGGCAGCTGCCGTGATGGCAATGCTGTGTCTGTGCATGCTGATGAGTGCGGCAGCAGCCGGTTCCATGCTTCTGCAGGAGGGCAGCCGGTATTATTCCCTCGACAGTGACGGAAACAAGGTGAAACCAAATGGCTTCCACACGGACGAAGATATAAACGCGCCGCTGAGCGAAAAAGCACTTGCGAATATCGCGCCGTATGTGTTTTCTGCGGGCGATCCCGCCACGCTTTATGAGACAGAGGATCGTGCGGAGATGGAAGAGTTTCTCGATTATCTGTTCCGTTTGCCGACAGCGGTCGATGCTGAATTCTATCGGATGTGGGCATGCGGTACGGCTGACGAGGTGGTTAGCCTCTATGTGCAGATTCCGCTGACGGGCGCGTGGGAGAATGGCTCGATCGACGTTCATCTGAGGGGGGGACCGCTCAATATCCTGACGGGATCCACTCCGAAAATGTACGACTACACCCTCACTGACGGGACATCCGTGTCCCTCGCATCCTATAAGACGATGAGTGGCGCAAATGCTGTATCCGCGCTGTACATGGACAACGGTGCCGTCTATCACATCACCCTGCGGGGCGGAAGCAAAAACGAACTGCTTTTGCAGATGAAATCCATACTGGATACGGTGGAGTAAACAAGAAATCGGTACACATATGTGTACCGATTTCTTTATATATCCACTTTCCGCATGCAGTGCAGACCGTCAGGGGATTTTTCATACCGGACGACAAACGGAAACAGATCCGTCTTCACGCACATATGAAAATCCGCCTCCGGGAATACGCTCTGCTGTGCGGGATCAAAGAATTTCGCCCCGCTGGTGTGCTTCAGCAATTCGATCTCCTTCGCCATGTCGATGGAGGTTCCTTCCAGAATGGATCTGATATACTCCGCGCACAGCGTATCCTCTTCCGTAGGTGTCTTTGCCGCCAGTCCCATGCAGACGAGAGATACCTCAGCCGGATTCCTCCGGCGGATATACGCCGCAACAGAACGTGCTGTGACAAGACTGCCGCCGAGAATCTCCTCCGCATAAAGCGCGTTTGCGATGCCCTGCGTACCGGCGCTTGTGGTGTGGATCACGGTCTTTCCGGCAACGGATACCGCTTCCGCCTGAGAGGGAGAATTGCCGAAATCAAATCCGGGGAGGATGGCACCGCCGCGCTCACCTGCCAAAAGCATGTCAGGATGCTTTTCCTTCAGCCGGTAAGCTTCCTCCGCATCGGCGAGAGGGATGATCTTTTCCGCACCCCGGTGCAGCAGATATGCCTCCAGCGAATAGGCGCGGAATACGTCGATCACAACCGTCAGTCCCCGTGCCGCTCTGGCACCTTCGATCATCTGCAGAATCCGTATGTTCATTTTTGTACCTCTCTCTCCATGCAGTAGAATGCAAGTGTCAGTTTCCCGTTTTCAATCTCCATCCGCCGCCCGGTGTCCCGGAAGCCTGCAGATGCATAACAGCGGCGGTTCTTTTCCAGATCCATGGGGAAATCCACATAAAACCGCCTTGCGGCGGGGAATTTATCCACGGTCATGCGGATCGCCTCACGGGCGATATGATTCCCCTGCCGTTCGGGGGCAATGTAGATACGCCCAAGATAGCATTCATCCGCCGCCAGCACAGGCAGAAACGGCGTGCTTCCCGTGCATACATAATAGATGCCGCCTACGATTTTCCCATCCTCCCGGATGGTGAAATAGCGGTATTCCGCCCGATTCAGCCGCCGGGTGATATCCTCCGCACCGCGGAGGTGAGGATTGCGCTCGTCGTGATACCTCTCGTACAGCGGGCGGAACGCTTCTTTCTGGATTCCCGCCAGAATTTCCGCGTCATCCGCTGTCGTCGGCGTGACGGTGATCACGCCAGAATCTCCTTCAGCGCCTCCAGTCCCATGCGGTAACCGTCGAAGCCGTATCCGGCGATGGTCTTTGCCGCGTACAGAGAGACAAAGGAGTGCCGGCGGAATTCCTCACGGGAGTTCACGTCGGAGATGTGCACCTCCACCGTGGGGATCGATACCGCTTTCAGTGCGTCCAGAATAGCAACGCTGGTGTGGGTGTACGCCGCGGGATTGATCAGAATACCGTCGAAATTGTCATACGCCGCCTGGATTTTGTCCACGATCATGCCCTCGTGATTGGACTGGAAAATTTCGATTTCCATATCCATGGCATCCGCCCAGCCGTGAAGCAGTGCGCACAGCTCCGCATAGGTGTTCTTTCCGTATATGGAAGGTTCTCTCAGCCCCAGCATGTTCAGATTGGGACCGTTGATGACAAGAATTTTCATGATGTTCCTCCGTTTATCGCACGGACTCTGCCGCGCGGAAGATTGCTTCTGCGGTTACAGCCGCATCGGGACTGCATGCCGCCTGCGCATCCGCCCACTTGGTGTACAGCGGATGCCGTGCCGCAAACAGCGCTTCCACGCCGTTCGCCGCCGTCAGAGGACGGTCTTTCGTTGCGAGTTCTGCAAGCGGTCTGGTCAGATAGATGATCGTGCCGTTCTGGTGGAGCGGATCGTAGTTCTCCGCCCGGGTGATCACGCCGCCGCCGGTGGCGATGACACAGCTGCTCAGTTTTCCAAGACTGCACACTGCCTCATGTTCAATCCGGCGGAATGCCTCCTCACCTTCCTCACGGATAATCTGTGCAGGATGACGTCCGGTCATACGCTGAATTTCATCATCTGTGTCGGCGAAATCAAAGCCGATTTTCTCTGCCAGCACTTTTCCGGCAGTGCTCTTGCCGCAGCCGGGCATGCCGATGAGGATGACATTTTCTTTGCGTGCGCGGACTTCCTTCTCCGCTTTCTCAGTAAGCGCATCGTCCATGGGATGAGAGAAGAACAGCTCCGCCGCCCTCTTGCCCTGGGCGACCAGCATGGAGAGTCCGCTGAGCGCGGGGATTCCCAGTCTCTGCGCCTGCAGAATCAGCGCCGTGCGGCGGGGATTGTAGACCATATCCACCACGCCGGACAGACGGGGGAAGATGGTAAGATCCACCGGGGATTCGCCGTTGTTCGGATACATCCCCACGGGGGTGGTGTTGATGATTACATCCGCATCGGCGTGGCGGGAGATGTTTTCGTAATTATTCTCTCCGGAGCGGGAGATCACCACCGGCGTGCCGCCCCGGTCGCCGACCACGGCAATGGCGGTCATGGATGCGCCGCCGGAGCCGAGGATCAGGCATTTTTTGCCGGATACGGCAATGCCCGCCACGTCCAGCATGTGGGAGAAGCCGTAGTAATCCGTGTTGTCGCCCCGCAGACCGCCGTCCGGCAGACGGGTGATCGTGTTCACGGAGCCGATCTTTTTCGCTTCATCGGAGATTTCCCGCAGATACGGCATTACGGTTTTCTTGTAGGGGATCGTCACATTGATCGCCTCAAAGGCATCCGAGGCGAGGAACGGAGCCACGTCTTCCTCCGGCATCTCAAACAGCCGGTATTCGTAATCGCCGAAGGCGGCGTGGATCTCCGGGGAGTAACTGTGGGCGAGCCGTCCGCCCAGCAGACCGTAGATTTTCTTCTCCATTCCGTCACCCGATCACTTCGGCGTAGGTGCCGAGATATTTGAATTCCTCGCTGTCCGATTCCAACTCGGAGATCAGCTCGATCAGCTTCGGGGAATAGGCGGATGCCTCAATGTCGAAGTAGAACATGAACTCAAATTCTCTCTCCGGCAGAGGACGGGATTCCAGCTTCAGCAGGTTCAGTCCCAGTGCGTTGATTTTGGAGAGGATATTGTACAGCGCGCCGGGCTTGTGGGGCGTGACCAGCATGATACTGGTGCGATCCGCGCCGGGATAAATCTCCGGCTTTTTCGCCACGCAGATGAAGCGGGTGTAGTTGTTGCTCTTGTCCTGTACGCTGTCTGCCAGGACCGAGAGACCGTACAATTCCGCACAGGAACGGGAGGAGATCGCTGCCACATCGGTCCGGTCGGATTCCGCAACCATCTTTGCCGCAACGGCGGTGTTGGCAACCACGGTGACCTTCACATCCCGGAACGTGCGCAGGAAAGCGGCGGACTGATCGATCGCCTGCTCGTGGGAGAAAATCTCTTTGATATCGCCGATCTTCGTGCCGGGCTTGGCAAGGAGATTGTGGTCGATTTTAACACGCATGGAACGAACAATGTACAGATTGTGATCCACCATCAGATCGTAGACCCGCTTGACGGAACCGGCGGTGCTGTTTTCGATAGGCAGAACGCCGTATTCGCACATGCCGGATTCAATGGCGGCGAAAACGCCGTCGAACGCGCTGAAATACATGATGGAGGGCAGTTTGAACAACTTCGTTGCGGCGATCTGGGAATAAGCCCCCTCCACTCCCTGGCAGGCAACCCGGGCATGCTCGGGGAAGAGCTTGTCCGTTGCGGCGAGGGCATTTTCGATCATGGCGCCGTATTTGCTCTCGGGAGAAAGCTGCTTGTGCTGGTAGGAACGGCTGAGGGAGAGGATGGTGGAATAGAGCACAAGGGCGTATTCGTCCATCTCACTGCCTGCTGATTCCGCAATGCGGGCAAGAAGCTCCCGCTCTCTGGCGGAATCCAGCACGGGCATATTGTTCTGTCTCTTGTATTCGGCAACGCCGCTGGCGACGTGCATCCGGTCTATGAACAGCTTCAGCAGCTGATTGTCAATTTCGTTGATCTGTTTGCGGAGTTCGGAAAGTTCCATGGGAAGGATCTCCTTTTTGTTGATTTGGCAGTGGGGGTGCAAGAGGCGAAGCCCCCCTGGGGGAACGTGCAGGCTCAGGTATGTGTAACGAGGAAGCTATCCGTTAATCAGCAACTGCTTGTTTTACACATCCAGCAGTGCGTCGAGGATGGCGATGGCGGTGACAGCTTCAAAAATGGGGGTGGCTCTGACCGCCACGCAGGGATCGTGCCGTCCGCCTACGGTGATCGTCGTGTTCTCCATGCGGGAGATACTGACGCTTTTCTGTTCCTGACCGATGGAAGCTGTGGGTTTCAGCGCACCGCGCCAGATCAGAGGCATGCCGTTGGTCATGCCGCCCTGGATGCCGCCGCTGTTGTTCTGTGCGGTACGGATCGTTTGTCCGTCCGTAACAAACGGATCGTTGGCGGAGGAACCGCGCTGTTTCGTGATGGCAAATCCGGCACCGAATTCGATTCCCTTCATGGCGGGAATGCCGAATGCCAGATGCGCCAGTCGGTTTTCCATGCCCCAGAAGATGTGCTCACCCAGTCCGACAGGCAGCCCGATGGCGGCACATTCGATCACGCCTCCCACGGAGTCCAGGGACATTCTTGCGTCATCGATCAGCGCCTGCATGCGCTCTGCCGCGCCGTCATCCAGAACGGGGAAAGCGGAGCGCTCCGCGAGACGGGCAAAATCCGCCTCGGAAACCTGCATCGGATCAAAGGGCGTGTCCGTCACATCGCCCACCGCGGCGATATGCGCCGCAATGCGGATGCCCTGATGGGCAAGAATCTGCAGCGCGATGCCGCCGAGAATGCACAGCGGTGCAGTGAGCCGTGCGGAAAAATGTCCGCCGCCCCGCAGATCCACCTGACCGTGATACTTCATAATAGCGGCGAAATCCGCATGGGAGGGACGGGGTACATCCGGCACGGCGGGATAATCGCCGGAGCGCTGATTTGTATTGTAAATTACCGCGTGCAGGGGTGTTCCGTCTGTTTTTCCGTCCGTAATGCCGGAGAGAAAATGAGGCTCGTCCGCCTCTTTGCGGTGCGTGGCGAATTTGGAGGAGCCGGGCGCACGGCGGGAGAGAAATTTCTGAAGTTCAAGCGGATCAATCGCTTCCCCGGCGGGAAGTCCCTCCGCTCGGATGCTGATTTCCGGATCGTGGGATCCGCCTTGAATATCTATTGCCAGATTGCGGAGAAACAGTTCGTTCATCACGCATCCTCCTTGGTATATCTGCCGCCCATTGCGGCGAAATCTTCACTAAAGCCCGGATAGGATTTGTTTATTGCCTGCGCGTCTGTTACGGAAACTGTTCCGTCGGCGATCATGGAAGCCGCCGCCGCGCACATCACCATCCGGTGATCGTTCCATGAGGACACGGTGCAGCCGCGCAGCGGTTTTCTGCCGCGGACGGTCATCGTCTCCTCCTCCGTTGTGATATCGGCGCCGAATGCGCTCAGCATGTCAGTTACTGCGGCTGCCCGGTCACTTTCCTTGATGCGCAGTCTGCCGATGCCCCGGATGACCGTTTCGCCCTCTGCGGCACATGCCGCCGCGGCGATCACGGGGACCAGATCAGGGATCTGCGAGGCATCCAGCCGGGTGCCGTGCAGAGGCGCGGGCGAAACCGTAACGGCACCGCCCTGCCAGCGGACATCCGCACCGAAATCACGCAGAACATCGAGAATCCGCCGGTCTCCCTGGGGAGAATCGGGATTCAGTCCGGTGACGGTTACAGGTGCTTTGCCGATGGCACCCATGACCAGCCAGAGGGCGGCATTGGACCAGTCGCCCTCTACGGCAATCGTACCGGGGGAACGGTATGTGCAGGGAGAGAGCGAATAGGTCCGCTCGTCTTCAGAAATGTCAATTTTCATGCCGAAGCGGCGCATGACGGCGGTGGTGATGCGGATGTAGTCCGCCGATTCGATTTTGCCGCTCAGTGTCAGCGTACACGGTTCCTTATGCAGCGGAAAAGCCATGAGCAGACCGCTGATGAACTGAGAGGATACATTGGCGGCAAGCGTGAATTCGCCGCCGCTGATCGGACCGCTTACGGGAAGCGGCTCCGTGGTGGGATCCTCCGGCAGATGAGCACCATGGCGGATCAGTTCTTCATACAGAGGGGAAAGCGGACGCTGTGCCAGTCTGCCGTGCCGGACAAAACGGGCACATGATGCACCGGAGGTACCTCCGGTCAGCGTTGCGGCGACAGGCAGAAGAAAGCGGAGCGTGGAACCGCTTTCCCCGCAGTCCAGAATCGGCTCCGCAGGCATGGAAACACCTGCGGGGGTAACGTGAAATCCATTGTGTGCACGGATGATCTTTGCCCCCAGCGCACGCATACAGTCGGCTGTGGCATCAATATCCGCGCTGGTGGATGTGCACTGAATAAACGTAGGCTTGTCCGCAAAAGCGGCACAGATCAGCATCCGGTGCGCAACGGATTTGGAGGGGATCGCGGCGATAGTGCCGCCTGAGGGCGGCGCGGTAAATGTCAGTTTCACTTGGTACAGCCCTCGCTCAGGAATTCTTTCAGCTCTGCAATATCCAGCCGCAGAAGGACGCATTCGCCGATCTGCTTCGGAATGACGATGTCGATCTTGTTTTTCATGCGCTTTTTGTCCCGGGTGGTGCTCGCAAAGAGTGTCTCGGGCGGATAGGGCGACTGTGTCGGCAGATTGTACAGCCGGATCAGCGCTTCCTGCTTCGCGGGAAGATCCGCTGGGCACAGACCGCGCCCGGCGGCGTATTTCGCCGCGATCATCATGCCCATGGCAACGCCGTGACCGTGCATGATGGAGAAATCGGAATTGGCTTCAATGGCGTGTCCGGCGGTGTGACCGTAGTTGAGCAGTTTCCGCAGACCGTTGTCCAGCTCGTCCTGCTCCACAATATCGGCTTTCGCCTGTACA
The DNA here is from genome assembly GCA_015063645.1 of Oscillospiraceae bacterium. Lineage (GTDB taxonomy): Bacteria > Bacillota > Clostridia > Oscillospirales > CAG-272 > SIG701. The sequence continues at coordinate 10,061 of SVTS01000017.1, read as the reverse complement.
CAGCGGGCGATGATTTCTTCCATGTCCATTGTGTCCGGATGGTGGAGCATATCAAAGAGCGCCGCGTCGCCGATCATGCCGTATTTGATGATCTCCGCAAAGCCGTCCGCACGGACTTCGGGGGCAAGTGTGGACAGCGTGTCCGGATCACAGAGAACCATGGACGGATGCCAGAACGCACCGGCAAGATTCTTGCCCGCATCCAGATCCACGGCGGTTTTGCCGCCGACGGAGGAATCCACACAGGCGAGTACCGTGGTGGGAATGCCCACATACCGGACGCCGCGCAGGAATGTGGCGGCGGCAAATCCGGTGAGATCTCCTACAACACCGCCGCCGAGTGCGATGAGGATATCTCCGCGGGAGAATGCCGCTTCAGCCAGCGCTTCCAGAAGCGCCGTCAGGGTGCGCATGTTTTTGGATGCTTCCCCGTGGGGAATTACGAATTTTTCCGCAGCCATCCCCGCATCTGTGAGGGATTTTTCCAGCCGTGCGGCATAGAGCGCGTCCACCGTGTCGTCCGTGACGATCATGGTGCGGCTATGTCCCAGTGCCGCGGCAATGCGGCTGCCTGCTTCATCCAGAATGCCCCGTGCGATCAGTACATCGTAGGGTTTGGATACCTGTACATGAATCGATTTCATTTCTGTGCGCCTCCGTCAATGCGCTCTTTCTGTTCCCGACCGTCTTTCAGCAGTTCCCGTACCGTGTCCGTGTCGCCTGCGGCGACAGCATCCCGGTATTTGGTCAGCTCGCCGATCAGACAGTCCAGCTCCGCCGTGAGAAATTCTTTGTTTTCCACAAACAGCTCGCTCCACATGTATTCGTTCAGCTTTGCAACGCGGGTCAGATCCTTGTACGATCCGGCGGAGAAGCCGTCGTGGGTACGTGCCGTGGGACTTTTTACATAGGCGTTGGAAACCACATGCGCCAGCTGGGATGTGAAGGCGATCATCTCGTCATGCTTTTCCGCGGAGGAAACCGTGATACGTCCGAAGCCGGCGGGAGCGAGCATTTTCTTGATGCGGTCCAGCAGGAAAATGTCGTCCGTACGCGGCGGTACGATGACCATCGGCGCGCCGTGGAACATGTCCGAGCGGGAATATTTGAAGCCGGAAAACTGCCGTCCCGCCATGGGATGTCCGCCAACGAAAGTGAATCCGTACTGCTCAGCCAGAGCAAATCCGGCGGCACAGACCGTGCGTTTGGTACCGCAAAGATCGATCACCACGGTGTTTTTGCCGATCAGCGGAGCTTTCTCCGTAAGATAATCAATGGACGCCTGCGGATACAGACCGATGAAGAGCAGATCGCAGGAGGGAAGCTTCTCATCCGTGAGCACGTCCGTAATTGCTCCACGCAGACGGGCGTATTCCAGTATGGGCGTGTCAATATCCCATCCCAGAACAGTATCCGTGCCGCTCTGACTGTATGCTTTCGCCATCGATCCGCCGATCAGACCGAGACCGATTATTCCGACTGTCATAATATAATTCCACCTTTACTCAATAATGACCGGGGGGCAGGGGACAATGTCCCCTGCCGGGGCCGGGGCAGAGCCCCGACAGGTTTCAGGGCAGCGCCCTGACCACCTTCCTGCCCCGTGTTTTTTTATTTCTTACGCCTTCAGTGCCGTAAGAATTTTGTTCACGCCCTCGGCAACTTCACCGAACTGTGCGGGAGTGAGCGACTGAGGTCCGTCGCACAGCGCGTGCACGGGATCGTTGTGTACTTCGATCATCAGACCTGCCGCACCGGCAGCTGCGGCTGCCAGTGCCATGGGCTTTACATATTTGGCAGCGCCCGTGGCGTGGGAGGGATCGATGATCACCGGCAGATGCGTCAGCTCTTTCAGTACGGAAACCGCGGAAATATCCAGCGTGTTGCGGGTGTAGGTCTCAAAGGTGCGGATGCCGCGTTCGCAGAGAATGATGTTCTCATTGCCGCCTGCCATGATGTATTCCGCGCTCATCAGCCATTCCTTGATTGTGTTTGCCAGACCGCGCTTCAGAAGAATCGGCTTTCTGGTGCGTCCCAGTTCTTTCAGAAGCTCAAAATTCTGCATGTTCCGGGCACCGACCTGGATCACATCCACTTCTTCAAACATGGGCAGGTGATTGGCGTTCATGATCTCCGTCACGATGGGCAGACCGGTTTCTTTCTTGGCTTCCAGCAGAAGCTCAATGCCCTCTGCCTTCAGTCCCTGAAAATCGTAGGGAGAGGTGCGGGGCTTGAATGCACCGCCGCGGAGCATCGTTGCGCCCAGTGCCTTGACTTCTTTTGCAATACCGATAATCTGCTCCTCACTTTCCACGGAGCAGGGACCTGCGATAAATGTGAACGCATCGCCGCCCACTTCCGTGCCGCTAACCTTAATGACAGAATCATCGGGGTGAAATTTGCGGTTGGCACTTTTGAACGGCTCGCTGATCCGCTTGACGGATTCCACAATCTCAAGACCGCTGAGCAGATCCTCGTCCACTTTCTGCGTGTCACCGATAATGCCCAGAATCGTCTGGTAATGACCCTTGGAGAGATGTACTTCCAGACCCAGCGTGTGGATCCATTCAATAATACCTTCGATCTGCTTGTCGGTAGCTCCGTTTTTCAGTACAGCAATCATATCTCTATCTCCTTGTATAAATAATCTAAAAAAATAAGCCTCACAGTGTTTTCACTGTGAGGCTGAACTTCCCGGAAAAATCACGGGACAACCGAATATCCGCAGCAAAAATCACTCTTACCTCATTAAATCACTTAATAAAGTAAAAGTAATAATATGCAAATGCGAATACGTTCTGCATCATGATACGTTGTCTCCGTTTTTCTATGATAGGGTTATTATAGCACCGCGCAGGATGCTTGTCAAGGGCTTTGAGAAAAAATTTATGATTCATGCATAATTATAGGCTGACTTACATGAAATCCACCCAGTTCCGGAGTGCCGTCTGGCTCATCATCTCCCGCAGATCGCCTCTGCAGTCCCAGAGAATTTCCGCCAGAAGCGCCACCGGATAGGGGATCTGCTTCTCCAGCATGCCGTCTTCCACCAGTGCATGGATATCCGTTCCGCCGCCCGTTTCACGGACGATCTGGGCCGTCATGGCAAGTGCCTTGTCCGCGTTGATCAGCCAGTGCGCCTGCAGATACCGCCAGATCTTCTTCTTGCGCAGAATGCGGTTTTCCTGCATCTGCGCAGAGCTGGTGCCGATATACATCGGTCCTGCCGGATGCTCGAATTCGCTCCATTTCAGCTTGGTCAGCCCCTTGAATACAGCGCCGAACCGTTCGTCATCCCCGCGCAGACGGGTGATCCGCGAGAGGAATGCTTCCGTCTCCGCATAATTACCCACGTCCTCGGGAATGTAGGAGAACGGGAATGCACCGCAGTCCTCCCACACGATACGGATACGCGGATCGGTGCGGCGGATGTATTCCAGTCTTTCGGAAACGGAGGTGGCGTGCAGTCCGAACTGCAGTTCCAGCTCCGGATATTTATCAAGGAATTTTGCTGCCGTGCGGTTGACGAATTCCGTAACCGCCTCGGCGATGAGCACACCGCCGATCGTCTCCTGGTGCAGCTCGGTAAAGGACTGGAAGTAGATGCCGTCCCCGCCCAGATCCCGGTACTGCTTCTCATACTGCTGCAGAATCGCGTCGCCGCTTTCGTAAGCCTTTTCGATGTCGATCTTGTCACACCGGGTGTCCCAGAACCAGGGATATCCCCAGATCACGCGGACACCGCATTCGTGGGCGTAGGCGATCATCTCCCGCGCATTCATGGGCGGATGATCGTTCCAGATGATGACGGAATTCATTTTCAGACGCACCAGCGCATCGATGAAGCCCCGATAATCGTAGATCACATGTCCCCACGTCCATATGCCGCGATACTGCACGGACGGTGCGGATGTGAAGGCAAAATCCGGCAGAACCCCGTCAAAAATATTGCGGTAATAGTTCCCGGATTCGTGTGTGAATTCAAAACGGACGACGTATTTGTTGTAAAAATCCACGCATCCGTACAGCACCCCGCGGCTGTCGCTGCCCGTGATGTATACGGTGTCGTTCTGTACCCGGATGGAATATGCCTCCGGCTTGTGTGGAACATTTTCTTTTGCCAGATACGGATTATCCTCTTTTCTACCGATGAAAAGACAGCGGAAAGCCCCTGTGTCCGCGCAGTCGGCACTTACGCATACGGGATACTCCAGTGTGTAATCGAGAAGACACTGCGTCAGAATTTCTGCCGCCTTGCGCTCCGTGGGATCGGCGGCTGCCGGATAAACGATAGCAAATTTTTTCATGGTTCTGCGCCCTTTCCGTAAATATGTATTCTGTCTCTCAGCAAAAGTTTTTGGGAGGGGGACAGGGAACCCTTTTTGCCAAAAGGGTTCCCCGTCAATTCTCTTATTTTCTGCTTTCCAGAATCTCATTCATAACTTCCATGGCGAAAATCGCGTGCGCACGGAGAATGGATTCGCTCTTGCCGTACCGACCGAGGGATACTTCCATGTTGAATACGCCGTCATAGCCGATATCTTCCAGCGCTGTCATGACCTCGTCCCAGTTGATGGCACCGGAGAGCGGGAATTTGTGCTGATCGGTCCATGTGTCATTGTCGTTCAGATGCAGACAGCGGAGCATCGGTCCGATCATGCGGATATAGTCCTGCGGCTGTGCCACACCGAAACGGGTTGCCTTGTGGGTGTGACCCGTATCCATGCAGCAGCAGAGATATTCTTTATAACGGGGATTCTCCGCACAGATGCGGTAATGCATGCGGAGAAATTCCTTTTCCCCGGCGAAATAATCCAGACCGTTCCGTCCGTCGGGCGCATGGGTATCGCCCAGTGTTTCCGAGGCGATGCAGATGCCGTGCTCAGCTGCGTGGGGCAGAAAATCGGAGAACATCCGCAGATTTGTCCGGATATGCTCCTCCGCTGAGGTATCCAGCCCCAGATGTACGCCGTGTACCACACAGTACGGTGCGCCCAGAATCTCCGTTGCCAGCGCGTCGCAGATGAAGCCTTTCAGCTCACCCTCGTTCCAGCTGTCATCCGGATTGTATGCCTTGATGCGTCCGTGGGTCTGGGCAATCTTCACACCCAGAGCATCGGCGCGGGCACGTACCTCGCGGAAATGCTTTGCGACTGCGGACAGATCGTCAGACGCATACAGAGAATTCTCCTTGTGCGCATCATAGCGGCACAGATCAAAATCCACATACCGCAGACCGATATCATGGGCGAATTCGATGGCACCGATATCGCCGAAACGGTCCTGTATATTGAATATGGACAGGGAAATTCTCTCATCCATGAGCTCAGTCCTCCTTCTGATCGCCGTATTCTTCCAGCTTCAGTCCCTCATTGTGTTCCAGTGCGTGGGTGATGTGCCACTGCGTGGGGAAGAGCAGATAGTTGTTCTCCCGGAAATCCTGTACGTGCTTGACCTCGTACAGCTTCAGAGATTTTATATCCACGCCCTCGGGCACTTTCTTGATAAACTGATACGGCTGTGCATATTTGCGGTATTCCACGCCGTATTCACTCTTCATGCGGGATTCCAGTACATCCAACTGCAGCTCGCCTACAACGCCCACATAAACGCGCTCCAGACCGCCGCCCGGTTCGCAGAAGATGCGGATGGCACCCTCCTGGGCGATCTGGTTCATGCCCTTGGCGAACTGCTTGCGCTTCATGGAGTCGATCTGTTCCACCAGAACGAAAATCTCCGGCGCAAAGGTGGGGATTCCCTCGAACCGCACTTTCATGGATTTGTCGCAGACCGTGTCACCGATGGAGAAAATGCCCGGATCGAATACGCCGATGATATCGCCGGCATATGCCTCATCGATGACTGCACGCTCCTGCGCCATCATCTGCTGGGGCTGGGACAGCTTCAGCTCGCGCTCGCCCTGTACATGCCAGTAGTTCTCACCCCGTTCGAATTTGCCGGAGCAGATGCGCATGAACGCGATGCGGTCACGGTGCGCCTTGTTCATGTTTGCCTGAATCTTGAATACAAACGCGGAGAAACGGTCGTCCTCCGGATAGACCGTCTCACCCTCCGTCTTACGCGGCAGAGGAGAAGTGGTCATGCGCAGAAAGCATTCCAGAAATGTCTCGATACCGAAATTGTTCAGGGCAGAGCCGAAGAATACCGGGCTGAGCTTACCGTTCTGAACCGCTTCCAGATCAAAATCCACACCGGCTCCGTCCAAAAGCTCTACCTGCTCTACCAGTTCCTCGCGGGGCTCCTTGCCGATAAGTTCATCCAGTTTTTCGGTATCGGTGATGGCACAGTCGATGGAGGAGAGCCGCTCACGGCCGCGGTGGGCGTCAGCATAGGAGATAATCTTCTTGTATTCTCTGTGATACACGCCCTTGAAGCGGAGACCGCATCCGATGGGCCATGTGATCGGATAGGTGGCAATGCCGAATTCCCCTTCCAGCTCGTCCAGCAGATCAAAGGGATCCCGCGCTTCGCGGTCCATCTTGTTGATGAAGGTGAAGATCGGAATGTGGCGCATGGCGCAGACCTTGAACAGCTTTCTCGTCTGCGGCTCGATACCCTTGGCGGCATCGATGACCATGACGGCACTGTCTGCCGCCATCAGCGTACGGTAGGTGTCCTCGGAGAAGTCCTGATGTCCGGGAGTATCCAGAATATTAATGCAGTATCCGTCATATTCAAACTGCATGACGGAGGAGGTGATGGAGATTCCGCGCTTTTTTTCGATGTCCATCCAGTCGGAGACGGCATGCTTGTCCGCAGCCTTTCCCTTGACGGAACCGGCGGACTGAATCGCTCCGCCGTAGAGAAGGAATTTTTCCGTGAGAGTGGTTTTACCCGCGTCGGGATGGGAGATGATGGCAAATGTCCGCCGACGGGAGATTTCTTCCTGATTTGTCATAAGTTTCTCGTCCTGTGATTTTACAAAATTATTCAGTATAGTATACCACATCGCGGCGCAGAATGCAAGGGCAGGGTGAAGATTGAAAAAAATTCATTATTTTGAACTCTGTTAATAAAAAGTTAAAGATAATATGATATAATAATATGGTAAGCGTCTTTTCGCGGGAGGTTTTGTTCCATGAAACTGCGCTATCGTCTGAATATTCTGCTTACCGTAGTGGTATTTATGATCATTCTGTCCACAAACGCCGTTATCTGCGGTGCGCTGGTGGCACTGTATCTCTTCGGTGTGATCGATAAGTTCCACATGGCTCCGCTGCTTGTGGCGATTCTGTCCCTGGTGGTGAGTCTGGTTATCTCCACCGTTCTCTCCGGATTCCTGATCCGGCACTTTGTCTATCCGCTGAACGCGCTGACCAAGGCAACCAAACGGGTTGCCGCCGGGAATTTCAGCGAGCCGATTCCGGAGGACGACGTGGGCAGACCGCGCCGGGTGATGCGCAACAACGAATTGGGTATTCTGATTCAGTCCTTCAATGAGATGATGCGGGAATTGGACAGCGTGGAAATATTCCGCCGGGATTTCATTTCCAATTTTTCCCATGAGTTCAAAACACCCATCCTTTCCATACGAGGCTTTGCCCGCCAGCTGGCGGAGGATGATATCACGCCCGAACAGCGGGCGGAGTTCACCAAGATCATCGCCGACGAGTCGGAGTATCTGGCGAACATGTCCTCCAATATCCTGCTTCTCACCAAACTGGAACATCAGCAGATTGTCACGGACCGCCGGGAGTTTTCCCTGGATGAACAATTGCGGGACTGCATGTTGCTGCTGGAATCCCAGTGGAGCGAAAAAGGGCTGAATGTGGAAATGGATCTGGACGAAGTGAACTACGTGCAGAATCCGGAGATCCTCTCTCACGTCTGGACCAACCTCTTCTCCAATGCGGTCAAATTTACTCCGCCGGAGGGCAGTATCACTGTTTTGTGCCGGGAAGGGGAGAAGCAGATTGCAGTCACCGTGACAGATACCGGTATCGGTATGGATGACGATATCATGGCGCATATGTTTGAAAAATTCTATCAGGGAGATCCTTCCCGCCGCCTTTCCGGCAACGGACTGGGGCTGTCTCTGGTGAAGCGGATCACCGATATGGTGGGAGCACAGCTGAGCTATACAAGCGAAGTGGGTAAAGGAACATCGTTTACGGTGGTCCTGCCGAAATAGTATACCATTAGCCTTTTACGGCGATTAAGGAGTATAGAAATGAATCTGAAAAACAAGCACAAGAACTATCCCTATTACGAGACGGTTCCCTATGTGGATTTCCGACAGCTGACTCAGGTAGCCGCCGAGCGCTATGGCGACAGGATCGCTTTTTCCTGGCGGAAGAATCCCAGAGATGAAGAGGTGCAGACTGCGTCCTACAACCAGGTATGTGACCGCGTGCGCAGACTGGGCACGGGTATGATCGACCTCGGTCTCCGTGATCAGAAGGCAGCCCTCATGGGTGAGGCAAACTGCGACTGGGCGAGTGTCTATTTTGCACTGGGTGCATCCGGCTCCGTCAGCGTGCCGATCGACCGCGAGCTGCCTCCGGATGATATCGTCAATATCATCACCCGCGCAAACTGCTGCGCAGTCTTCTACAGCCCCTCCGTGGAGGAGAAGATTGGCGCACTGCGTGAGCGCATCCCCGGCGTAACCAAGTATATCTGCATGGGCGAAACCTCCGCTGACTGGGCATCCGAGCTGGAAGCTCTGATCGAGCGCGGCGTGGAGAAACTGGAACAGGGCGATACCTCCTATGACGATTATGAGATCGATCCCGACCGGCTGGCATCCATCGTGTTCACCTCCGGTACCACCGGCAAGGGCAAGGGCGTAATGCTGTCCCAGCGGAATATCACTTCCGATATGAATATGGGTATGCTGCAGTTCACCGTTTCCGATAAGACCATGTTCGTTCTGCCGCCTCATCATACATACGGCTCTACGGTCAATCTGGTCGGTCACTACGGTCTGGGCAGTCAGCTGTATTTCTCCAGCGGCGTGCGCTATCTGATGCAGGAAATGAAGGAACAGCAGCCCAAGCACATCGTGCTTGTCCCGCTGTTCGTGGAAACGCTGTATAAGAAGATCTGGCAGATGGCGGAGAAGAGCGGTAAGGCTGCAATTCTGCGCAAAGCCATGAAGATTTCCGGCGGTCTGATGAAGGTCGGCATTGACATGCGCAAGCAGCTGTTCAAGGATGTGCTCAGCGCCTTCGGCGGTCAGCTGGAGATGATCATCTGCGGCGGCGCCGCACTGAGCCAGGATATCATCGACACCTTCGAGGCGTTCGGTATCGTAATTCTGAACGGTTACGGCATCACTGAGTGCTCTCCGCTGGTATCCTGCAACCGTAACCAGTACCGCAAGGATGGCTCCGTCGGCTGCCCGCTGATCGCTTCTGAGGTGAAGATCCATGAGCCGGACGAGGACGGCGAGGGCGAGATCTGCGTCAAGGGTACGCACGTCATGCTGGGTTATTACGAGGATCCGGAAGCAACCGCAGCCGTGATGGATGAAGACGGCTATTTCCACACCGGCGACTGGGGCAAACTGGATGAAGAGGGCTGGATCTACATCACCGGACGTATCAAGAATATCATCATCCTTGCCAACGGCAAGAACGTGTATCCGGAAGAGATCGAGCATGAGATCAGCGCAGTTCCCGGCGTTGCGGAAGTTGTCGTATATGCCGGCGAGAGCAAGAATGAAGAGCGTGAAATCATCGTTGCGGAGATTTACCCCGACGCGGAAGAGATCGAGAAGCGCGGCATCACGGATGTGAAGGCGTACTTCTCTGAGGAGGTCAAGAAGATCAACGCCCGCATGGCTCCCTATAAGGCTGTCGGACACATCAAACTCCGCTCCGAGGAATTCATGAAGAATACCTCCCGCAAGATTACCCGTTTCAATATCGATAAGTCCATTGACTGATTAAAAAGGAGATCCTCATGGGAGCAATGTCATTAACTTAAGGATGAAGATACATCAAAATAAACAAATTCAGCCTTTTCCGCGGCGAATGCCGCGGGCAGGGGAAAGGACCATCTCAAACGCCGAAGTTCCTTTCCCCTGCACCCCAATC